>DATLBY010000257.1:0-3305 GCA_035526665.1 Bryobacteraceae bacterium
GCCGATTCCAACGGCTATCAGTATGATGGCGAGCGCATGATGTGGCGCTGGCGCGACTGGGTCATCCAGTCGTTCAATCGAAACCAGCGATTCGACCAGTTCACGCTGGAACAAATTGCCGGGGATCTTCTGCCGGGCGCAACTCTCGACCAGAAAATCGCCACCGGTTTCAACCGGAACCATCGCGCTAACACCGAAGACGGCATCATCCCCGAGGAGTACGCGGTGGAATACGTGGTAGACCGGGTCGAAACTACCTCCACCGTGTTCATGGGGCTCACGCTGGGGTGCGCCCGCTGTCATAACCACAAATACGATCCTTTTACCCAGAAGGAGTTCTACCAGGTTTTCGCGTATTTCAACAACGTGCCGGAATTAGGCAGGGCGATGAAATATGGGAACTCTCCGCCGCTGATTCCTGCACCTACCGACAAGCAGCAGCAGTCGCTACGCGAAATTGAGCAGCGCATCGCGGACGCTCAGAAATTTCTGCATCAGCACGCGGGAGCGATCCAGCGTGCGCGTAAAGCGTGGGAGAAAGAGGTGGCCCGTGCAACGCCGTCCTATTGGGCACCCGGCAACGGGTTGGTTTCCGCATTTGCAATGGAAGCCGGCAGTGAGCCAGCCGCGAGCGGCGGGACCATCTCCTACCAGCCAGGCCGCATGGGGGGCGCCGCCTCATTTGACGGTACTGCTTACCTGGACGCCAAGGACGCGGGAGCTTTCGATATTGAAGACCGCTTCTCGATTTCCGCCTGGGTCTACTCCGATTCCATGCCGGACGGCAGTGTTGTCAGCAAGATGGTAGACAACCCGAAGGGCAAAGGCTACGGCATCTATTTAAATGCGGGTAAGGTGCACGTTCACCTTACGAGTAACTACGCCGACGATGCAATCCGCCTGGAAACGGAAGAGGCACTGAGCGCAAAGAGCTGGCACAACGTGCTGGTGACATATTCCGGTTCGCGCATGGCGGAAGGCGTTCGCATCTACGCCGACGGGCGGCTGCTTCCGGCCAAAGTGCAACTGGATACTCTGTATCGGCCGTTCCGGAATGCGGGTAAAGCGTTCCGCGAGCCCCTGCGCATCGGCGGCGGGGCTGGAGCAGACAGACGGTTCCGCGGTCTCATCGATGATGTTCGTCTCTATGATCGCGTCCTGGGTCCGGAGGAGATTTCCTCCCTTACCTTGGGCGAGTCGCTCCAGGCAATCGCCAACAAACCTGCCGCAGAGCGAAGCCCGGTGGAAGAGCGGCAATTGCAAGAGGCCTTTTTCGAGCAAGCGGCAGCGCCGGAGATCCGGCAAATATCGAAGCAGCTGGCAGAGTTGAGACTACAGAAAGAGAAGCTGGAGCGCACGTTTCCGACGGTGATGGTGATGGCGGAAAGCCCTACGCCCAAAGAGACACATCTGTTGGTGCGGGGTGCTTACGACGCGCCGGGTGAGAAGGTGGAGCCGGGCGTTCCCGCGGCCCTTCCCCCGCTCCCAACGGGCGCTCCGAACAACCGTCTCGGTTTCGGGAAATGGCTCACCGATCCAGGTAACCCGCTGCTCGCCAGGGTGACCGTCAATCGCTTCTGGCAGATGTACTTTGGGACCGGCATCGTCAAAACAACTGAGGACTTTGGCGCGCAAGGCGAGCCGCCGGTCCATCCGGAACTGCTTGATTGGCTGGCGACCGAATTTATCCGCACGGGCTGGGACGTGAAGGCGATGCAGAAGCTGCTTGTGACCAGCGCCGCCTACCGTCAGAGTTCCAAGACCACGCCGGAATTGCTGCAAAAAGATCCTGAGAACCGGCTGCTGGCACGCGGCTCGCGCCTTCGCCTTCCGGCGGAAACGTTGCGGGATCAGGCGTTATTCGTATCCAACCTGCTAGTGGAGAAGCTGGGCGGCCGTTCCGTGAAGCCCTACCAACCCGCGGGCTTGTGGAAAGAGCTCAGCATGCAGGATATGGATTACGACCAGAGCACTGGGGATGACCTGCACCGCCGCAGTTTATATACTTACTGGAAACGCACCGTAGCTCCGCCACTGATGGCCAACTTCGATTCCGCGTTGCGCGAAAGCTGTGTGGTGCGGGAGACCCGAACCAACACGCCGTTACAGGCCCTGAATCTGATGAACGATGTCACCTTCCTGGAAGCGGGGCGGTTCGTCGGCCAGCGCATGCTCAAGGAGGGCGGCGCTAGCCCCGAACAGCGGCTGCGATATGGATTCCGCCTGGTTAGCGCGCGCACTCCGTCCCCGGCCGAAGAGGAAATACTGCGCGGCAACCTGCAATTTGCACTGGATTATTTTGCTACTAAACCGGACGCAATCCGGGCCTATCTCAAGCAGGGAGAATCGGCCGCCGATCCGGCATTGAACGCCCGTGAGCTGGCCGCTTACGCGTCCGTGGGAAGCCTGCTGTTGAACATGGATGAGACTGTAACCAAAGAGTGAACATGATGGACCCTTTGCACGAGAGAAAGCTCCTGCTCACCCGGCGGCATTTCTTTGGAATGTCGAGCGCCGGGGTGGGGGTGGCGGGACTGGCATCTCTGCTGGCGAAAGAGGCGAAAGCCGCCACAGGTGGACTAGACGGCTTCCCGAATTTTGCTCCCAAGGCAAAGCGGATCATCTATCTTTTCCAACATGGGGCTCCCTCCCAGTTGGATCTTTTCGATTACAAACCGAAGCTGCGGAAACTGCACGGCGTCGACTTGCCCGAAAGCGTCCGCATGGGCCAGCGGCTTACCGGCATGACGGCCTATCAGACAAAATTTCCTACCGCGCCGTCGGCGTTTGCATTTGCGCAACACGGGCAATCGGGGACATGGCTGAGTGAGCTGCTGCCGTATACGGGAAAAGTCGCCGACCGGATCTGCGTCATACGGTCGCTGCAGACCGAAGCGATCAATCACGATCCAGCCGTGACATTCTTCCAGACCGGGTTCCAGATCGCGGGCCGGCCGAGCATCGGCGCCTGGATCTCCTACGGCTTGGGCAGCGAGAGCGAGGATCTGCCGGCTTTTGTCGTGATGGTTTCGCAGGGAGCCGGCGCCTCGCAGGCTCTAGCGGACCGTCAGTGGGGCAGCGGATTTCTTCCTTCCAAATATCAGGGCGTAAAGTTTCGCTCGGGCGCTGACCCCGTGCTGTATCTGTCGAATCCCGACGGTTACGACGGCCCGGCGCGGCGCCGTTTTCTGGACGACCTGGCGAAGCTGAACACGGTCAAGCTGAACGATTATCAGGACCCCGAGATCGCCACCCGGATTGCCCAGTACGAGATGGCGTTCCGGATGCAAAGCTCCGTGCCCGAC
>DATLBY010000258.1:0-12085 GCA_035526665.1 Bryobacteraceae bacterium
GGACGCAACGGAGATCGTAGTGATATTACTGACGCTGTTACCGGCGCGGACCTGAAGAGGAATGTAACAGCCCGTGGGAGGAGACTCCAGCACAAAATTGATCTGGTCCAAGCCCGGATACTCGGGTGACCGGCCCGCATATACAGGGCGAATCGTTTTCCCGGCGACGTTGATTTCCACGGTTCCCGGCCCCGCGGAGACGGCTCCAGGAGCCACGTTGTCGGGGCCTGCAATAGCGCCCAGGCCGGTTCCATACAGAATCACCGTTTGACCGGATTTCGCGGCAGTAGCCAGTCCATTCACCGGCGTATTGCTCGGGGACACGAAGTTTTGCACAATTGCGGGACCGAATCCTGCGCGGTTCTTAGTGAACACGCCGAAGCTCGACGGTACGATCCAGATTTTCTGAGGATCGCTTGTTTGTCCCCCAAACGAAACAGTGACCGTGGCGCTGCCCACAGAAGCCGTCGACGGCAAAATGGCGTTGATCTGGGTTGCTGAGGAGTAAAAGATATACGCGTTCACGGTCGTATTACCGGAGGTGACGCGGACCGATGTCCCGTTTGACGCCGGCAGAGAAACCGGCAGCGGCAGGGCGGAGGCGGATACTCCCGTGGCCGGACCCAGGGCTTTGCCGAAGATGGAGAAAATCGACCCGGGAGCGATTAAAGGAACGGCCCCGCCCGCCGGAGTGCCCGCAAAGCTGGCGGCGTTCACTACGCCATTCGTATTGATAAGGGGCTGACCGGCCGCGACGCTCGAAAACAGAATGCAGGTGCCTAGGAACACAAAAACGCGAAACGCTTGTATCAACGGTGTCTATCCTTTCAAAAGCTGCCGTGCAATTACCAGTCGCTGAATCTCACTGGTTCCTTCGCCGATGGTGCAGAGCTTGACGTCGCGATAGAACTTTTCCACCGGGTAGTCCTTGATGAAGCCGTATCCGCCATGGATCTGGAGGGCTTCATCGCAGACCTTCACCGCCATTTCGGACGCGTACAGTTTGGCCATCGCGGAATCTTTCGTGACGCGCTGATCTCTATCCTTCAGCCAGCCGGCACGGTAGGTCAACAGCCGCGCCGCTTCAATGGAGGTCGCCATATCAGCCAGCTTGAACTGGATCGCCTGAAATTCCGAGATGGGCCGGCCGAACTGTTTTCTCTGCTTGGAATAGCGGAGAGCCGCATCGTAGGCGCCCTGAGCAATGCCGATCGATAGCGCCGCAATTGAAATACGCCCGCCATCCAGGATTCTCAAACTGTCCACGAATCCTTCGCCCTGCCTGCCCAATAATTGGGAAGCGGGAAGACGGCAGTCACTAAACAGCACTTCACCCGTGGCGCTCGCCCGCATCCCCAGCTTGTTCTCTTTTTTACCTACGCGGAACCCCGCCGTGTCTTTTTCGAGAATGAATGCAGAGATGCCGTGGTGCGAGGCGCTCCGGTCCGTTACCGCCATGGCTACGCAGACGTCGGCGTAGTGGGCATTCGTCGTGAACGTTTTCCCGCCGTTCAGTATCCAGTTGCCGCCATCGCGAGTAGCCGTGCTCCGCGTCCCCGCGGCATCCGATCCCGCCTCGGGCTCAGTCAACGACCAGCAGCCGATCCACTCACCAGTGGCTAGTTTGGGGATGTACCGCCGCTTCTGCTCATCGCTGCCGGCCAAAAAAATATGATTCGAGCAGAGCGAATTGTGCGCCGCCACAATGAGGCCCACGGAACCGTCCACCCGCGCCAGTTCTTCGATGATGATGCAGTATTCAATGTAGCCGAGGCCGGATCCGCCTAAATCTTCGGGAAAGATGGCTCCCATGTATCCGAGCTCGCCCAGCTTTTTGATGATTTCGAGCGGGAAGATCTGGTTTTCGTCCCATTCGAGAACATGCGGCGCGATTTCCGATTGAGCGAAGTCGCGCACCGATTTCCTGAGCTGCACCTGATCAGGTGTAAACTCAAAGTCCATCAGGTTAGGTTAGCAGAGCGGCGGATTTAGACGAGCTCTTCCTTCTTCGGATCCCACTTTATGGTGCGGCCCTGCAGGTAGCTTTCCACCGTCATCCGGCAGGCAATCGCCACGCGGAATCCCACATCGAACGGGCAATTCGGCGTGGCGCCGGAGCGTATGCAGTCCAGGAAATTCTGCATGTGACCGTTCCCGGGAGCTTTGGTCTGTCCCACTTGCTCGGCGCCGTCCGGACGGTTTACTTTTTGCGGGCGGTAGCGGATCTGCTGGCCCTTGGAGATGGTGCCGTCGGTCCCGAGAACATCCTCCGACACGCCAAGTTCGTTGTTGCCGAATCCGGAGTCCCAGCTAAACTGCAGCTCTTCGGGCTGATCCAAAGAGACGCTCATCGTATCGGGAACTTCGCGGCCGTCCTTCCACAGATAAATTCCGCCGGTCATCGTGGCGGATTTCGGAACCTGTAGCCCCATCACCTTGTACCAGAAGGCAAGCTGGTGGCACATGTTCTCGTAGATGTTCCCGCCTGAATAATCCCAAAAGAAGCGCCAGTTCAGATAGCGGTTGGCGTCGAAGTCCCGCTTGGGAGCTTCCCCCAGGAACGACTTCCAGATCACCGACTCGGCCGACGGGTTACCATAATCGGCCAGCTTGCGCGACCATTGCGGCTTGTTGTGCGGCGTGTTCCGGTACATGTGGGCGTGGATCGCGGTGATCTTGCCCATGTTGCCGCTCGCCAGAAAGGCCGCCGCGTCGGTAACTTGCCCGCTGGAACACGACTGGTGGCCAATCTGGACCGTCCTCTTGCCGGCCTTCTGATAGGCAGCCCGCATCCGTTTGGCGTGATCGACGGTGAAGGCCATCGTCTTTTCCTGATAAACATGCTTGCCCGCGTCCATGGCCGCGACAAAGTGTTCACAGTGGAGATGCTGCGGCGTCGCGATCAAAACCGCGTCAATCGATTTATCATCCAGCAGGTAGCGATAGTCCAGATACGTCTTGGCGCCGGGGGCAACCTTCTTGGCGTCTTCCAACCGCTTGGTATAGATATCGGCAAAGGCGGCAAAATCGGTATTCGGGCATGACATGGCCCAACGCACAATCTCCATCCCGCGGTCGCCCGCGCCGATGATACCCAGGCGAATGCGCTCGTTTGCGCCTAAAACGGCGCCAGGCGCGGCAATCGTGGTGGCAATGCCTGAGGCCATGCGGCCAATAAAATGACGTCTGGAATCCATGCGATTACTCCGGTTGCAAATGTTTGCGTTTATACCAGTGTATCCGATGAGGCCACCGGCCGGCGGTCTGCGCTAAAGTAGTGGTTTCCATGGACATTGTCAGACCTCAGAGCGCCCCGGAGATGGCGCGTGTGCTTCGCGAATGTGCGGCGGCCGGCCAGAGCATCCATCTGGGCGGCGCATTTACCAAGCGGCTCATGGCTGGTCCCTTGGGTCAGGCCGACGTCACTGTATCCACCAGCAACTTGAACGGCGTCCTGGAGTACGAGCCGCGCGATCTGACCATCAGCGTCGGAGCCGGGATGCGATTTGCCGAGTTGACCCGAATTCTTGCGGAAAATGGTCAAATGGTGCCGCTCGATCCGCCATTTTTTGACGATGCAACCGTCGGAGGGGTGGTCGCCGCCAATACCAGCGGTCCTCGCCGGCGGCTTTACGGCTCGGCGCGAGACCTCATCATCGGGATGACCTTCGCAACGCTGGAAGGTAAGCTGATAAATTCCGGCGGCATGGTGGTGAAGAACGTCGCGGGGCTGGATATGGGAAAACTCATGATCGGCTCCTTTGGGACGCTAGCCGCGATGACATCCGTAAATTTCAAGCTGCAACCGGCTCCCGTGGCTGAGGGTACCTTTGTGACGCGCTTCGCCGATGCTACCACCACATTCGGCGCCCGCGACCGCATCCTCGACAGCGTTCTTCAGCCTTCCGCCGTGGACATCTTGAATCCGCAAGCCGCGGGGCGGGTGGGGCTGGATCAATGGTGTCTGCTGGTGCGGGTAGGCGGCAACGCCAGGGTGATGGAGCGCTACGCGCGTGAGTTCTCCGCCGCCGAAGCGCTGGAGCCGGAGCAAGCAGTCGCTATATGGGCTCGAATCCGCGAATACACGCGCGATTTTTTGCAGGAAAATGCCAACGGAGCGGTCGCCCGTATATCCACGACAATCGTGGAGTTGAAGAGCGCCGTGGAAGCGTTCGATGTCCCGGTGGTGGCCCGCGCCGCAAACGGAATCTGCTATGCGTATTTTGTCGATTGCGCTGCGGCAAATCTACACGGCCACAAAGGCGTCATCGAATACGCTCCGGAGTCCGGAAAGGCGTCGATGGATCTCTGGCCTTCGCCGGGAAACGATTTCGCAATGATGGAAAAGGTTAAAAAAATGTTCGATCCAGGCAATTTGTTAAACCGGGGGAGGATGTATGGCCGCCTCTGAGACCCGGCACTTCCACGATGCCCCGCGGCAGAAGGACCTCGACCGCTGCGTACACTGTGGGCTTTGCCTGAATGCCTGCCCCACCTATCGGGAGCTCGGCGTCGAGATGGATTCCCCGCGCGGGCGCATCTACCAAATGGTCCAGGTGGCCACCGGTCAGGCAAAAATTAATCCCGATTACATTTTGCACCTGGACCTCTGTCTGGCTTGCCGTGGCTGCGAAACAGCCTGCCCCTCAGGCGTTGAATATGGCCGGCTCATCGAAGCCGCACGGGCTGAGATCGTGCAGAATACGCCGGCGTCTCTCCGCACCAGACTGATCCGCAGCGCCGTTTTTAAGCACTTGCTGCCCTCGCGGAGCAATCTGAAACTGGCCGGAGCCATGCTGTATCTGTATCAGGCTTCCGGCCTGCAGAAGCTCGTCCGCTCCTCCGGCATTTTGGAGCTTCTCGGCCCTCTGGGTAAAGCCGAGCGCCTTACCCCTGCTGTGCAGACGCCCAGCTTCTACCGCTTTTACGGCAAAGTCCTGCCCGCGGAAGGCCGGCAAAAATATCGTGTCGCGGTACTTGGCGGATGCATCGCGAATATCTGTTTCGCCCGTCTGAATGAAGCCACGGTGCGCGTCCTGCAAAAGAACGGTTGTGAGGTCTCGATCCCGGACCAGCAGACCTGCTGCGGCGCGTTGCATGTCCATGCCGGCCTGAAGCACGAGGCTCGGAAACTGGCGCGCCGCAACATCGATACGCTGCTCGCGGGCAACTATGACGCGATCATCACGAATGCCGCCGGCTGCGGGTCCACTTTGAAGGAGTACGATGAGCTCCTCGAAGAGGATACCGAGTACGCCGCCAACGCGATGCGGTTCAAGACTCTGATGAAAGATGTGACGGAGTTTCTCGCATCCATCGAGCTCAACCCGGAGTTGGGTGCTTTACCGTACAAGCTGACGTACCAGGACTCCTGCCACCTGGCGCATGGCCAGAAGATAAAGGCCGCTCCCCGTTCGCTGCTACGCGCGGTTCCCGGAATCACCTTCCGTGAAATGCCAATGGCGGACCTTTGTTGCGGCAGCGCCGGCATCTACAATGTGGTCCACAATGACATGTCGATGCAAATTCTCGAACGGAAGATGCAGAACGTCAATTCCGTGAATCCGGATGTGATCGCGACTGCGAACCCGGGCTGCATGCTGCAGCTGGAAGCCGGCGCCAGGATGTATGGCCGCGGCCAGCGCGTCGCCCACGTAGTGGAGATTCTCGACGAGTCCTACCGCGCCTGGTCCGGAGCTCCCCCGCAAAGTGCGTAGAGATTTTATTTTAGCTCCGCCAAGTGAGGCTCAGCTAGCTGTTTTGCCAGCCAGTCGACCATGTACTGCTTGTACATGGTGAAGTCCTTCGACGCCTCCCATCGGCGGATACCGTGAACGGCGCCGTTTACGGGAAGTAGATCGCACTGTCCTCCCGCCTTCCGGATGTCTGCGCAGAACTTTGCGGATTGCTCAAACGGGACCAACCTGTCCGCAGTTCCGTGAATCAACAGAAATGGAGGCATGTCGCGGCGCACATGTGTCACTGGGGAAAGCTGGCGCAGCCGCATCAGCAGAAGTTCGGCCCAAGGTCCGCCTTGCACAGCCTGACGGATTGACGGCGGAATCATGGTCGAATTCCGCACCAGATTTACAAGGTCGCTTGGATTATAGAAGGAGACCACAGCCTTTACCGCACTCTCAGGTGTCGCCGTAAGAGCCGCCATGGAGGCCAGTTGCGCTCCTGCCGATTCACCCACCAGCGCCACCCGGTTGGGATCGATCTTGAACTCGCCGCTATGGGCTTTTACGTACTGTACCGCAGCCTGCACATCGTCGATCGCGGCGCCAAAGAGCGGTAGTTCCGCTGCCAGACGGTAGCTGACGGAGAACCACGCGAAGCCTGCCTGGGATAACGGCCGGAATAGCGGTTCCACATTGTAGTCACGGCTGCCGCCGACCCAGCCTCCGCCATGCACAATCACCACGGCGGGGAATGGGCCCTTACTCTCCGGGATGCTGGCGTCCATCCGCAAAATGAAGTCACCGGCGCGGCCATATTCGATATCGGGTCGGACCGCCGCCCCTCCAACTGTTAAAGCGCTAAGCATGATCAACGAATACCGGGCCCACTGCAGGCTCATCTGAAGTTTTGGACGTCCGCGATTGTCAGCTCGTGTACAAGAAGGCGGGATAGCGCTCCACCGGGAATCCAGGACGCTTCCTCGCGACGCAGTAGGTTTGTTCTCCCCGTAGTCCCGTTTCGAATCCGTGTTCGGCCAGAAAGCCGCTCACCCACTTCCCCTCCTCAAATCCGGCGATCGGCTCGGTGAAGAGCCACTCGATTTCGAAGCCCGCGCTTCGCAGAGTATCCCCCACTTCGTGGGCAGCATACTCGCGCACGTGCGGAGCATCATCGGGAGCCCTGCGCGAATAGCACGAGAACATCTGTGGATTCCCGCGGCCGTGTAGCAAACGCGCCAAGCTGGTGTGGCTCGCGCAATTTGGGGTGGTCAGAATCAAACGGCCTCCGTCATGGAGAATACGGTGGATCTCGATCAGCATGTGCATGGGGTCGCGCAGCAGATGCTCGAGAATCTCGCACGCGAGCACCAGTTCGAAGTGGCTATCCGGGTACGGAAAACGGTCCTTTTCGGCGTCAAAGAGGTCGATGCGGCACCTGAAGACTTCCTTCCCCTCCATCCGCGCTGCTTGCTCGCCACTTTGGCCTGCGGCGCCGTAGTAGGCGCCCGCCACCTCGGTGTAACCTGTAATTTGCTTCAGCGCGGGCGTCATTTGCATGTAACACCCGAGCTCCAGCACTCTGCCGTCCGGACCTGGAGCCGGCACCAGCGTTAATGTCCTAACCAGCCTGTCCAGGTGACGTTGCAGGTATTCACGGGAGGCTGGATCGGCCTCAAGCCTTTGCAAGTACCCACGATACTCGGCGGCGCGCAGCGGTAGGGGGGCACGGTCCCCGCTGGGAGCCGGGGATAAGAACTTGGTCGCGCGGCGCAAGAGCGCTCTGGTGATCCTGAGGAAAAGTGACACTAGGCAGGGTTAGAGGATGGCAGTACCGCGCCTAAAGACACGGTACTGGGGAAGCATGGGAGCAGCGTGAACAATGCTGCTCCCTGTAAATTTACTGGGGAGCGCCCGCGCCTTTGTTAGCCGCGCGTTCTGCCTTGAGTTTCTTCGTCTCGAGAGCCTTTTGGACCCAGTTATCCGCGGATTCGATCTCCTTCTTGTACTGGTCCGGCGAATCTGCCAGATCCGCGCGTTCCCGGATCAGCAGGTTCATATAAGCCATGGCATCGTCGTATTGGGGATCGACGTCCAGCGCCTTCTGAAGGTTCTGAATGCCTTTGTTGACCGGCTCGGACCATTGAGCCTTGAGATCCGCCTTCAGATTCTTATCTTTGATCGGACCCGGATCCTCCGGCTTCATACCGAGTTTGGCACGCGCAGTCATCAGCGCCGGATACCAGCGGGCCCAGGTGATAACTCCGAGACTGTAATAAGCCTCTTTATTATTTGGCTCCAGGTCGGCCAGCTTTTGATACCACTTCTCGGCCTCGGACAGTTTTTGAAGCTTTTGCTCGAGCGCCGGCGCACCCTGAGCCTCGCTGTAATGCAGTGAAGCAAGCGAGGTCACCGCTGTGCTGTTTTTGGGATCCTGTTCCAGCACCTTCAGGAACTGGTCGTTTGCCGCCTGCGCGTTCTTTTTGTTCTCGTCCGATTCCGCGCCCGGAATGTACTGGCTCATGTAGGCGGTTGCCAGATAGAGCCTGGCTGTTGGAAAGGTCGGGTCTAGGTCAACAGCTTGCTTAAAATGCTCGACCGCATCAGCGTACTTAGCGTTCTTGAACGACTGAACTCCCTTATTCAGGTGATCGCGGGCCTTCAATCTTTCACAGCCCGTAGCGGTAAGGGCCAGAATCACAATACTTGCAAGAATGCTTAGTTTTGCCCTCATGAGACTACTGTCCGGCCTCCATCTTGGCGGTCATCAAACCCACCTTGTCGATGCCGGCGCCCTTGGCGATATCAATGGCGCGTGCCACGTACTGAAATTCCAGATCCGGGTCACCCTTCACGAACACCACCTTTTCGGCTCGCGTCTTGAAGATTTCAGTCAGACGTTCGCCCAGACGTGTCTCGTCTGTTGGCTCAGTGTTCACCTTCATCGACTTATCTTTGTCGATGATGATCACCACCGTACGATCCTGATCGGGCGGCGGAGGCGCCGCGTTCGGTGGCGGCGGTTGAGGCACCAGCGCATCCAGACCATGCGGTGTGAGGGGCGTAATGACCATAAAAATGATCAGCAGCACTAAGAGAACGTCTATCAAGGGCGTCATGTTGATGTCCGCTTTCGCGCCGCCCTTACCACCGACTCCCATTCCCATAAAAATTACTCCTTAAAGAAGTTCCGATTTCGCCTGACCCGTGAAGGCCAATTATACGTCTCCCACGCCTGCTGGTTTACTGCCCGGCCGGCGGAGCGGCGGTCTTGAGAGCCTTGTCCTTATCTTTTTCCTGAACCTGCTCCGTCAACAGCCCAAGCTGATCTACACCAGCGGTCCGAAGGTTGTCCACTACATCCACCACCCGTTCATAGCGCGCCCGGGAATCGCTCCGCAGGTATACAGTCTTGTCCAGCTTATTTGTCAGAAGATCTTTCACTTTCTGTGGTAACTGATCCGGCGGCATCTGATTGGTACCCAGATACACCTTGCCGTCGCGGCTGACAGCCACGACCACGGCGTCTTCCTTGTCCGCGGCCTGCATTGTACTCGGATTTTTCGCCTTGACCATGTCCACCGAAATACCCTTATTGAGCATAGGGGTAATGACGATGAAAATAATCAGCAACACCAGCATCACGTCCACCATCGGGGTGACATTAATGTCGGCGACTACTGGGGCGGTTGCCATTTTCTTCATTTCGATGAGTCTCCTAATTCGTTGTCTGCTTTGTGCGTCCAGGCTCCGAAGCTGCGGTCAGCCCCGGAGCCTGGTTCAACTCGCAAACTCCGCTACAACTAAATCTTCTTCGCGGATCTCTGGGCCGAGCGCTTGAGGAAATAATCCAGCAGCTCCGAACTCGAGTTGCCCATTTCGACGTCGAACGACTCCAGCTTATTGGTGAAATAGTTGAACATCCAAACGGCAGGGATAGCCACGAACAGACCCACGGCCGTCGTCACCAATGCTTCCGAGATACCGGCGGAAACCGCGCCCAGACCTGCCGACTTTTCGGTTGCAATGCCTTTGAACGCATTGATAATACCGATAACCGTTCCGAACAGGCCCACGAAGGGAGCCGTCGAACCGATGGTGGCAAGGCTGCTAATGCCGCGCTTCAACTCGGCGTGCACAATCGCCTCGGAGCGGTCCAGGGCACGCTTGGAGGCTTCAATCTCTTCACCGGGGATTTCATTGGAATCCTGATGCGCACGGAACTCCTGCAGTCCCGCGACCACAACTTTCGCCAGATGGCTCTTTTTGTAACGATCGCCGATTTTGATGGCCTCGTCCAGTTTTCCCTCTCGCAAAGCCCCGGCAACCGCGGGAGCAAACTCCCGGGACTGTTTTCGCGCCGCATTAAAAGCGATGGCGCGATCAATCATGACACCGATAGACCAGGCTGACATGATGAAGAGAACAGTGACGACGCCCTTACCGAGCCAGGTCATCTGTCCCCACATCTGCCGCGGGTCGAAGCTGATGGCGGGCCCCGATGCTTCCTGAAGAAGCATGAAAGCCCAAACCTGCATTTGTAGCAACATTGAAGTTAGTCTCCTGCGAGTTGAATTAGTGTACTGATTACTTGCTCAAAAACCAAGCGGACGCGTTAACCCCGCTTCTTACTGACTCAACGTGAAGTTCACGTCGATGGTGGTTACAACTTCCACCGGCTCACCATTGAGGGTAGTTGGTTGGTACACCCACTGGCGAACAGCTTCCTGCGCTGACGGGACCAGCAGCGGATGGCCGCTGACCAGCGTGAGATTCTGAATCGTTCCATCTTTACCGATAACCGCGTTGAACCGCACGACACCTGAGATGCGCGCCTGCTTGGCCAGCGGCGGATACAGAGGCTTCGGCTGGCGGACCAGCTTGGCCGCTTGTACGTTTCCACCCACGCGAATCGATTTGGGTGTGACCGGCTTGGGCGCTTCCTTTACAGGAGGCGGGGGCGGTGCTGCTGACGGAACCGAACCGATAATACCGCCTATGACGCCCCCCGGGGCTCCTCCGGGTACGCCGCCGGGTACGCCGCCGACTACGCCAGGAGCACCCATTTGCGGCATCTCCTCTTCGGTAATCTTAGCGATCTCTTTGGGAATTGTCTTTGGAGCCATTAGCTTGCCGGCGTCGAACTGACGCGGGACCTGCTTGACCACTTTCACCGGAGCCGCGGCCGGCGGTGGCGGCGGAGGAGGAGGAGGCGGCGGGGCGACCAGGAAGCTGGTCAATTGCGTCCTCGGAAGCACCTCGTTATAAATCAGGGGGATGAGAATGGCGACCACGATTAATCCCACCTGAATGGCAAACGAGATAAACACTGACGCGCTCTTGCGTGTCTTATTGGCGCCTTCCACGAATGTCTGCTCAAACATAGACGTTTGTCCTTTCAGTTTGACGGGCCCTGGCCCGTACTACTTTACTGTTCTACGGGCCGTAGCGGTTGCGGATGACGCAACAGCGGGAGCCTTTCGCTTCTCCACAAAACTCTGCCAAAACACCAGAATCGGACTGGCGATAAAGATCGACGAATACGTTCCTACGATAATTCCAACTACTAGGGCAAAAGCAAATCCATTCAACACCGGTCCACCAAACAGGAACAGCGATAGCGCGGTGAGCAGAGTCAATCCGGAAGTCAGAACTGTCCGGCTCAGCGTCTGGTTCACACTCTTATTGATCACGGTCTCCAGCCGCTCACGGCGCATAATCTTCAGATTTTCGCGAATGCGGTCAAATACCACAATGGTGTCGTTCATGGAGTAGCCCACAAGGGTGAGCAAGGCCGCAACCACAGTCAGGGACAACTCTTTATCAAACAAAGAGAAGAGACCAAGCGTAATGATGGTGTCATGGAACACCGCCACCACTGCGGCTACACCGTAAATCCACTCGAAGCGGAACGCGATATAGACCAGCATCGCCCCTAATGCGTACAAGGTTGCCATAATTGCCTGGCGGCGGAGGTCGGCTCCGATTTTCGGACCCACCATTTCCTTGTTCCGGATGGTATACGGCGCGGGATACAACTCCTGCTTCAAAACATTCAAAACTTGCGGCGTCACGCCAGGGACGCCGGCCAATTGGTCGATGCTGCGCACCAGTCCGGATTGCGGGGGAGTGTTCTTGAACTGCAGAATAATTTTGACCAGTTCCTGCAACTGCTGCTCGGAGACGGCCGCGCCAGCCCGCTGCAAAGGATCGCGGAGGCGATCCGCCAGCGTATTCTGGTTGGCATTGTTGATGTCCAACTGCGCCCCCTGGGTCCCAAACGTGGAAGCGAACGTGTCGACCATCGTTTTTTGCGCCGCGTCCAGAGCCTGCTCCCCTTGTATCTCGGTGCTCACAATCACTTCGTTCGTGCCGGAAACTTCCTGCACGTTGTCGAGCGGAATTTT
>DATLBY010000259.1:0-13104 GCA_035526665.1 Bryobacteraceae bacterium
CGACCGGACTTCGCCCGTTGTCGGTCCGTAGAAATGCAGGGCGCCGCAGCCGGCCAGGGTCTCACCATCGAAGACGAGTGTGAAGTCGCGGATATTTTCCGACATCTCAAACTCGGTTCGGGGGAGCATCACGCCTTTGCCGGCATAATCGTTTACCAACGAAAGCAGCGTGTGGATATCGAGCATCGATGCTTTACGAATGGTCAGGGAAGAATCAGCCAACGTGCTCCCGGAGATCTCAGACGTGAGGACATTATGCATTGAAAGCACTGCCCTCCGGCACCAACCGGGTCCCGATTGGCTCGCCCGCCAGGATTCGCCCAGCGGCCCCGGCAAGAGCTCCGGGGGCGATGACAACCTGTCCGATGCCGGCGGCGAGAGCGTCGCAGGCAGCATTTAACTTCGCTTGCATGCCGCCGGTCGCCACGCCGGAACTAATCAATGCATTGCAGGCAGCCGGCGAAAGAGTCGGGAGGATGCTGCTATCGGCGCCGCGCACGCCGTCTACATCGGTCAGGAACAGGAGCCGGTCCGCATGAAAGCCCGCGGCACAAGCGACGGCCATCTGGTCGGCATTTACGTTGTATACGCGTCCCTGCCGGTCCCCTGCCACACACGCGATCACGGGCAGGTAGCCGTTGGAGGCCAGCAGGTTTAATACGGCCGGGTTGCACCGCACGGGACGTCCGACTGCTCCCAGGTCGGCGTGCATCGGCTCGGCCTCGACAATGCAGGCATCGATGCCGCTCAGTCCCACGGCATTGGACCCGGCCGCTGCCAGGGCTGCGAGCAGTTCGTGGTTCACGCTCCCGGCCAATACCTTGAGCACGGCATCAATCACATCCGGAGTAGTGACGCGAAGACCGCCGACAAAACTGCTTTCGACACCACGCTCGGATAGAAAACGCGTCATCTGCTTACCGCCGCCATGCACGACAACAAGCTCGGCTGCGGACTGCAAATCCGCGAGCTCCCGCGCCAGGCGGTCTCGCGATGCGGGGGAGTCGAGCAGCGTGCCGCCCAGCTTTATCAGAATTTTCACAGCAGCCCTTCGTGCTCATCGAAGCCGAGGATCAGGTTCATATTTTGCACGGCTTGACCGGCGGCGCCTTTGACAAGGTTGTCGATCACTGCCACCAATACCCCACGCCCGGTAGATGCGTCGAATGTGACGCCGATATCGCAGAAATTCGTACGTTGAATTGCCCGCAGATCCGGGGTCACGCCGGGATCGTACAACCGGACGAATGGGGCGCCCTGGTAAAACGATTCATACGTATCTATGATCTCAGCGGCGCTGGTGGAGCGCGCGGCACGAAAATAGATGGTTTCCAGGATGCCGCGGTCAATCGGCAGAAGCTGCGCGGTAAAGCTGAACTCGTGCTCGCGCAGACCGGAATTCTGCAGCACTTCGGGCACATGGCGGTGCTCGAGAATGGAGTAGGCCGAGAAGTTCTCGGTCACCTCACAAAAACTGGTTTTGAGGCTCGCCTTGCGCCCGGCTCCGCTCACGCCGGATTTGGCGTCGCAGACCACGCCGGCGCTGCGGTCGATCAGATTGGCGTCCAGCAGCGGCTTTAATGCCAGATTCGCCGCGGTCGGGTAGCACCCCGGATTCGAAACCAGCCGGGCTGATTTAATCCGATCCCGGTAAAACTCCGGGAGGCCATACACTGCTTCCGATAGCAGGGCGGGCTGCGAATGCGCGGCTTTATACCAGCGCTCGTAATTTTCTGGTGTCCGGAGCCGGAAGGCGCCGCTGAGATCGATAACTTTCGCGCCCACCTCCAGCAGGCCGGGTGTGAGATCGAGGGACACTTCGGGCGGCGTGGCGAGGAATACGGCTTGAATTCCGGCCTCCCGGGCGGCGTCGGGGGTACATGGGATGCGGGGTAAGCGCTTGGCGCCCCTGGGGATGAGCTCACCGGCCGGATCGGCGCGATGCTCCATCAGGACCGGCTGGACGCCGGGATGGCGCTCGAGAATGCGGACGAGCTCCGCGCCACTATAGCCCCGAAATCCGACAATACCGACAGCCGTGGTCATGAGTATTTATTCACTACTATGAATAAATATAACACACCTTGCTTGATGAACCGGTAGCACTCTACAGCAAAGGGCAGAACATCTTCACTTCCTTTAAAGGTGCAGCAAGAGTTTGACATAAGTATACGCTGTAAGTATATTTGGTACATGCCGAATAAAACGATTTACGTCAAGGATTCGGAGCTTCAGCTCTTCGAAGAAATTCAGGAGCAACTCAGCACTAGTCTGTCATCCCTGTTCTCGGAGTTTCTCCGTGAGCGTGTAGCGAACATGAATCCTGCGGAGAGCCGAATCGCCTCCATGATAGGGCAGATTAGCGCCAGACGAGAAGCCGCGCAGACAGATCGTGGAATCCCCCCGTTTATTAATGGCGGGTACGCACTAGCAGAAGAGTACGCAAAGAAGTCGCTCAGGGCAATACAGACGGGCAAGATACGAGATGCGAAGATTTTACTATGGACAGCGAGCTCCTATCTGGACCTAACGGAGCGAAATCTAAAACATGTGAAAGACGTGAACGAGAAGATCGCCGCTATGGACCTTGAGTCTTCCACCTAGGTCAACACAATCTTCGGACACCACTGGGGTGGGGGTGGCGAACGAGGTCCTTTTAAAACGTGGGACAGGTCATAAAGGCCCGGCTCACGCCACGATGGTTAGTGTTCTGGCCGATGATGCACATTTATCGGCAAGGCCGGCCAGGCTTTCCGCGATCAGGCAGTCGGGCTGAAACACGGTAAGCGGTGCATGGGCACGCTGGGCCGCGAGACAGATGTCGGGCGCCGGCGGAACCATGCCTAAAACCGGGAATCCCATTTCCGCTTCGATCTCCGGCAAAGGCACCGGACAGCTCACCAAGGTTCGATTAACTAAAATTGTCTCGATCTGCGGCGTGCCGTCCCAGGCTTCCAGAGCGCGCGCCATCAGCTTGGCCGATTGGGTGCAGTTAGGATCCCGCTCCATCACCAGAAGCAGCCGGCCGGAATCTTCGATGGCGGCGCGGTTCGCCTCCGATAGCGAAGCAGGAAGATCGAGTATCACGTAATCCGCCAACGCGAGCAGCGCGGTGATTAATTGTTTTACCCGGTCGGGCCTCAGGTCCCCGCACTCGGCGGCCGTTTGCGGGCCGAATAGCAATCTCAGGTTCGGCAAGTCGTTGCAGGGCCACAGACAAGCAACTGCCGCCGCGGGGCTGATTTGGGTCGCCTCGGTTCGCAGCAAATGCGAAGTGTTTTGCAGTTGCCCGTAGGGCTTGAGATACGGCTGCAACGTTCCAAACGCCGGACTCAATTCCACCAGGATCACTTTTCTGGTCTTGGCCAGGACACAGGCTACATTCAGGGCCACCGTTGTGACGCCGACCCCACCTTTGGCGCCGATGAACGAAATCACTCCGCCAAGCTGCGGCGAGGGCATAAAGGAGTTTGAGTTCCGGTGTTCCGGCCTTTTGCGACCCAGGTTCATTGCCGTGCGCATGACGGAAGCCACGCCATCGCTATATCTCTCTTTCAATAAGTAGTCGGTAGCGCCGGCACGCATCGCCCGCAGCGCCAAGCCCTCTTCGTCAGCGGCGTAAAGAACGATGATCGGGGTTGGCGAGGCAGCCTTTTGCATCTGCAGGAAGCCGCTCAACGGGTCATTGGAGCCGTCGTCTTGCAACGAGAGATCCATCAGGATGAGGTCCACGCCGCCCCCTCCAATACGTGCCAGCGCGGTGGCCAGACTTTCCACGCACTGGACGTGGACCACCGTATCTTCCATTTGAGCCAGGGCGCTTCGAATCAGCGCGGTTTCCGCGGGATTTTTCTGTATCAACAATATGAACATGTTGGTGGCCTCCATTAGAGGCTCCCTGTCAGAGACTCCCTATTACCTCCAGATGTGCTCTCCATCGGATAAGGTTTTTCGGCAAACGAGAACAGGCGCGAAACCCTGCCTTTCGGCTTGGCCGGCTGCACGCCCGCCAACTTTTGGGCCAAGACCCGCGTGTGGGCGCCGAACTGGCCATTCCTGGCAGCGACCTCCTTCTTCACGCAAGCGTCGTGCAATTCCTGGTTTGAGGGCGGAAACCTTACATAAACCGGCATACCGAAGAGACTGTCCAGCTCGTTGGTGGAGAATTCCTGGCCGATGGAGACCTGATTCACGATGATTTTGAGACGATCCTTCTCTAGGCCGGCTTCCCGCAGCGAGTGGATGGCCAATTTGGTTTGGTAAAGCGCGGGAAGGCTGGTCGTAGTCACTAGTAGCAGCTCGCTTACCTGATCCAGCAGGCTGAGGGAGAAGGTGGCGGGCCGTCCCATATCCACGACCACCAAACCATACAGCTTCCGGATTACCCCCAATACATGCTTCAGGTCGTCCGCATTCGGCTCGGCGGCACTCGGGACGCCGGGCGGGCAGAGGATTTGCACGTCGGCGGAATGGGCCACCATGGATTCGCAAAAAGACTGGTCAAAACGATGGATATTAGCGACGGCATCCAAAATGGAGTATTGCGATTCGGCAGCCATCAGGAAGCCGATCATGCCGCCAACCAAATCTAAATCCACTAATAGCGTATTTTTAGTGGTTTGCCTTCGCAGTTCGACTGCCAGGTTGCAGGCGATTGTGGAAGCGCCCACTCCTCCCTTCACACCCATCACGCCAATGAGGGTAGCCTCAGCCGATGGCTGGGCGCTAGTCCTCTCGCCACGGGCACTGGTTCTCATGACCGCATATTGGATGGCTTTCACCAGTACACTGGCATTACAGGCGCTTTTAACAATGTAATCCTGCGCGCCATCGTGCACCATCTGAAGCGCCTGCTTTTCGCCATCGTCGCCACTCAGCAGGAGCACCGGCAGGCCCTGCGCCTTGAGCTTAATTCGGTTATAAGTGTCGGGACCATTGCTGTCCGGCAGCCCCAGATCGAGAAGCACCACGTCCACACCGCCTCGATCCAGACGGCTCAAGCCTGCCTGCAAAGAGTCGGTCCAATTCAGAACAAAGGAGATCTCTGTTCTGGAGGACAGCCAATTCTGCACCAGGGCGGCGTAATCCGGGCTGTCTTCAATCAGTAGAACGGTCAGAGTTCCTTTGGTGGTAAGTGACGTTGCCATAAAGCTTTTTATCGACCTGTTCCGCGAGTTCTTTAAAGAAGTGACACTATTCGGCATTTGCATCTTCCTCAACTAAGTGGAGATTTGTGCCAATAGTTGCAGCTCTTTCTTCTATTTGACCGGCGGGAATCCCCGGTTAGCGCTGCTCGTAGAGAGAGCGCTCCGCCAGTTCGCCGACGATGGGGAGATGATAGGTCTGCTCCTGACTGGTTTTTACGATCATCCAGATCCAGGCGAAGAAGACGGCGAGATGCAGGACCGAACCGGCCAGCCTGTGCGGATAGAACACATGGCCGGGAACAAAATTCAGAACCGGCGACACCACCCAATCGACAATCAACCAGACCACGAACAGATAGATGCCCTGAAAAGCATGAAAGCGGACGGTCCGGTCTGTCCGGAAGCGGAGTGAGGCGAGTGCGATGATCGCGAACACCCAGCCCACCATGGGGATATAGCAGAGCAGGGACGCAGTTCTCGAACTCATGCTGCCCATGAAATCCGGCGAGGGAGCCGTGGCGGGACCGGAGTTGTACTGCCGCGCGCCGCAGTGGGCGCAAAAAACGTCGGCGGGCAACGAAGGTTTACCGCATCTGGTGCAAAAGGGCATCGCTACAACTTCTTACGTTACGCGATGCACGTTTGTTCCTGCAAGCAGAGCCGGATAGCGGCAGCATTGCGGAAAACCGCGACTGTGATAGGATGCGATCCATGCGCCTGTTTGCCGCCTTGATTCTGGGTTTGTGTACTTCCGCCTTGGCTCCGGCCGCCAAAACCTTGGATGTCTACTTCATTGATGTGGAAGGCGGGCAGGCGAGTCTCATCGTTACCCCGGCCGGGCAATCCATGCTGGTGGACGCCGGCTGGCCGGGCTTCAACCAGCGGGATGCCTCCCGGATCGCTCAAGCGGCCAAATCCGCCGGTGTGAAACATTTGGACTACCTTGTTGTTACCCACTTCCATAGAGATCATGTGGGCGGCGTGCCGGAGCTGGTGGCCAAGCTTCCGGTGAAGAATTTTGTCGATCATGGCCCCAATGTGGAGACCGGCAAAGGCGCCGAAGAGCTTTCCAGCGCCTATGACAAAGCCGTGCAGTCGGGGCGCCACATCGTTGTGAAGCCGGGCGATACGATCCCGCTGAAAGGCGTCACTGTCGACGTGGTGGCCGCCAATGGGGAAGGGCTGAAAACAGCCTTACCAAAGGGTGGCGCAGCGAACTCCGTGTGTGAAGCCTCTAACTCGTTTCCCGAAGATAAAACGGAGAATGCGCGATCGGTCGGCTTCGTGCTCTCCTTTGGGAAATTTCGTTTTGTCGATCTGGGGGATCTCACCAGCCGGAAGGAGTTTGACTTGGTCTGCCCTGAAAACCGGCTCGGCAAAGTGGATGTCTACCTGACCACCCATCATGGCGCTGCCTCCTCTAATGCCAAAGCGATCGTCCAAGCGCTGCAGCCGCGCGTCGCGATCATGAACAATGGAGCTAAAAAAGGCGGCGAACCGGCGGCATGGCAGATCATTAGGAATTCCCCTGGGCTGGAAGATCTGTGGCAAGTGCACTTTGCGATCGCCGGAGGGAAAGAAAATAACGTCCCGGAACCGATGATCGCCAACCTGGAAGAGAATTGCGAAGGAAAATCCCTCAAGCTGTCAGCCATGCAGGACGGCTCCTTCACGATTCTAAATTCGCGCAACAAGTATCAGAAGACGTATCCGGCTAGATAAGCCAATCCCCTCAATCTTGACCTACATTGAGGGGATTCGTACAATGAAAACATCCACATGGAGTCGCAGCTAGTCACGAGTAGTGTCTCCGGTCCACCCGCCACATCCATTCTGTCGCAGATCGGGAACACTCCGCTGGTGCAGTTGCAAAGACTTACGGCGGATCTCCCGGGCATCGAAATTTATGGGAAGGCCGAGTATCGCAATCCCGGTGGCTCGGTCAAAGACCGGCCGGCTCTGAATATGATCCGGGACGGCGAGCGTACCGGTAAGTTAAACAAACAGAAGATTATTCTAGATGCAACCAGCGGTAACACCGGGATCGCTTATGCCATGATCGGCGCGGCTAAGGGATACCGTGTGCGCCTCTGCCTGCCGCAAAATGCGTCGCTCGAGCGGAAACGCATCCTGAAGGCCTATGGCGCTGAGATTGTGTTCACCGATCCGGCGGAAGGATCGGATGGGGCCATTCGCAAGTGCCGGTCGATTTACGCCGACAATCCGGAGCAGTATTTCTATCCCGATCAGTATAGTAATCCCGCTAACTGGCAGGCCCATTACGATACTACCGCTGTAGAAATAATCGAGCAGACCGAGGGCAGGATTACTCACTTTATCGCCTGCATGGGAACCAGCGGAACCTGTATGGGGGTTTCGCGGCGGCTCCACGAGGACGTCCCGGGGGTGAAGTGCTACTCGGCGCAGCCGTCTTCGGGGTTTCACGGGCTGGAGGGATTGAAGCACATGCCCACCGCCATTGTCCCGGCCATCTATGATCCTGCGGTGCCCGATGAAAACTTGTGGCTTGAGACCGAGGATGCGCATCGAATGGTGCGTAGGGTGGCGCGCGAGGAAGGCATTTTGATCGGCGTATCGGCCGGAGCTAACCTGCATGCTTCCCGTAAAATAGCGGAGGAATTGGCTTCGCTGAGCAAGAAGGCGCTGATTGTTACGATTCTTTGCGACGGCGCTGACAAATACCTGAGCGAGCATTTTTGGGATGATCCGGATTGAAAATGAAGCATGGGACGTGATGGTGGCCCATGCCAGAGATACCTATCCAAACGAGTGCTGCGGCGCGATGATCGGCTCCACCGACGGCGGCGGCCAAAAACTGGTGAAGACGGCCGTTGTTCTCGAGAATGCGTTTCGAGGAGAGCAGGGGGCGCGGTACGAGCTGCGCAGCGAAGATCTGCTCAAGGCGGAAGCCGAGGCCAGGCGCCTGGGAATGGAGCTGATCGGCATATTTCATTCGCATCCAGATTGTGACGCCTACTTCTCGAAGACGGATCTGGAGAACTCCTGTCCGTGGTATTCTTTCGTAGTTCTATCGATTCAAAAGGGCGAATTCCACCACGCAAACAGCTTCCTGCCGGATGCGGACCAGACGCGGGCCGAGCCGGAAGAACTCCAATATCCGAGGTAATGAATGGCTAAAATTTTGATTCCCACCCCGCTACGACAATTTGTCGAAAAACAGGATTCGGTCGAAGTGAGCGGCGCCACCGTAGGGGAGCTGCTCTCCGGTTTGACGGAAAAATATCAGGACCTGCGGCGGCATCTGTTCAACGATCAGGGCAAATTGCGGAGCTTCGTCAATGTATACGTGAACGATGAAGACATTCGCTACCTGGGCAAAGATGCAACGCCGGTAAAGGAAGGGGATACGGTTACCATCGTGCCGAGCATTGCTGGAGGATCTCATGGCAGTTGAAGTTCCCGTGCAACCAGCGACCTTATCCAACGAAGAAATACTCCGCTACAGCCGTCACCTAATCATGCCCGAGGTGGGTATGGAAGGTCAGCTCAAGCTGAAGAATGCAAGTGTCTTACTGGTCGGAACGGGCGGTTTGGGTGCTCCGCTTGGCCTCTATCTGGCGGCCGCTGGCGTGGGCAGGATCGGGCTGGTGGATTTCGACATCGTCGACTATACCAACCTCCAGCGGCAAGTCATTCACGGCACCAAGGATGTCGGCCGAAAAAAGTTAGACTCGGCGGCGGACCGGATGACCGATATCAATCCGCATGTCCGGATTGACCGGCACGAAGTGGCGCTCACCAGCGAGAATGCACTGCAAATCATCAAGGACTACGACTTTGTAGTAGATGGCACGGATAACTTCCCGACACGCTATCTGGTGAACGACGCCTGCGTGTTGAGCGGCAAGCCCAATGTCTACGGGTCTATCTTTCGCTTTGAAGGGCAATCGACGATTTTCGCGTATCCCGGCGGACCGTGTTACCGCTGCCTTTATCCCGAGCCACCGCCTCCCGGTCTGGTGCCGAGCTGCGCCGAAGGCGGCGTGCTGGGGATTCTTCCCGGTATGATCGGGATTGTCCAAGCCACTGAAACGGTGAAACTTATCCTGGGAGTTGGCGAGCTGTTAGTTGGCCGCCTGCTGCTCTACGATGCTCTGAATATGCGGTTCCGCGAGCTGAAACTGCGGCGCGATCCCGAGTGCCCCGTTTGCGGCGATCATCGGACAATCACCAAGCTGATCGACTACGAACAGTTCTGTGGAATTCCGGCGCAGCCCGAAGTTGCCGCTGAGGTCCCGGGAGACATTGATCCTACAGATGTAAAACAAAAAATGGATCGCGGGGATGAGTTCATTTTAATCGACGTTCGCGAACCCCACGAATATCAGATCTGCAGCATTCCCGGCGCACGGCTGATTCCACTCGGCGAACTTCCTAAGCGTGTGAATGAACTCAATAGCGCGGACGACATCATTGCGCACTGCAAGAGCGGGATGCGAAGCGCCAAGGCCGTTGATTTTCTACGGCAGGCGGGTTTTCGAAAAGTGCGCAACATGAAAGGCGGAATCCTCGCCTGGAGTGACCAGGTCGATCCGCGAGTTCCCAAATACTAGCGTATTGGTACTCACATAACTTCAATTTTCTTGGTTTTAGGGCCTTTATCCGCGAGAATAGTTCTCCGGGATGGTGTTTCTCTGTTAATGACGGCTCGACGACTGCTCATATTGCTTTGCGCATTCGGAGCCGTATTGAACGCACAATCCGAGTTCCGCTTCGATTTTGAGCCGGAAGAGGGCCGATGGCGATTAGCGAATGGCGTGGTGAAAGCCGTCTTTCAGCTCACCCCTGCCGGCACGTTTCAGTTTCAATCCCTGGCGGGTTTACCCGGCGAAGGCGTGTGGCGTAGTGCCGACCTGCGTCCTACATCCTTGGTTCGCGCTACCGTAGCCGACGACGTCTACACGTCGCGCACGCGCTACATTTTTGTCCGGCAATTCGCCCAACCGGTTCCCAACGGATACAAACAGACCATCGTTCTACTCACCGAGGACCGGAACCTCCAGGTCACCCTGGAACTATTTATGTACCGGGATCAGCCCGTAATCCGGCACCGGGTGACCCTAAAAAATCTACAAACGGATCCGGTATATGTCACGCTGGCGGATCTTCTGCCGTGGTCGTTCGCGGATGAGCTGGGAACGTTTCGGACCATCCGTGTCAACCAGTGGGGTATCATCCCGCAACTACAAAACTTTGAGCCGCTGCAGGACATTTTGGATCCGGGGGGCACTCCGATTGAGGTTCATTCGGGCTCGCGCGGCCAACACTGCTCGTGGTTTGCGCTGGCGGATCAAACTGGAAGGGGTCTGTTCGGGGGCTGGGAGTTCGATGGTAAAGCGAGTGGAACGCTGCAACACATCGGAGAGAGTAACTCGATTCGCATCTCTGTCCTGATGGACACATTACACCATCCAATAGCTCCCGGGGCCGAGTTCGCGCTCCCGGCCGCCTTTCTGGGTGTCTTCAAAGGAGACTGGGACGATGCTGGTTTCCAGACGCAGCGGTTTGCGGACCAGATATTGGCGAAAGCTCCGCCGGATCCCAACAACTTTCCGTATGTTGTCTGGGATTCCTGGGCGTATGACCAGACCATCAACGAGAATCGTCTTCTCGCCAATGCGGAGATTGCCGCGGGCCTGGGTTTTGAGCTTTTCGTCGTGGATCTCGGCTGGGCGAACAAAATTGGCGACTGGAAGGAAGATCGCGGCAAATTCCCGAGCGGCCTGCGGGCCCTTTCCGATTTTGTACACTCCCGTGGGATGAAGTTCGGTCTTCACTTTGCCCTGGCGGAAGCGGCGCCCGATGCTCCGGTCCTTTTAAATAATCCAGACTGGACCTCCTCGGAAACCTATCACTATCACGGGGCCAACTCGCTCTGTCTCTCAAACCGCCCGGCGCGCGATTGGATCGTGCAACAGGCCATCCAGATGATTGACGACTACGGCGTGGATTGGATTCTACAGGACGGAGAGAATATGGTGAAGCAGTGCAACAAGACTACCCATACCCACGATCCGAAGGATAGTAATTACAGCAATTCCGTCGAGGGGCTAAACGCGGTGATTGAAGCGATTCAGGCGGCCCGGCCCAATGTGGTTTGGGAAAACGGCGGGAACGGCGGCACCATGATGACCTTCAACATGGTGCAGAAATACGTCACCTCAATGACGAACGACGCTTCAGGCACATCCGATTCACGGAAAGCGGCCTATGGCGCGACCTTTCCATTTCCGCCCCGCTACGCGGACCGGTACATGACCGGCCAGGTGATCGATTCCTACACGACACGCAGCTTCATGTTTGGCGGACCATGGATCTTCATGAATCGGCTGCCGGATCTGAGTTCCGAGGAACGGAGCTTCGTGTCGGCGGAAGTCAAAGCCTTCAAAAATGTTCGATCCAGCGTAAGGGACGCGAAGATTTATCATCTTAGCGCTCCTGCCCGGGATACTATCGATGCCATTCAGTCCTACGATGCCAAGCAGCGCTCCGGGGTAGCCGTCGTTACGCGCGACGGCGGGGAGTTAGCTCGATATCAGCTCTCGTTTCGCGGATTGGAGGCCGAGACGCTCTACCAGGTGACTTTTCAGGACGACCCCAGGACCCTGTCCCTAACGGGTTTACAATTGATGCGCGATGGGGTTAGCGTCAGTCTTCCAAAAATACAGTGCTCGGAAATTGTCTTCGTCAACGCGGCGGGCTAAGCTCCTTACTTCCGCCGTATTTTTCCTTGCTTTCCTGCGTATCGCCTGGCAGGCTGACTCAACCGGCATCGCGAGCGGATACATCGATCCAGTGGCGCGGATCGCCGCTCAGGATGAGGCCGTCTATACCCATACTTCCATCCGGATGGCCACCCAGGGCGGCTGGCTGACACCCAAATTCCTGGGCCGCTTTGCGTTCTACAAACCGCCGCTGCTGTACTGGCTATCGGCGTCCGCCGGGCGCCTCTTCGGAATTAGTCCGTTGGCGCTGCGAATCCCGTCTGTGGTGGGCGGCGCAGCCGTCGCCGCCCTTGTATTCTGGTGGGCGCTGCGAATGGAAGGCCTGGTGGCGGGCATAGGGGCCGTTCTGCTTCTAGGCAGTACGTACTTGTGGTACACGCTCGGTACCCTGAATCTGACGGATATGCTGCTTACCTGCTGCATCACGGCGGCAGCCCTGTGTCTTTTCGTGGACCCGCAGCTCCGCAGGCGCCATGTCTGGCTGGGCCTCGCGTTTGCCATCGCCGGGGCGCTCATGACTAAAGGGGTCGCTGGCGCGGTGCCCCTGCTGATCTGCGCCGGCGTCTGGTTTTCGGCATCTGAAAGCACCCGCATGATCCGCATTGCCCAGGTGGTGGGACTTGCGGCGGCGTTCGCGCTGCCCTGGTATGTGTACCAGTTGATGGCCCATCCCCGCTGGTTCTGGGCGGAATTTGTACTGCTGGAGAATCTGAGCTTCGGGCTTGGCTCACCCCCACAGACCACCAGCGAAGGACAGCTCCAATTCTATCTGCGTCGGCTGGTCCTGCTGGACCTGCCTTTGCTGTGCGCGGCGATTGCGGCCCTTCCCGTATGGTGGAAGCGGAAGGGGCACGATCGCGCCGTGCTGATCGTGTGGATGACGGCCATGGGTCTGGCGATTCTGGGGTTCCGCTACCGCAATGCAGCCTACCTGCTGCCTCTGATGCCGGCGCTGTGTCTCTGGGCGGCGCCGGTGCTGAAATGGAAACCCGTTTCTCTCATCCTGATTCCCGCCATTCTCTGCTGGCGTGGGGTGCCCTTCCAGCGAGGAACTACGCTACCCTCCGCGCCCCCGCTGAGCGAATACTGCCGGCAAAGCCGATCCAATGAACTGCTCATTGTCGCCCCGGACGACGAGTTCTACGCGTCGGTGCTGCCGTTGAGCCGCGTCCGGTATGTCTACCTGGAAA
>DATLBY010000260.1:0-3639 GCA_035526665.1 Bryobacteraceae bacterium
GCCCGTGGTGTTGAAGAAGTTTCTGGCGTCCAGAACCTGATTGCGGAGGAACTCATAGGCGCTTCCGTGAACCTGGTTGGTTCCCGAGCGCAGCGACACATTGATTATGGCGGTTCCCTGTCCGTATTCGGCGGAGAAGGAGTTGGACTGGACATTGAATTCTTGAATTGCATCCACCGAAGGTACAACGCTGGCGGAATCAAAGTACTGGCTGGTGACACTTCCGCCGTCGATCATGAACACGGTCTTACTGTTCCTGGACCCATTGACGCTGATCAGAGGAGCCTGCGTCTGCGATTCGGTGCCGCGGCTGATGGCCCCGGGAACGAGTGTCGACAGCTGTGTAAAATCTCGCCCGTTCAACGGCAGATCGAGGATCTTCTTACTGCCGATTACCTGGCCGATAGTGGCTCTTTCCGTGGTCAGGATGGGAACTTCGGCAGCCACGGTGATGGATTCCCGAACCTCGCCAATCGCCAGATCGAAATCCAGGCGGGCCACTTGCGCCACGTTGAGCTGAACGCCGGTACGCGTAATGGTTCGAAAACCTTCTTTTTGGACCGAGATGTCATACATCCCGGGGTTTAAGTTGGCAACCGTGTAGTAGCCTTGCTCGTTTGTCACTGTGGGTACATCAATATTGGTCGCTATGTTGCGCAGGACCACGTTGGCCCCTGGGATAAGAGTCCCGCTTGCGTCCCGCACCATGCCGGTAATCTGGGCGGTCTGCCCGGATGCCACGGGGACGATCAGCGCCAGGATGGCAAGCGCGAAAGCAGCGGTGAGTTTGTATTTCCGTAAGATCATTTTGTTTATCCCGTTATTGTGCAGTCTTCAGGTACTCCAGCAGATCCGCCATCTGCTTGATAGTGATTTGTTTTTCGAGATCGGCCGGCATGGCCGAAAGATTCGTGACGTACATGTTTTTGATGTCCTGGCGTGGAATTACGTCCTCTTTGCCGTTCTCATGCCGTAGTGTAATTGTGGTTGGCGTCTGCGGTCCGATTACACCGTCGAAATTGCCGCCGCTGTTGGTTTCGACAACATACGATTCGTAGCCCTGAGCAATGGACTGGTTAGGCATCAGGATGGTTGAGAGCAGCACCTGTTTAGGCTGGTTTCGCACCGTGCCGAGGTCCGGGCCGACTTCTGAACCATAGCCATTCAGACGATGACACTTCGAGCAGATGGAGCGGAACACTTCTTGTCCTTTATTCCAGTCACCCGCGGCTGTCAGGGCCGCATCGTACTGCTTCACGACAGCTTCCCGGTCTTTGGGTGTCTGCTCCAGCAGCGGCCGTGCCGCATCGCGGACTGCCGGATCTGAGTTCATGATCAAGCGGCGCTTATGCCGGAACGCCAGGGTCCATGGCTGAACGTCTCCATGTTGCAGCGCGGTTACCAGCAGGCGCTCGCGGCTCGGCTCCAGGTACATCGCATCTGCCGCATCGCCTCTCACCGCCGGCGTGAGAGTACGCCATTTCGCGAGCAGAGCCTTTCCGATATCGTCGCCACGGATCTTTCCATACGCGGTTACCGCGGCTTCCTGTACCGCCTCCGGCTGATGGGGATCGATCAGCGCCGCGAACGTCTGCTTGTGGCTTTCCGGATTGAACAAGGCCAGTAGTCCGATCGAGTTGGCGCGCAGGTCAGCGTTCGCAGTATTGTCCGACGCCGTCTTCGCTGCCTGCCGTATCGCTGCATCCGCGCCGGCTCCCGGCGGAAGTCCGGCAATCTGCAAGGCCTGCAAGGCGGCGCGCTGCACCCGGGCCTCGCCTCGTTCGAAAAGACTCAGCAGAAGCATTTTTCCTTTTGCTGAAACGGATCCCCGCCGGGTTCGAATACCCTGCGTCAGGCCATCCAGGCTACTGGTACGCCACCATGCTTTTTCCGCGTTTCTGCCGGAGATGCTTGCGAGTAAGCGCTCCATCTCAGCAGGCTGCTGCCGCGCCCCGATCACTGCGCTCACATACCGGAAAAGCGTGGTGCGGCCGGGACTCTCGGCTCCACCCGACAGGATGGCCTGTTCGAACAGCCGGGGGGCTTCCGCCGAGGCGGCGCTTAAGGCGGCGATCTGGAGCCACTTGTCTTCGATGTTTCCGAAAAGCATCCGGTCGCGAGCCGACTGTGCGGCAGGCGTCTTAATATTTCCGAGTGTGAGCATCAATTGGTAGCGAACCCTTGCAGATGCGTCACCCGCGAGCAACGGAAGGCGTTTTTGCAGCTCCGGCGATCCCGTCATATGCTGTTCCGCCAGTACGATGGCGTTCTCGCGCACTCCCGGCTCCTGATCGTCAAGGGCCTTTAGGATGAGCGCCGGTTCCAAGACTCCCAGGCCTTCCAGCGTCCAGAGCGCGTGAACCCGGCCCTGCGGAGAGGACGTTTCCTGGAACAGCCGGATGAGGGCGGGGGCGGCCTGCACGGCATGCCGGTCCATCAATAATCTTTGCGCCGTGCGCCGCCACCAGATGACAGGGTTTGCCAGCTGCTTTACCAGTTCTTCGTCCGAAGCGCTCCCCAGGCGGATCCCCTTGAGTGTTCCCACGCCGGCGTCCGGTACGATCCGGTAGATTCGCCCCCGGTCGGTGCCCTTCGTCAGTTCGGCGGAATGATGATGATGCGAGGACATCCATTCCGGGTGTTCTATCACCATCCGGTAGTAGTCCATCAGATACAGAGCTCCATCCGGGCCTACAGTCATATTCACCGGACGAAACCAGGCGTCAGTGGAAGCCAGGAACTCCGAGTTGTTTTGCGCACGCTTGGCCGCATACAACGATCCGGAGTCGAGAATCTGATCCTGGTGAACCAGGTTGTGGGCCGGCTCAGCCACGAACGTGGACCCGCGGTAGAATGTGATGCCGCACGCCGACGTAAACTCTCCTACTCCGCTCAACAGCTCGAATCTGGGGTGATCCGTGACCGGGTAAACTTTAGACGCGGGCATGTGATCCGAGATGTCTTCCACGGCGGAGGCGACCGGCAGATCAGGATTGCGCTTCAGATAACGCGCGGCGATCGCTTCCTGCCGGATGTGGGCTGAGTTGCTGACCAGGAAGTGCCGGTTCCAGTCATCAAAGCTGTGGCCGAACTGCGAGGGAGTCGCCAGCGACTCCAATTGTCCCGTGTCGGGCCGGAATCGAATATTCCGTCCATGTTCAGTAAGAGGTGGGACGCCCTGCCGGTCCACATAGCGGATGTCGCTGCCACGGTCACCGAATTCGTCCTTGAAGATAATCGCGGTAGCCGCATTCTCATGAGCTAAATAGATCCAGTTGTCCAGTCCGTACAGCGGATTGTTCACCGTATGCTGTGGGTTGGTGAATGCGAAGCCGGTGAGGATTACCTTACGGACATCCGCTACGCCGTCGTGGTTCGTGTCCTCCAGGTAAATCAGATCCGGCGCGTCCGTCACCAGAATTCCTTTCTTCCAGCGCATGACCCCGGTTGGCATCACCAGGTTGTCGGCGAACACCGTCACTTTGTCTGGAACACCGTCCCCATTGCTGTCCCGCAACAGCTTGATGCGCCCAAGTTTGCCAGTCACGTTCAACGGGTAACCGCGATCTTCCACAACATAGAGGTCACCGTTCTCATCAAATTCCATGGCGACCGGGGACACGATATCGGGCTCACTCA
>DATLBY010000261.1:0-5281 GCA_035526665.1 Bryobacteraceae bacterium
CCCCTGACCCTGGTAGTTCCCAAGCAGCCGGAAATCCCGGATTCGGTCACCTCCGGCCTGAACACCGTCGGACTTCGGATGCCGGCCCATCCCGTGGCGCTACGGCTCATCCAGGCGGCGGAGGTTCCGGTTGCCGGACCCAGCGCCAACAGATTCGGCGAGCTGTCGCCGACCACCGCGGCCCATGTATACGAAGCTTTAGGCGACGCCGTGGATTTCATTTTGGATGGCGGACCCTGCACCGTTGGAATTGAATCCACCGTGCTGTCTCTGGCGGGTGAACAGCCGCTGTTGCTGCGCCCGGGCATGATCTCCCAATCGGCGCTCGAAGCGGTGGTCGGACCCGTACAGGTTTTTGAGCAACTGGTCCGGCCCGGCGCCCATCCCTCTCCGGGTCTGCATGCGCGCCACTATAGCCCCAGGACGCCGCTCTTCATCGGCGAACCGCGGAACTCCAGCGGAGTTTACCTGTGGTGGCGAACCGAGCTGCCGGCCGGGTACAGCCTGCAGTTGCCCTCCGACCCCGCCGCTTGCGCGTCCCATCTCTACGACCTGCTCCACCGCATTGACCGGGAAGACTGGGACCACATTGCGATCGAATCACCGCCGGAAGGGCCCGAGTGGGCGGGCATCCGCGACCGCTTGCATCGGGCCGCGGCAAACACATAAGAGCCCCCGCGCACGCCCTGTCCCCAAGTGTCTGCCGTCTATCGGTTTGCAGTGCGGCCGCCGATAGGGGATACTAGGAAGATCTAAAAAATATGGATTTGTCAGACGTAGTGCTCCTGCTGTTTGCCGTGATCTGTCTCTGGATCGCTACCGAGTTTTCCGGTGGCGGCGGTGGCGGTCATCGGTCAAGAGTACCAGTTCCGTTTTCAACCTGATAAATGCCTTCTGTGATCGTCGTTGGCGGTGGGCTTGCTGGCCTGGCCACAGCAGCAGCCCTCGGCAGCAGCGGTTATGATGTGGACGTTTTTGAGTCCCGGTCTTTTCTCGGCGGGCGGGCCACTTCCTACCCGATTGCCTCCGCTACAGGCGAAACAGAGGTCATTGACAACTGCCAGCACGTGCTGCTCCGGTGCTGCGTCAATCTGCTGGACCTTTACGGCAGGCTGGATGTCGCACGCGATATCACGTTTTACCCCGAGTTTTACTTCATTGAGCCCGGCGGCCGCATCTCGAGTCTGCGCGCCGGCCGGTTACCCGCACCTTTCCATTTTTCGGAATCTTTTCTCGGCCTGAGCTGTTTCACCCTGGCTGAGAAAATCTGGCTGGCTCGAGCCCTGCTGGCCATCCGGCGCGAGCGCTCCAGCCGCCGGGATCTGGACCGCATCAGCATGTGGCAGTGGCTGCAGGAAAAGCGGCAGCCGGCGCGCGTCATTGACCGGTTCTGGCGGCAGATCCTGGTCAGCGCGATCAACGAAGATCTGGAGCGAATGGCCGCCGTTCACGGATTTCAGGTTTTTTGGCTCGGCTTTCTCGCCCGCTCCGATTCCTACCAGATGGGCATCCCGAATGTTCCCCTGGGAGCTCTCTATAGTTCCGAGGCGTGGAGTCGCTGGAGCAACGTCCGCATGCACCTGCGCTCTCCCGTCGATCAGCTTGGCAGCGAAGGGATTGTCGCAAACGGCCGGCACAAAGAGGCGGACTATTATGTGTCGGCTCTGCCTTTTGAACGGCTTAGAAGCATCGCTCCGGAACTGGAAGCTCCTCAATTCGAACACTCGCCGATCACCGGCATTCACCTCTGGTTCGACCGTCCGGTCACCGATTTGCCGCACGCTACCCTGCTGGACCGGACCATTCAGTGGATGTTCAACAAAGGGGAAGGACGCTACTTGCAGATCGTAGTCAGCGCCTCACGCAGCCTCACCAGCCAGAGCCGGGGAGATATTATCCAACTGGCCGTGAACGAGCTTACGGAGTTTTTTCCGCTAGTGGCAAGCGCCCAACTGGTCAAGGCTCACGTGGTGAAGGAGATTCGAGCTACGTTTTCCGCTGAGGCAGGAATCGAATCCCTGCGTCCCACGGCGGGTACCGCGTTTCCGAATATTTTTCTAGCTGGGGATTGGACCCGGTCCGGGTGGCCGGCCACGATGGAAGGCGCCGTCCGCAGCGGCTATCTAGCGGCGGAAGCCGTCACTCAGGCCGCCGGTTCTCCGCAGAGATTTCTTCTGGCGGATATCGCCTAAAGCGCTGCGTGGTGCGGAAGATCAGGCCAGTTCGTCGATCTTCTGGTAATCGAGAACCATTTGCGAATTTTTAAGGGCATCGACAAATTCGCGCTCTCCGCCATCTGCGATCTGGTATTCCCACACTTCGGTGCCGACGCTTTCAAAATTGTCATCCTCATCGAGCGCGTCCTGGCTGTGTTTCGCCGGGGGTTCGTCCTGTTCCGCCATAGCGGCATCCAGAATTACCCCGTCGCTCACCACGACGAACCTCTCCGGCTCAATCCCGGACGGCTCACCATCTTCCTGAAACCGCTTGTGGAATGTTACTCGGTACGTCATCAATGACGTAGACGCCAAGGCGGGCCCCCGGTTTCCTTCAGTAGCGCGGCACGGAGGAGTCGATGATCAAACTCCACATATCGATGCCCCCGGCCAGGCTCTGGCATGCCGCCAGCCCCTGCTGGCGCAACCAGTCCACCACTTGCAGGCTTCTGACACCGTGATGGCAGATCACAATTAAGGCGCCGCTACCGGCCATCGCTTGCAGCCGCTCCAGTTCCGCCGGCACCGTCCGCATTGGAATCAACTCGCTGTTCTCAATCCGGGCAGTCGCATACTCGCCGGGTTGCCGCACGTCGATGAGATGAAGTTGCTCACCGGCATCCAGACGTTTCCGGACCTCTTGCGGCGTTACTTCCACGGGCATTTCCATCGTCGAATTATAGGGGAAAAGAGAGAATGGCCAAGCGGCGAAGCCTTCTCCGCCGCCAAACCAAAAAAGAATTAGATGTGGGATTCGAGCATTTTTTGGACTTCTGCCTTGCCGACAGCGCCTACTTTCTGCTCAATGACTTTGCCGCCCTTAAAAAGCAGGAGCGTAGGAATACCTCGAATGTTATAACGGGCAGCCGTACCACTATTGTGATCGACGTTGACCTTGCCGACCTTCACCTTGCCCGCATAATCCGTAGCAATCGCATCCACAGTCGGGGTCATCTGGCGGCACGGGCCACACCACTCGGCCCAAAAGTCCACCAGCACCGGCACCTCGGAATTCAGCACGTCTTTATCAAACGTAGCATCCGTAAAATTCAGGGTATTTTCACCCGCCATAATTATCTCTCCGTAGTTATAGTGATGTACCAGACGAGCCAAACGATTCACTCTGTCAGACGCTTATACAGCGCAATATATTCCGAGGCAGATGCATCCCAGGAGAAGTCTCGGCCCATTCCCGTAATCATGAGCCTCTGCCACCGCGCCTTGTCCTTGTAAGCTGCCAGTGCGTCGCGAATCGTGCGCAGAAGAGCCGCCCCGGAGTACTCCAGGAATTTAAATCCGGTCTCCTCATCGATGGTATCATCCAATCCGCCTGTGGCGCGTACAATGGGCACCGTGCCGTACCGTAAGCTATAGATTTGATTGAGCCCACACGGCTCATATCGGCTGGGCATCAGGAACATGTCCGCCCCTGCCTCAATTTTATGCGCGATTTCGTTGTCGTAGGCCACGCGCACGCCGATACGCCCGGCTCCGGCTTTTGCCAGATCCAGAAACATCTGTTCGTACTGCGGCTCCCCCGATCCGATGACCGTTAGGTAAATGTCTTCAAGCAGCAGATCGGCACTGATCTCCTCAATTAGGTCAAAGCCCTTTTGGCCCGCAAACCGGGAAACGATTCCCAGCACGGGCCTGTCCAAGTCGTCCACAGTCAGGCCGAAGGTCTTCAGCAGATCCAACTTACATTTACGTTTGCCAGCGGTGTCCGCGGCAGAATAAGAACAGCAGATGTGCTTATCCCGATCGGGACTCCACTCGCCGTAGTCGACGCCGTTTACGATACCAGTCAGGACCGAGGCCCGCTCGCGCAGCAATCCATCGAGTCCCCAGCCATATTCCTTGGTCTGAACCTCGCGGGCATATCCGCGGCTTACTGTGCTGAGCGCATCACTGAATACCAGCGCGCCTTTCAACAGATTGATCTTTCCAAAAAACTCGAGGGCGGCAGGCGTAAAAAGGCTCGCATCCAGCCCGAGTTGCCCCAGGGCAGTGGGATCGAATAAGCCCTGGTAGCCGAGATTGTGAATGGTAAACAGCACCTTGATTCCATAAAACGTCGGGTCCCCGGCGAACTGTGTCTTTAAAAAAACGGGAACCAGGGCCGACTGCCAATCGTGACAGTGAATGATGTGCGGGCGGTACAGATGGCGAATAATGCCGAGAACCGCCCGGCAAAAGACTCCGTAGCGGATGTGATTATCCGGATAATCCTCGCCGCCCGCGCCGTAGAGTTCCGGACGGCCGAACAATGGCGGGCATTCGACAAAGTAGAACGTGACACCGTCATGCTTCAACATGCGGATGTTCACGTCATAGGCGTCGCGTCCCAGCCAGATCCGCAGGTTTCGATAAACGCTCTCCGCTTTGGGCGCGCCCGCGGCCGCGCCCGGGTAGAATGGCATAGCGACCGCGACCTCCTGCCCCTTGGCCGCGAGCGCTATCGGCAGGGAGCCCACCACATCGGCCAAGCCGCCGGTTTTCGCAAATGGATTCGCCTCGGAGGCGACCATCAAAATCCTCGTCATCTCTCCTGATTGTGAACCAGTTTATTCTACGAGTGGCTTAGATAGTAGAAGCGGGGGAAAAACAGAGCGGCCAGCAGGTAGAGCAGCCAGTGGACTCGCCTGAATTCGCCGCGCGCGAGACAGAGCAGCGCATGAGCGGTAAAGCCAAACGCGAGACCGTCCGCCAGTCGGCTCCCAGCGCCTGGAATTCGAAATATTCCTCCAGCCAGGTCCGCACGCGGTCCCTCACGAAAGCCGGCTCCGGGCCGACTCGAAGACTTCCTGCAGCATTCTCGCCGTCAATTTGCCCGTGGACGTGTTCTGCTGGCTGGGGTGGTAGGAGCTGATCAGGAGAGGTTTCGGCGCGCCGGTCGCATGCACTCGATTGTGCCCAAATACGACCGGCGACCGGCTGGCGATGACGCCGGCATCCCGCAGGATGGCGAGGTAGTTGTCGAACGCCAATCTGCCAAGCGCCACCACCACCTGTACCCGTGCCAGCAGCTTCAGTTCGCGCTCCAGATAGGGGCGGCAGGCAGCTAC
>DATLBY010000262.1:0-24870 GCA_035526665.1 Bryobacteraceae bacterium
AGATGGCGTTGGAACGATCCGGAATCCGCCTACAATTACCAGGCGCGGACCGGATTGCAGGCTCCTACCAATGCCGATCTTCGCCGAGTCAATCCAAACTGGACCAGCGGATGCTGCAACGCGCCGATTTACCACAATGGATATTCCAACAATCACTCCTTACAGGCGGAGGTGAATCGGAGGTATTCGGGGGGACTCGCGTTCCAGGCGTTTTATACCTACAGCCACGCCATGACGACCAACGACACCGGCGGCTATAACTTTGGCAGCAGCGGCGTCAACAGCAGCGGCAGCTCATCCGCGTTCGCGGTTCCGGAAGCAGGCCTGCTGTGGGGTGAGCCGAACTTGACCGAAAGCCAGCGGCTGCGTCTGGGCTACGCCAATTCGGATTCTGTGCCCGCGCAGCGCGTCCGATGGAACGGTATTTACGACCTGCCATTCGGTAAGGGGAAGAAGTTCGGGAATAGTGCGCACGGAATTACCAATGCACTCATCGGGGGCTGGCAGATCGCTTTCATCGGAGACTGGCGCAGCGGCCTGTGGATGGGAGTCAGTTCCAGCCTGTGGATGTTCAGTGACCCCCGCCTGGAAGAAAATCAGCGGGTGGAGATGAACGTCTTCGGGCGAAAACAGCGGTTGTGGTTCCGCGGCTATTTCGACCCGGCACAGGCAACAAATGTAGACTCGGCGGCATTGCAGAAGTTGGTCCCGCTGGATCCGGCGCAGCGGGTAGCCAGGCCGCTGGGAGCCAATTTCGATAACCGGCTCCCCCAGGTTCTGGCGAATGGAACCGTAGTGCAGACCTCGATCACCGATATGGTGAACTGGAATGCAAGAAATTTCTACCGCGGACCCGGATCCTGGAATCAGGACGTTTCGCTCTTCAAGACGATCCACATCACGGAGAAGTTCAGTACCCGGTTGACCGCGGATTTCTTCAATGCGCTGAATCACCCGGTGGATGTCGCTCCCAACGCGACCACGGGACTGCAGGATCTGAGTGTGCAGAACAACGCGCCGCGTATTATCCAGCTCTCGCTGCGCGTTGAGTGGTAAAAGCCAACAGGCGTCGAGGCTAAACCTCGACGCCTAATTCTTTCCAGGTAACCGATTTCCGGCGGTAGATGGCCTCCCGGCCCAGGATCGCCGTCAGGGCGGCGGTGGCCGCCACTTTTATATCGGCAAACGGCTTCCGATTTTCCCGGATACACGCCATGAACTGGCTCATGGCGTCCTCTTTTTCACCGCGCTGGTCCGCGGGGATTAGCGGGCGTGGCTCGCTTCCATCGAGTCCGTAGACAATGCCCTTGGTCAGATCGACGGTGCCTTTCTCTCCCATGACGAAATACCACTGGCCGCTTGGCAGATCCTTCAGCGTTCTCGGCTGCATGTACAGCTGGCTGTAGTCGAGGTGCATGTCGTTGTCGTAAATGTATTCGACACAGAAGCCGTCCATCATGAGCGTGCCCGCGGGCTGCGGAGTAGGGAAATACTTCTTGCCGTGCCCGTAAGCGCTCGTGGGATGGCTGTTTGCCACCCAATTGCACACGTCCAGGTTGTGCACGGCATTCTCGACAATCAGATCCCCGGAGCGTTTGACGTCCTTGTACCAAGCCGGGCGCGCGTTCTCCGCCTGCTCGGTTGGCGGCGTGCTGCCGCGATTCGCACGGATTACGTAGGTTTGACCGATCACCCCGTCGCGCAGTTGCTGAATGACGCTCCTGAGGCCCCCGACGTACCGCAGTTGCTGGCCGATTTGCAAGAATGTCTTGGACTTTCGCGACGCCGCAAGCACCATGGAAACCTGCTCAGCCGTGATGCCGACCGGCTTTTCGCAATAAATGTACTTGCCGGCCTGGAGCGCGGCCGCGGCCATGGGAGCGTGTAAATCGCAGGGTGTCGCCACCACCACCGCATCCACTTCCTTGAGGTCCAACACCTGCCGGTAATCCACGAACGAGCGCGGATTGTCGCGCTTGGCGACGCTCTGCGCGTTGTCGCGAGCCTGCGCGTCTGTATCGCACACGGCCGTGATCTTTACGTTCGGCTGAGCCAGAACCTGCTTGATCAGGCTGCCGCCGCGGTGGCCGATGCCGATCATGGCGACCTTAACCTCCCGCTCTGGCGGGGCTGCCTGCGCAGCCAAAGCGGCCGCGGATGAAAGAAGGAATTCACGTCGAGGAGTCTGCATATTTGCTTCAGGTCATCGTATCACCACTGGACAGGCTGCCCGTGAATGCCCTTCGATCAGCCGCTCCAGCCGGCAAAGGCCGCAAACACACTGGTTAACTTTCGCCGGCCGCTGTTGTCGAGTACGTCTGCCACGGTGTAGCGGTTCAGACATTGCAGAAACGCATCCAGGGCCTCACTCAACATGCCTTTCAGAGCGCACACGGGAGCTATGGGACAGGTGTTCGTTTTTTTGTCGAAGCACTCCGCCAGCCGCAGATTCGGCTCGGCATTGCGAATCACATCGCCTAATAGGATCAGGTGCGGCTCGCGTGTCAGGATGGCGCCCCCGGCGCGCCCCGGATAAATTTCGACGTACCGGTGCTCACTGAGCGTGTGGAGGACGCGCACCAGGTGATGTTTCGAAATCCCGTATGCGCTGCTGATCTCTTGGGTAGACACCACCCGGTCAGGATGCGTGCCGAGATAAACAAGGACGCGGAGGGCGTAATCGGCGTGTAAACTTAACTGCACTCGCTTCCAATTACAGCATGCGTTTCAGGACACCGGCGGCGCGGGGAGAAAAGCATCCGCGTAGATATCCCGGGAAGCCATGCCGGACAAAAATAGCTTCTTCTTAAGCGACTGGACCAGCGCCGGATCGCCGCATACGTATCCACGCCAGCCGGCCAGCTTCGGGAACCGTTTCAGCACCACCTGGTCGATCGAACCGACCGCCAGATCGCCGCCTTCCGCACCATTCAGGACGGCCGGGATGTATTCCACGTGAGCGTGCCCGCTGACGAGCCGGCGCAATTCCTCGACTAGATACAGACCGCCCTTATGTAAAGCTCCATGGAATAAGTGGATGGGACCCCGGTGTCCATGCCGGATGGCGTCACGCAGGATCCCATATAACGGCGCGAGCCCTGTGCCGGTGCCAACTAATAGGAGCGGCTGCTCTTCTTTACCTGGAACGTAGAAGCAATCGCCGGACGGACCGAGCACGGAGAGACGATCGCTGATGCGCGCCTCGTCATGCAGCCAGCCACTCATCTTCCCGCCCGCGATCCTCCGGACATGCAGCTCCAGATCCGATTCTTCCGGCAGACTGGCAATCGAATAGCTGCGCGCCAGGCCTCCCTCACGCTGGAGGCTCACATATTGCCCGGCGCGGAATCCAAGAGGCGCATCGCAACGGAGCCGAACCCGCAGCACGTCCGGACTGAGCAGCTCCAAACCCGTAATCGTTGCGCCTAGCTGGGCGTCCGCGCCGACCGTTGTGATGGCGAGGTCTTTGTCAGGCAGGCAAAGGCATGCCAGGAAATATCCCTGCGCCTTCCACGCGTCCTTCAGACCGCTTTGCGCACGCGCTGGGATAGGGCCTTCCGCGGCGCGCATCAGGCAGGATCCGCAACCGCCGGCCTTGCAGGAATGCGCAGCGTTCACTCCATTCCGGAGCAGCGCGTCCAGAACGTTCTCGTTCGCGGCGAGAGAATACGATTGCCCTTCGTAGGTGATTGCAGGCATCGCCGCTCAGCGGTTCAGAACATCGCCTCGGACGGATTCGGCAATGGCGGCAACCTTCTGAATCAAGTGCTCGGGAGCGCCCACTTCGCGGAGGCTTTCGCCGAGAATCTCGATCACGGCATCCACATGGGAATCGTTCAGTCCTCGCTCAACCAGCCGGGCGTGGCCGTTACGCAGGTCTCTCCCGGTGTAGGCGACCGGCCCGCCGAAGGACATTGTCAGGAACCCTTTCTGCTTGGCAATCTGGACGTCCATGTCGATGTCGTCGAAGAAGTGACTGACGCGATCGTCGGTCAGGACTTTTCGATAAAAGACGTCTACAGCGGCGTCTACCGCGGCCTCGCCGCCTAATTGCTGGTAAAGAGATTGTTCAACTAATTCCATAATGATGCATTCAGGATGCAACATTTGCAGGCACCGGTCAAGTGCGGATTGTACTTACCTGCCGCCGAGAAGCCGCAATATATTCCCGCCTGCCACCTTCGCGTATGCCTCGGGAGCCAGCTTCAGCAGCCGGAGAGCCTCTTTGCCGACCCGCGGGTCCAGCTCCGGGGCGCCTGTCCCGAAGAGGAGCTTCTCCGCCGGCAGGTCCGCGGCGGCGAGCTCTGCATACTTGAAACTGCCGATGCCGGAGAGATCGAGGTACACGTTACGATACCGCTTCGCCAGGTCGATCGCTTCTATGTGCGCCGGCCAGCTCAAGGAGGCGTACTGGCCGAGGTGAGGGATGATCAGGTTCACCGCCGGGTAGGCGGTGGCGAGCATGTGATAGTAGCGGCCTAACTGCTGCCAGCGCGCCGGACCCGGATAATACACCACTGGGATACGGAATTCCTGGGCTGCGTCCATGAGCTCTCGGGTCGGATGCCCATCGGATCGCACCGCCTTGAGGCCCATCCCCTTTAACTCATCCACAAGCGCCTGCCGCAGTTGCCCGGCCTCCCGCTGCGGGCTGTGGGCGGCGAAGCCGATCAGTTTGCCGGCATGCTTCTCACAGAGACGGGCCACGGCGCGATTGGCTTCTGCGTACGTATCGTTGCGCGGCGGCATGACGCAATGCCGGTCGATACCCGCCGCGGCGCCGCGTTCCAGTAGAAGGTCCACATTGTAATCGACCTCCCGCTCGGGAGAGGCCCATGTCCGCCCGGCGCCGGCGAAGGCGAGCGCATCCACCACAAGCGGCTGGCGCGTCTCCCGCTTCACGCGGCGTTTCCGTTGTATTTGCTCAGCAAGCGCTGCATGTTGCCCCCCAGAATAGAGGCCTCCTGCTCGGCCGGCAGTCCCAACATGCGGACCTTGAAGATCTCCAGGCGGCAGTCCACTTCCGGCTCGTCCGAGCCGTAGATAATCTTGCCAGGTCCCAGCTCCTGCGCTGCCTGTTCCAGATAGCGGGTGAGCACGGTGCCGCCCGTATCGAGGTACACGTTCGGATAGCGCCGCGCCATCTCGATGCCGGCCATGTGTTCCCGCCAATCGCTCGACAGGTCGCTGCCCAGATGAGCCAGGATCAAATCAATCGTGGGATACGCTTCGGCGACGGGGGCGAACAGGGCGACGCGGCCCGGATGCCAGAGAATCGGGATCCCCAACTCGGCCACAGTGTCGAGCACTTCCGGCGTGGGCGTGACGTGCAGCTTCAGCCCGCGAAGCCCCAACTGGCGGCACTCCCGCAACAGCATGGAGCGGATACGGCCCTTTTCAGCCACGGGGTCGTGCTTCGCGAATCCGATAAAGCGGCAGGGATAACGCTTGACGATCCGGGCAATCTCCTGGTTTGCCTCTTCAAAGTTGTCATGCGAAATCGGGAAGATACAGGCCTGGTCGATGCGGGCTTCCTTATTCCTGCGGAGGATCTCGCCCGGATCCGCGATGGTGGTCCATGGGTCCATGAGCCTGCCGGCGGTTCCCGCATGAGTGTGGCAATCAATGACCGGCACCTTGGATGTCGGCGACGCGGGAGACGCGATTCCCACAGCAGCCGCTCCCGCCACGCCAAGGAAGCTGCGGCGGGAATAGGCCCAATCGGTTTTCATAGCGTTACGACATAATGTATCGCATGACTTCGTCACGGCGTGATTTCCTGGGTGTCCTCGGTACGGCTATGTCCGCACGAGCGGCAGTGACCGAGCCCGGTCTGATCCTGCACCACGCAAATATTCATACCATCGACAGCGCCAATCCGCACGCCGAGGCGGTGGCCATTGCAGATGGCCGCTTCCTGGCAGTGGGCTCGAATCAAGACGTGCTCGCCCTGGCCACGGCACGGACGCGCAAAGTCGACATGGGGAACAGCACGATTGTTCCCGGCTTCATTGATGGCCACACTCACGTAGCCGAGTCCGGCTTACTGCATCTGCGGCGCGTGGATTGCGATCTGCGGTCGATCGCGGAAATCATCGCCGCTATTCGTCAGCGGGCTTCGCAAGTACCGAAAGGCGAATGGGTGCTCGGGTTCAAGTATGACGACACCAAAACGGCCGAAGGGCGAAAGCTCACGCGAGCCGACCTGGATCAGGCGGCGGCCGATCATCCCGTCTTTATCGAACATCGAGGCGGCCACACGGCGTACGTAAACTCGACGGCGCTGCGCGTGGTGGACATCAACGAAGCCACACCCGATCCGAAAGGCGGACAGTTCGACCGCGACACCTCCGGCCGCCTCACGGGCGGCTTGCGCGAGAATGCCACCGAGCGATTAAAAGCAAACATTCCCAAAAACTACTCGCGGGAGGAACGCCGGCAGGGTGTAAAGCTGATGACGCAGCGGTTTGCGAGCACCGGAGTTACCAGCGTTCACGATGCCGAAGGCGCGCCGGAAGACCTGCTCGCCTATCAGGATGCGCTTGAGGCAGGTGAGCTTCGGGTACGCGTCTATCACTTCCTTTTCTACCCCTACATCGACCGGATGATCGCGGCCGGGATCCGCACTGGCATGGGGAACGAATGGATTCGTGTGGGCGGCATGAAGCTGGTGGCCGACGGCTCCATATCGGAACGCACTGCGCGGCTGTCGCAGCCGTATGTGGGCCGCCCCTCCGACTACGGCATCCTGGTGATGGGTGAAGAGGAGCTGTATACACACGCCCGCAAGGCGCACGCCGCGGGATGGCAGATCGGTATCCATGCCAATGGGGATGTCGGTATCGACACTGCCCTACGCGTCTACGAGCGCCTGCAGCGCGAAATGCCGAGGCGCGACCCACGCTTCCGGCTGGAGCACTGTACGGTGATCAACGACGGGCTCATCCGCCGCATGAAAGCCCTGGGAGCCATACCGACACCCTTTTCGACCTACGTGTATTATCACGGCGAGAAGATGCGCGAGTACGGGGCGGAGCGGCTGAATTCGATGTTCGCGCTGCGCAGCTTCCTGGATGCCGGCATCCGCGCAACGCAGGCCTCCGACTATCCGCCTGGACCCTTTGAGCCAATGATGGCTTTGCAATCCGAGGTCACGCGCACCGATTCAAAAGGCAATAGCTGGGGTCCGAAGCAGAAGATCAGCGTCGAGGAGGCTTTACGTGTAGGCACGCTGCACGGCGCCTATGCCTCTTTCGAAGAGAAGACCAAAGGCTCTATTGAATGCGGTAAGCTCGCCGATCTGGTGGTGCTCGCGCGAGACCCCAAGCGAGAGGACCCCGGCACTATTGTGACCATTCCGGTGGAACGCACGATGACCGGTGGTCAATGGGTGTACGAAGCGTGAGCGCCCGGCGCCAAGGTTTTCACATGATGCCGAACAGCTCGCGATAGTAGGGACCGGCGTACTCCTCTTCCGGCCGCGGCGGCCGCAAACGTAACGCATCTGGTGCGCCGGCGAGTTGAAACGCGCGCGCCGCCGCTGTATAAGCCTTCGCGAATTCCGGCGGCGGCACGGCCATTCCCACCGGCGACACAGGGTCGGAGATCGACACAGGCCGCGGCGCGACAGCGGCAATCAGGTCGGGCAGATCAAAGTCCATCAGCGCGCCAGGAACAATCTGATCGAAAACCAGCTTGTGCAGAGCGTTGGCGACGACCGCATCGTAGGAGATCAACATGTGTTCCAGCGCCAGGCTGCGCAGCCGCGGATCGAAGACCGCCGCATAAAGGAGGGGCACAGCGCCCGCGTTTCGTCCCAAGCCTGTAATGCCCGCCGGGTCCACGTCCGGACGAGCTGCTAATAGATCGATGCCGCGAATAATATCCTGGGCGCGCATACCGGCCAGCGTGCGGCGCAGAAGGATCGCTGTCATGGCGTTCTCGTAGTCGCCAAAGTAGCGATAGGATTCGGTATCGTTCAGATCGGCCTTGGCCTTGGTCTCTCCCATGCCGCGGGGGTCGATGGAGAGCACCGCCTTGCCCGAAGAGGCGAGCGTGTGAGCGACTTTCGCGGCCGCCGATTTACCTGCGCCGTCCACCACGATCACGGCGCGCCGCCGGGCCTGTGCCGTTGCCGCGGGCATGTATAAGAGAGCGGGTATGAAAATGCCAGGCTCACTTTCGTATACCAGCTTCTCGATGGCGTAACCTTCGCGCTTGATTGTTCCGTAGGGTGTTACCGGCACGGGGCCGGATCGGGGCGTGTAGCCGCTGCGCGTCATGGCGGCGCGCCGCACCTTTTCCTGAAACGGCTTCAGCGTGGCGGCCTCAGGAGCCGGCCTGTTCTGGCGCAGCCGGCCGGCGCGGGCGCGATTCAACGTGAGCACTGTTTCGCCACCCAACGACGAGGCAACCTGGCCGGTGGGAGTGCAATCGAGAGTCTGAGGCGATTCGGGTTGGATCTGAACCTCCGTGGCTGGCTGCGCGCCGCCGGACTTTGTCCAGCGGGCAAACCACTCATAGGCAGCGAGACGCCGTGGCTGTGAATAGCCGTGTCCGTCGTCCGCCTCCACCATTTGCAGCTTATCCGGCTGCTCCAGGGCCGCATACACAGCTTTGGCCTCGGCAAACGACTCGCGTGCGCCGTCGATCGGAAAAAAGTCGCGGATCGCGGAGAGCATCAGATACGGCTTGGGAGCGGCCGCATAAATGAAATCGGGATAATCGAGGCCATCGGCGAGCCAACCGGGAAAGACCTGCTCCGCATCTTGCGGGCCGAGCGTCTTCAACATCCAATGCCAGGAGGTGATGTAGCAGGATGGAGCGGCCACTTTGATGCGGTCATCGAGAGCCGAGAGATAGGCGGTGTGCGTCCCGCCGCCCGAATTGCCGGTGCAGATGACCCGCTCGGGGTCGACTTCCTTGCGCGACAGGAGATAGTCGAGAGCGCGCAGCCCGTCGAAAATTGTGTAGCGGGCGATGTGATGGCCGGTCAGCAGGCACTGTATGCCCTGAATTGTATGCTCGGTGGTGGAGCCGCGCAGTTTTGAATCCTGCAGGTCCGCATCGTAGATCTGGACGCGCTCCCCCTGCCCGACGGGATCCCACGTGAGGGCCACGTAGCCTTTGCGCGCCAGCGTCGCGAGCATCTGCTGCCAGGTGGAGTTCGCCTTGCCTCCGAGTTCGTGACCGAGCGGGTATAAAACAGCGGGATAGGGCGCTTTGCCGGCCGCCGGCAGATACAGGTTTGCCGTAACGTAGAAGTTCGGCTGACTCTCAAAGACGATCTTCTCGATGCGGTAGCCCTGGCGCTCGACAGTGCTTATCGTCCGAGGATTGAGGGGCGTGCGTTCCGGCAGACCGCCGATGGCCTGCAGAATGCGCTCGCGGACGTAGCGGCCGCGGCGCGTGACGTCCTCTGCGTTCCTCAGCTTGAGCGTATTCTTACGCGCTGTCACGCGCGCCTGCGCCTCGCGCTCCATGAAGTCCGGCAGCATCCGGTGGATGTTCTCGTATTCACTCAGCCCATGCAGAAAATCGAGGGCTTCGGAGTTTTGAGCGGTTGCCGGGGCGCAGGCGGCCAGTAGAAGCAAACAGTCTCGCCGGGTAAAGTGATTGTCTGTCACGAGTGTGGAATCCTTATTCAGCCGTTAGCCGGAATGCAATTTCCTGTTCGTTCGGGCGGACATAGCGGCCGGGCCGCGAGCGCAATTGCAGAGGCACGGATAGTGCAGCTACCGCGTGATCCAGCGTCTGCTCCGGCGCGTTCTGATACGGGTTGAACGGATAGGACGGCCATGTCAGGCGCGCGCCCGGATCGACATACAGCTTCCAGCCATGGTGTTGGATCCAGCCCCCAATCTCTTCGGGCCCGAGCTTCACCGGTTCGGCGGAGACAGTGATCGTCCGGTGAGCCGTCTGCAGTGTTTCCCCCGGGTGCAGGACGAGTTGCAGCGTTGCAAACGCCTCTTCGGGCGGCCTGCCCTTCCCCGAAATGGCAAAGCGTAGCTTAATTTCGCTGTCTGAAGGCGGAGCTACGAAGAGGTCGGCGAAGAAACTGTTGAAGGCCAGCGAGACGCGGTCGCCCGTGGGAGTCATCTGCAAGCGGCTGCTGGCCGGGAGGTGGAGAACCTCCCCGGTGGTCAGCTTCTCACGAAAGGTGGCGAGCTCGGGCTGGCGCTTGGAATTTGCGCCGCTAATGATGAGACCGGCGCGCGAATGGAAGACGCTGATGTTCGCCTGCCGGTCCAGGTAGAACTGATTCGTGATGGCTTGCGTTTCGATCAAGCCGGATAGCGAAACCGTCCACGGACCCGTTTTCCGGATGCCCGCCGGTATACTCATCTGCCGCACGTATCGATCGCCGTCCTGCGGAATGGGCGCGAGCGGGCCCTCGTGATAGTACAGGGCATCCTGCGCCAGACGGCCAATCTGGTCCATGGTCAGACTTGCGGGACCGAAGAACTTTGACAGGAACTCGGCGTAGCGGCGGCCGTCCGGAAAGTGGCTAAACGCAAACTGTGACCAGGCGCTTACGCCCCAGTACCGGTTGCGATCGTTCATGGTTTCCACCGGGATCCCGTCCGGATAGGTGAAGTTCTCGTGAAAGGTGAGGGAACGCCTGAGCGCCTGAAGCGCGGCGGGATCCTTGCTGTGCTCGTAATAAACGGCGACGGCGGAAAGCGTCAGATGGTTATAACCGATGGTTGGGCCATCGCGCGTATGCTCACCCCAGAAGCCGTCGGCTGACTGCTCCACTGCGGCGAAGCGGTGCAGGATGCGGCCGCCCAGGTCCTTCCATTTCGGATTGTCGAACATCTGCCCCGCCAGGTAGAGCAATTGCGCCCATTGCGAATAGTGGTTGGGAGAGGTCCCGATATACGGGGACTGATACCACGGAAAATCGAGGCGCTCGGCGGCGTCGTTCTCGAGCGATGCCACATTCTCCAGCAGGGCTCGCTTCCAGCGCTCGCGGCGGGTAGCATCGAGCTCACGGCCGATCAGCCGGTAGGCTTCCAACCAGGTGTATGTGTCCCAATCGCTGTCGAGGCGTGGCTTGAATTTGCCTTTTTCGTGCTCGGAGGCGAGCAGGTCCCCGATGCGGATGGTCAGCGCCAGCAGCGCCGGGTCATGATACCTCGGATTGGCGGCGTGCTGCCTTGTATAGAGCACCGCCGGAGCCAGGATGGAATATCCGAAGTGCTTCCATCCGGCTGTGGTTTCAAGCTGCGCAAGATCCGCTGACGGTTCGGATCGGAGGCGGTCGTCGACTTTGCGCGCCCCGGCGTCGAGGAGCGCGAAATACCGGCCCGGCAGTTCCGCGGCGAGTAGCGCCGGAACAGCCGAAGCAAGGAGTAGAGTGATGCGGCTTAAGGTTGAGGCGGAGAACATGAAGCCATCAGGATATCCGATTCGCGCTCCACCGAGGCAAGCAGGATTTTCAAATCCTCTTCGTGGCTTAGCGCCGGATGGGTTCGTTTTGCCAAAACAGCTTTTGCGGTATCGGCGCGGGGTGGAATCGTGTCGCGGACCACCGGAAGGACGCTGGCGCGCTGCGAACGGATTGTCTGGACGGTGCGGAGTTCCTTGATCGCGCGGTGGAAGGTGCGTTCAAAGCGCTGCGTGTAGCGTGCCAGACGGTCGAGCTTCTTGTCGGATTCCGGATCCGCGAGCGGGTCGAGTCCGCCGTCGCACACGCCGGCTTCGAGGAGGCGGACGCGGCGGAGGTTCCAGGAGGAGGCGATGATCTCACCCGCGAGCGTGATTTCGAGCATGCCGGCGGGCTGAAGATCGGCCAGCCAGGCGGCCTCGAACTGCTGCCATTCTTCGCGTTCCTCCTGCCAGATGACGAGTTCACGACAGGACAGGCCGTGCTTGCGGGCATTTTGGGAGGAGCGCTCCTTGCCCGCATCCGTTTGGGGACCGGTGGAGTGTTGCGCGTTATTCTGGTTGCGCTCAGGGATAGTGGCGGGGGCCTTTTCGGCGCCTTTCCATTCAGGCATGAGAATGTCTCCCTGCCCCGAACCTAGCAGACGAACCCGGAATTTCGAGCCCTGGCGGGCTGGAGCAGGGCCGGGAAATGGCCGTGAATGGTTGAGCGGTAGAGAGTTATGGAAACGTAAAAAAACTCTCTACCGCTGTGACTGAGGAGGCCAGGCAGCGCGAGCATGTGGACGGCGGGGCTTGAGCAGTAGTATTCATGCATTCCGTGAATTCGTGATTGACACTCACCGTTGAATGTTTTAGACTCTAATACGCATGGAGGTTCGGTTCCGAGATTCCTACTATGAGCAAATCGAAAGAGATCCGAAGTATTCGAGCAACTTTGATGCGAGGATCATCAAGGCATACAGGAACCGCATAAACTATATCCGGCAAGCCGTAGATGAGCGCGATATGTTCGCCCTCAGGTCTTGGCGTTTTGAAAAGTTGAAAGGCTCTCGTTGTCACCAATACTCAATCCGCCTGAATGACCAATGGAGGTTGATATTGGAGATGGAGGGCGACGCACCCAACAAGATTATCGTTATTGTGCAAATTGAGGACTACCACTAAAAATGAACCATCAAACAAATCCCGAAGCGTTTGCCCCTGGCGAGTACATTCGCGAGGAGATTGAGGTTCGCGGGTGGACTCAGTTGGATTTAGCGGAGATCCTTGGGCGTCCACCGCAAGCGGTCAGTGAGATTATTACCGGCAAGCGCTCGATTACGACAGATACCGCCATGGCACTTGGTGACGCATTTGGTACGAGCGCGCAGGTGTGGCTGAACCTTGAGAGTTCATACCAACTTTCTCGTATTTCTGGAAAGGACGATTCGGTTTCGCGGAAGGCCAAACTCTATGAAATCGCCCCTTTGAAAGATATGCAGCGTCGAGGATGGATTGAAACTTCAAGCAATATTGATGTGCTGGAAGCCCAGGTGTTGAACTTTTACGACATTAAATCGCTTTCCGATCCAATATACTTTCACCATGCAGCCCGCAAGTCCACAGACTATTCCTCAATCACCCCAGGTCAACTAGCTTGGCTCTATCGATGCCGCCGTCTGGCCAAAGGTGTTCCGGTAACACGCAAATTCAGCTCAGCGTCTTTCGATGCCTGTTTAAAGCGCCTGTCCTCCTTGCGAGCAGCAACAGAAGAGATCCGGCATATTCCTGAGATTCTCAGTCATGCAGGAATACGATTCCTCATCGTTGAGCCACTCCCGCAAACTAGTGTTGACGGCGTGTGCTTCTGGCTTGATACCGAGTCACCCGTGATCGCGCTATCTCTCAGATTCGACAGAATCGATTATTTCTGGCATACATTAATGCATGAAATGAAGCACGTCAAAGAACGGGAGGGCATGGAACAACCCACGATAGATATGAACCTAGTGGGCTCTGATGCCCAACCGTTTGAAGATAAGAGTGATTCTGAAAAAGCGGCCGATACCTTTGCCATCGACTTTCTAGTGAATCAGCAAAAACTCTCAGAGTTTGTCATTCGAGTGCGGCCTCTGTTCTCAAAAGCGAAAATTGCAGCGTTCGCAGCAAAGCAGCATGTTCACCCCGGAATCGTGGTTGGGCAGCTTCATCATAAGAAGACTTTCCAGTTCCGGTACCATCGCGATTTCTTGGAGAAGATCAAAGAAATCATTACTGAAGTGTCTCTGACGGATGGGTGGGGGCACTCCAAACCATAACGAACAGATGCAGGGCTTAGCCACTCGGCATATCACCGAGACCGGGCACACGTAAGTGATCGACATCAATTGAGTTTGCGCGATACAGCATCGCTGTCTTTATCGCGTGCTGATGCTGTCAGCCTCAGCGGAGAGTATGCGCAAATTTACGAGCAGGAATTTTGTTCCAGTGTTTTGCGATCCCGGAGGGAAACGGTTGGTGGAATCCAATGGCCAATTTTGTGGCCCGTGACCCCAGTGATTAAAATTTCATACTGACCCAATACCAAAATTTATTCGATTCGTGGATACAGGGCCATGAACGACCGCGACTTGGCCGAGGTCTACGGGGTCGAGACCCGCGCGCTCGGCCAGGCGGTTAAGCGCAACATCGACCGGTTTCCGGGCGACTGCATGTTCCAACTGAACGACAATGAAGCGTCGGCTCTAAGGTCACAATTAGTGATCCTAAAAAAGGGCCGTGGCCGCTATCCCTAATCCGCAGCAGGATCCATCCCTACCACTCCAGGCGCAAGCCCATGCGCATGGAGCGCGCGCCGGGGAGGTCACCGGTGGAGGACCCGTTCACGCCGCCGACGCCGGTGATGACACCCACGTTAGCCGCCTGGGTGATATTGACCTGCGGGTTGCTGAAGTTCTGATGATTCAGCAAATTGGTCGCGGTCAACTCCCAACGCAGACGCGGAGCCCGCTCGCCGAAAGTAAAGCTCTTGTATAGCCCGGCGTGCCAGACATTGACGTCAGGCCCTTTGATAGTGCCTTTGGCAGCCGTGCCGAAGCGGCCGGCCTGCGGGGCTCCGAAGGCGCCCGCATCGAACCAGCGGTTCACCGAGCGGTCGGACTCCGGGAGAGTCGCATCCCGCAGATGGTCCGGGCGGATGGTGACATTGGCCGGAGTACGGCTGGTGGTGTAGGCCGTTCCGGTGGGATCGGGGCCGCTCCACAGGGGCGTCAGGAATTGGCCCGAATAGTAGCTGTGGACTCCCGAAAACTCCCAGCCGCCGACCGCCAGATTGGTCCAGCGGGAGGCATTGGAGAGCAGGCGCCGCCCCTTGCCGAACGGAAGTTGATAGATGAAGTTCACGTTGGTGCGATGCGTCGGGATGTCTGAGATAACGGCGCGTTCGCGCTGGCGATCGAAGGGGTTTTCCAGGATTTCGCCGCGATTCATGTCGCCGATATCGCGCGCCCAAACCCAGGAACCCTGCAAATACAGGCCCTGGGCAAATCGCCGTTCCACTTCCGTGGTGAGGCCGTTGTATTGATGGCCGGCGCCATTCGTGATGTAGGTGATGCCGGGATAGTTCGGGAACGGTCTTGATTTATCCACAAATGCCCGCGTATCCGGAACCGGCGAGTTGTAGTTGTAGCCGTACTCCCCCTGGCGGGTGTTGGTTCCGATATAGGAGAGACGAAAGCCGGTATCCCATTGCTGATGCTCCACTGTGAAGCTGTACTGCATGCTGTAGGGGATGGGCAAATTGGGGTTGACTGCGGCGGGAAGGCCCACGGTGGCCGGTCCACCCGCCCCAGTGCTGGGGAACACGCGCGGGAAGATTACATCGGGATTGGTTGCCGGGTTGGTATACGCAGGTTCGTTCAATACAAACGGGATGCCCCCTTGCGAAAGCTGGCGCGGCACTACATCGTAGAAAATACCGAAGCCCGAGCGAAACACTGTTTTGTTGCCGAATGGCCGGTAGGCGGCGCCCACGCGGGTGGCGAGGTTGTTCCGATCCGTGCGGACCAGCGTCCTGCCGGGCAGCCCGACCGTGCTGGCTTCGACGACGCCCACGTAGCTGCGGGGGAACAGCGGACTCACCTTTGCGAGAGCTCCGTCCTCGACGACGATCTTGCCTGTCCCGATATCGAAGAGCGACGTAAGCTGGTTCTTTTCCTTCCAGGGCTGATGCAATTCATAGCGCATGCCGACATTGAGAGTTAGCTTCTGGCTGACTTTCCAGTCGTCGGCCACAAAGAAGTCGTACTGCCAGCGGAACCGGTCCACCTCCACCGGAGCGAAGGCGCGGCTGGCGCTGGTGGGGATGCCCAAGAGAAAATCGGCGTAGGGATGCCCCTGATTCGCTTGTCCGGCGCTGGTGAAGCGATTGGAGAAGTCCACCGATCCGAACAGATTGGCGCTCGCATTCAGACTGTCGTAAGCGACGCGGGTCAACTCAAAACCGGTCTTGAGGTTATGCTTGCCGCGGGACCAGCTGACGTGGTCCTGAATCTGCTCCAGATGATTGCGGAAGCCGGGCCGTGTGTAATCCGGCTGGGTGACGGGCTGGAGTCCGATACCTACCCAGTTCACCTTGAGCAATCCGCTGATGTTCGGCAAATCCCCAGCCAGACCCACCAGGCCAAGTTCACTCACCAGCCGGGGGCCGTTGATGGGTCCCTCCACCGGATTGTTGTTGAGTGCATATCCCCAGCGGATTTCGTTCAGGAGCGTGGGGGAGAACATGTGCGTGTGCGAGACGATAGCGGCGCGGTTGTCACGCTGTTGGAAACGGCGCCCAATGGCCGGCAGGTTGCCTTCAAAGGTGTTGTTTTGTGCCTGATAGTAGGTGTACCGGCCGTAGATCGCGTCCGCATTCGAGAAGCGATGATCGCCGCGAGCCGTCCAATATTTCACGGGGTCGCGCGGGCGAGTGTCCTGCGAGCGGAAGTTCTGGCTGGCGAATACGCCGGTCGAGCCGAAGTTCGGCAGCGGATAAAATCGCTCCTGAATAGCCCGCGATACCGAGTTGATGCGGTTGGCAGGTATCCGATTGCCGGGAAACGGCATGCCAGTCAATGGATCGTAAATGAGCATCCCGGCCGGGAGGCCGGAGAAATCGCCCTGCCGCCATGCCGCCAGTGGAACGGTGGGGTTGAAGTTATCGGTCAGCAGACTTCCCTTTGAGGTCTCATAGGACCCAAAGAAGAACGTTTTATTCCGGCCGTTATAAATTTTCGGCAGAACTACAGGTCCGCCAATGCTGCCGCCGGGCGTGTGAGAAACACCGGACCCGCGCACTAGCGCAAACGGGTTGCGAGCGCGGAACCAGGGGCTTTGATAGTAATCGAAAACGTTGCCGTGGAGTTGATTGGTTCCGCTCTTCGAGATCATGGTGACCTGTCCAATGGCGCCGAACTCAGCTGTGTTGTTGGCCATGTCGATCTTCATCTCTTCGAAGGATTCGATGAAATTCAGCAGCGGACCAATCTGGGTATTGTCTACGCCGTCGGCCATGGTGATTCCGTCGATGGCCCAGTTGGATTGATTAGACCGGCTGCCGGCGAAACGTATGGTGCTGCTGCCGCCGCCCGACTGGAGAACATTGGGCGACAGGGCGAGGAAGGCCCAGGCGCTTCTGGTGTTCAGCGGCAGGGTCTTCATCAGATTGGCGTCTTTCGTATCGGAGATCCGCGCCGTCTCGGTTTCGATCAGCGCGGCATCCGCCTTGACTTCCACGCTGGTGTCCACGCTGCCCACCTCAAGAGAGACGTCTATGCGCCGGATGTCGCGAGCCGTCAATGTGACATTCGCGGCGGTAAAGGCCTTGAAGCCCGGTGCGATTACGCGAACGTTATAAGTGCCCTGTTGCAGTTGCGGAATCGTATAGTTGCCCGACTCGTTGGATGCGGACTGAACGGCAATGTTCGTCTCGATATTCGTGGCGACGATGCGAGCGGAGGGGACCGCCGATCCGCTCGCGTCAGTCACGACGCCCGTGATGCTGGCAAAAGTTGTTTGAGAATTCAGCGGGGCCTGAGTGAGAGTCAGTGCAACCAAAGCTAGAAGCCATGCTCCGCGGGGATAGAGAGACATACGAGAACCTCCTGAAAAATAAAGCGACTGGGCCTGATCCCGCCTAGCATGGCAGAACCGTTGCAAATGCGCAACGCCGTTTTTGGGGAAGCCGGAGCAAAATTGAGAGGAAATACCCTGATATACTCACAATATACTTTTTCAACCATGGCTATGCGCTGGTTTTTCCTCTCGTTCCTGCCGCTGTATGCCGCTGGGGCCGACGCCCCGTTCGGGAAAACGCTGTATCCCGTGTTGAAACAGGCCGCCTGCCAGTCCTGCCATAACTCAGCCGGAGTGGCGTCTGCTACCAGGCTGCAATTTCCAGATAACTCGGCGACCGCGGAACAGGTTGAAGCGTTCGGCCGGTCGCTGGCTGCTTTTGTGAACCGCGACCAGCCGGCGAAGTCGGCATTGTTGAACAAGCCCACCAATCGCGTAGCCCACACCGGGGGCGAACGGATCAAGCCCGGGAGCCCGGAAGAAGCCCTTCTGAAGAAATGGATCGAGCGATTGACCCAGCTCACGGGAGAAGATTTGCTGGCGGCGCTTCGCTATAAAGAAGATCTGCACGCCAGCAGCAAACCGGCCCCGCCGGTTCTTCGCCGCTTAACGCACAGCCAGTACAACAACACCGTTCGCGATCTGCTGAGCGAACTGAGCCAGCCCGCCGACCAGCTTCCCCCGGAAGACTTTGTGAACGGATTCAAGAACCAGTACCAGGCGCAGAGTCTTTCGCCCATGCTGTTTGAGGCCTACAGCGCCACCGCGGAAAAACTGGTGCGGAGCTTCTTCCGGCGGGGAGACATTGAGCAGGTAATTCCCTGCAAACCATCCCGGACCTGCCGCTCGGAATTTGTCCGCTCATTTGGCCTGAAGGCGTTCCGCCGTCCGTTAACGGCGGCTGAGCAGACGCGGTACGAAGCGTTGATATCTGAAAAGGATTTTCTCGCCGGCGCGCGAACCGTGATGGAGGCGATGCTGCAGTCGCCGCATTTCCTGTTCCAACTGGACGAGACACCGGACGCCAGCTTGAAGCCCTATGCGGCGGCGAGCCGGCTTTCCTATACGCTTTGGAATACCATGCCCGATGCCGCCCTGCTGGAAAGCGCCAGAAAGGGCGAGCTCAGCAATCCGGCGGGGTTTGAGCGAGTGGCGCGCCGCATGTTGGAGGACGCGAAAGCCAAAGAAGGCATAGACGATTTCGTCTCGCAGTGGCTGCGCTTCGACCGCGTGATTACCAGCGGCCGCGATTCGCGGCTCTATCCCGGATTCTCCCGCACGACAGCGGTGGCAATGACGGAAGAGACACGGCGCTTCGTGGCAGACCTGGTGTGGCGCGACCGGGACTTCACGGAACTCTTCACCGACGAATTTGCCTACGTGAACCCTGAGCTGGCGTTGCTCTACGGGGTAAAGGCACCGGAAAACGAGTTCGAGCGGGTTCCCTTTGCCGCGGACTCGGAGCGCGCCGGGTTGTTGGGACAGGCGCTGTTTCTGACGCTGACGGCCAACCCGAGCGACACCTCGCCGACGGCGCGCGGCCTGTTTGTGCGGGAACATTTCCTATGCCAGCATGTGGCCGACCCCCCGCCGGGTGTCAGTACCAACCTGCCTCCACTCACACAGACGAAGCCACAGACGAACCGGGAGCGCCTCGGCATGCATGTGTCGGACAAGAGTTGTGCCGCTTGTCACAACGTGATCGATCCCATTGGCTTCGGCTTTGAGAAGTTCGACGCCATCGGACGCCGCCGCGAGAAGGCGAAGCTGGTGTTCTATCCGCTGGACCGCAAGAGCAAGGAGCCGCCAAAAACTCTGGAGCTGGATCTGGACACTTCCGGCTGGATCGCAGGGATTCCGAAGTCTAATTTTTCATCTCCCCGCGAGCTGGGCGCCATTCTCGCGCGAACGCCGCAGTGCCAGGAGTGCGTCGTAAAACAGTACTTCCGCTATGCCGCCGGGCGTCCCGAGACAAACGCCGACCGGCCGCTGATCCAGAAAGTGTACGAAGACTTTAAGGGCTCCAAATTTCGTTTCAAAGACCTGGTCACCTCAATGATGCTGGTGCGCGAATTCCCGCGATCCGCCGTGGTGACGACCGTAACACGCCGATCCGCTCCCTAACAACCGTTATGCACCGTTTGCCTATTCCGTACCGGATTCCTGTTCTGATCGCGCTTACTGCGATTGGATTGCTGGCGAGCTCTGAGGAGCGCCGCGTTGCCGAGTGGGTCATCCGGGAAGGTGGCCAGGTGATGCTGGATGGAGGCGAACCGATCAGCGTCTTATCCGGCCTGCCGGAGGCGGACTTCCACATTACCGGGGTGAACCTTTATGGAACGCCCACAGTGCCGAAGGACCTGGAGCGTCTGAGCGGCCTGACTGAGCTACGAGAGCTCTATCTCAGCTCGAAAACCTACAGCCCGTCCAGCGACAAGAAGGGCGAGTTCGCGGACGATTCGTTTCAATATCTGGCGAAGCTTCCCAAGCTGGAAAAGCTGCACGTGAGTCTTCATTTCCTGCCGTCGATCGACGTTACCGACGCTGGTTGGAAGCACATGAGCGGCCATTCCCAACTGAGAGAGTTACGGCTTGCATTGACGCGCATCAGCAAGCCGGAGACACTGGCCCCTTTCGTGAACCTGCATTCGCTGGATCTTTCCCAGGCCTACGTCTCCAACGACGCCATGAAGGCGGTAGCCGGCATGACCGGGTTGAAGCGTCTCAACCTGGCGGGAACGCAGGTCACCGAGCCTGGTATATTGCACCTGCAGAATCTGACGAATCTGGAGGAGCTTGACCTGACCGGGATTCCGCTGACGGATGCAGGACTGGAAGCGATTAAAAACTTCAAGGGCCTACGCAAACTCAGCTTGCAAAGCGCCGGCATTACCGATGGGGGCGTGGACGTGCTGCTGGGGTTTCCCAACCTGCGAGAACTGAATCTCTACCGGACGAAGATCTCCAACGCGGGTCTGCAGAAGCTGGGTAAGCTCACGCAGCTGGCGGTGGTCGATCTTCGCTATAGCGGAGTGAGCCGCGCGGGTGTCGAGAGCCTGCGGGCCGCGCTTCCCAACTGCCGGCTGCAGTTCGTCGACTCGGCGCCTCCGCCGGTCGGCCGGAAAGGTCCCCGCGGACCAGCCGGTACTGGAAAAGCAGCCATCGCCGCCTGGGTGAAAGCTTCAGGAGGGATCACGAAAACCGTGAAAGGCCGGATCGAGTCGGTTTCGCTCGCCTCCACGCTGGTGAGTGACGCGCAACTACGGCACCTCACTTCTTTAATGGGGGTGAAAAGCCTGAACCTGGAGGCAACGGAGATCAGCGATTTAGGTTTGGCCTCTGTCGCGCGTCTCAAGAGCCTGGAGGACTTAAACCTCGGCGCCACCATGGTATCGGACCGGGGACTGGCACAACTGGCAGGACTGGTGAAGCTCCGGCGGCTTCGTGTATCAGACACCAAGGTGCGCGGTGAAGGGTTGAAATTTTTGGAAAGCCTTTCCTCGCTCACCGATCTGGACCTAAAGGGGACGGCCGTTGACAGCGCCGCGATGGCCTCCGTGGCCAAGCTCACTAACCTCGAACGGCTTAACCTGGCGGACACGGATGTCCCGGACGATGGGTTGCAATGCCTTCGTTCCTTAACCAAGCTGCGGGTTCTGGATCTCAAAGGGACGGACACGGGCGATGCCGCCATGCCGCACCTGGCTGCCTTGCAATCGCTGCGCGAGCTACGGCTGGACTACGGACGCTTCACCGACAAAGGAATCCCGCAACTCCGGGCCCTGGTGGGATTGGAGCGGCTGGAGCTTACCAGCACCCGGGTGACGGATACGGGACTCGCGTTTCTACCGGAGCTCAAAAACCTTACTGTGTTGAAGCTGAACTACACGAAAGTCTCCGACAAGACGCTAGATCTATTACGCGGAGCGGCCAATTTGCGCGAGTTGGCTTTGGACCACACGGAAGTCACCGATAAAGGGGTGACGGCACTGCAATCGCTGGGGAATTTGAAGTTGCTCGATCTCTATCACACGCAGGTGTCGGAAGACGGCGCCAAGCAGCTGCGCTCCGGATTGCCGGCGTGCAATATTGCCTGGCAATTAGAGTCGGCAAGCCGGCGGGGGATCTAAGCATGTATCGACCGGCGGCTCTCCTCATCATTGGTAGTCTAGTGTCTCTGTCGGCTGTGAAGGTAGAAGACCTTGGCGGCCGCGTTGAGCGGGACGCCGCGGGCCAGATCGTCGGGCTGCATCTGCGCGCGAGTTGGGTGACCGACGGCGATCTGCTGGAGGTCGCGCGGCTGCCCCAACTCCAGCGGCTGGATCTCTCCCAGACACGGATTACGGACCAGGGGCTGGCATTTTTGAAGCCGGCCACCAACCTGCGGGAAGTCAACCTGGCATACGCCGAGAAGATCGGCGATCCGGCGCATGCAGTGGTCAAGCAATGGAAAAACCTGCGGCGCCTCAACCTGCGCGGTACTCTGATCAGCGATGAAACGGCGGCCGCCGCCGCTGCCCTCCCCCAACTGGAATTTCTCGACATTGCGGATTCGATTGTGGGCGATTTCGGCGTGGATGCGCTCACGGCGGCACAGCATCTGAAAGAGCTTTCCATGGGAAATATCCGCATGTCGGAAGCGGGCTTCCAGTCTCTGCGGGAATTTACCAGTCTGTTGCATCTGGACCTGAGCGGCAAACGCCACGGAGCGCCATCGAAAATCAGCCAGCGGGGAGTCGAGGCGATTGCTTCGCTGCGGCAACTGCACAGCCTGCGCATGGGGCACACGGCATTCGCGGATAAGAGTCTCGCCATATTGGGTACGATGCCGGCGCTGGAGCAACTCGGTCTTGAGTTTTGCCCGGATGTCGCCGACGCAGCCTTGCCGTCATTGACCGCGTGGAAAAGTCTCCGGCGGGTAGATCTGCACGGGACGAAGGTGACGGCGGAAGGGGTCGCGGGACTTCGTAAGGCACGGCCCGACATGCAGGTGCTGTGGGAATAGCAGGCCCCTGCGGCGATGGCAGAGAAGAGTTAGAGTAGATGGGAGCGAAACCGGAATGAGGCTTAAAACATGTCTTCGGTAATCACGAAACGAACGCGTTTGTCGCGCCGCACCTTTTTGAAAGGCTGTACGCTCGCCCAGATGCCGGTGGCCATCGGGCTTCCGCCGCTGGTCTCCATGTTCAATGCGAACGGAACGGCGTACGCAGCAGGCGCCGCATCCTCCGTCCGGAAGGAAACGCCGATTGAGAGCCGTTTCGTTCTCTGGTACAACGGCAACGGCATCCCGGAGCGATACTGGATTCCGACGGAAACAGGCCGCGATTTTCAGATGCCTTCCTGCCTGACTCCGCTGGCGCGGCTACGCAACGATGTCCACATCATTACCGGTCTGGACAATGCGGCTGGACGCGGCGGGACGCATCCCCATTCCACCAGCGGGATCCTGTCGTGTATGCCGTTCACCGGGCGCGGCGCGGGAGGGCCGTCGCTGGATTATCTGATCGCAGGGAAGATCGGCAATCAGTCGCGCTTCCGCTCGCTGCAAATCGGAGTTTCGCAGGAGTCCTTCGGCGGATCGATGCAGCGCAACATGACGTGGGCCGCGGCGGACCGGCCGCTGCCGCCGGAAGAGATTCCGCACAAACTGTTTGACCGGCTGTTCGGCGTTCACGAAGAAGGCTGGGTGAATCGCAAGCGCACGATTCTGGATACGGTGCGCGAGGATGCGGCCATATTAAAGAAGACGCTGCCCAAGGAGGACGCCCTGCGGGTGGAAGAGCACCTGACGGGAGTCCGCGACCTGGAGCGTGCCATCTCCGACCTGCCGCAGGATTACGCGCTGCGTATGTCGCCGGAGGATTTCGAGGGCGATATGCGGGACTGGCCCAGAGTGGCCAAGCTGCAGAGCGATCTGCTGGCCTACGCCTTCGCGACGCGCCAGACGCGCGTGGCGTCCTATATGTTGACCAAGTGCCAGGGCATCGCGCGCTTTCCGTGGCTCGGCTACACCGCGGCGCGGCATCATGATTACACGCATCGCGACGGCCTTGCGCCCGGCGCGGACGGCGCCACGGGACAACGCATCCTGCGGGACATCTGCAAATGGCATGTGGAGGAATTCGCGTACCTGTTAGCCAAGCTCAAGTCGATTCCCGAGGGCGATGGCAATCTTCTGGATCACACGCTGCTGACGTTTGTTCACGAGCATGCCGAGGCCAATCCGCACAAGAACACGAACTGTCCCATCATTCTGGCCGGTCACGCGGGCCGGCTCCAGACCGGACTACATAGCCGGCTGAACGGGACAGTGGCGGAACTCTACCTTACGCTGACCGACGAAGTGCTGGGCATCGGCCTCGGCCCATTCGCGACGGCGAATCGTAAACTGAGCGGCATCGCCGGGTAACGCGGCAGCCAATTCCCTGCAGCTATAAAAGTGGGCGGGGGCTGCGCGCGAGTTCGATATACTCGGCACGATGCGTTCGGCTCTTCTCCTGATTTTTCTACTTGCTGCTGCGAAGCAGGCGCCCTGTGCCGATTCCGGTACACGAATTTGGGCGGTTGGTGACGGCGTCCGGGTTAACCCGGTGACGGGCCGGCTCTTCGAGGCCCGGCCCGACATTCATAAGGATTATCCAAGCGGGGATCCACGCCCGGGCAATTCGATCTGGAATGCCGGGACGAAGACCGTGTCTCTCCGCGCGGGACGCAACGAGTTTGCCGCTTTCCAGGTGATCGTGGAAACGGACTCGCAGCTCAAGGATGCCGACGTACGCATCTCTGCACTGAAAGGTCCCGGCGGGGCCGTCATCGAGCGCAAGTACATATCCGTTTTCAAAGAATGGTATGTGAATGCGCGCAACCCCACGTCGGGTTACGAACGCAGTTCCCTGGGTCCCGGATGGTATCCCGATGCGCTCATGCCGGAGCGCCGCGTGAAGCTGTTTTCAGGATTTCCGTTTTCGATTCCGGATGTGTACAACAACATCGCCGGGCAGAAGAATCAGGGAATCTGGATCGATCTCTTCGTGCCCTACGATCGTGTGTCGGCTCCTCCCGGACGGTACTCGGGCGAGATTGCAGTGTCCTGGGCCGGGGGGTCGCAGAGCCTGCAAGTGGCGCTCGACGTTTGGGATTTTGCGCTGCCGCAAGAGAGTCACCTGCCGGGCGACATCTGGAACGGCTCCATGCGGAACATGCAGCCGAAGGAAGAGCTTGCGTATTATCAACTGGCGAGGCAGCACCGGTTCACGCCGCTCATCTACGCATACCGGCCAGGGCTCAGCGTGAACGGCTCCAAGGTGGCGCTCGACTGGACGGCGTTCGATCGGAGGCTCACTCCCTATCTGGACGGCTCGGCGTTTACGTCCGCCCAGG
>DATLBY010000263.1:0-3237 GCA_035526665.1 Bryobacteraceae bacterium
TCTTCCAGAGTCCAATAGGAAGGCAGTTCCGGCGGAGCCGTCAATTGACCCAGTTGCTTACGCAAGGCGTCATATTTGGCCGCTTCCTCCTTCGGCATGATTTCCTTGATCTTGGAGGGGTCGATCCGCAGCACCGGGAAATAATCGTCGAAAATCTTCTGCTCGGCCGCGGTGCGGTCGCGTTCCGGCTTGCGGACAATCTGCTGCACATCGGCGGTGAGCAGGGCTACGCGCTCGTCAAAGAGTTTTGTCCGATACGGCTCAATGAGAGTCTCGATAGCCGAGTCCACCGGCGCCTTCTGTTTCTTGTACTCATCCAGTTTCTGGCCCGCCGCGAATATTTCCGCCGGGGTGGCCAGCATCACGTTCTTGAGCACCAAAGGATCGAAGAGCGCTTTCATGGCATAGAAATCGGTCTGCCGGATGGGATCGTACATGTGGTCGTGGCATTTTGCGCAGCCAACCGTCATCCCCATGAAGGCGGTGGAAATGGTTTCCACGGCGGAGAGGGAGATGTCCCGGTCCCTATCGTTGCGCGTCAGCGCGGCTCGAGCCAGAAAACCGAGAGCGAACGTATCCGCGACTGGTCCTTCCGCCGCGGCGCGCCGCCCGTTGGTGCTCGTAATGACTTCCCGCCGGTACCGATTACCCAAAATCTGAGCCCTCACGAAGCCGTCGTAGGGCATGTCCTGATTCAGCGCCCCGATCACCCAGTCGCGCCACAGATAGATGCCTGAGGCGGCGGGCATCACCGAGCCGTCCACGCCGTCCAGGTCCGCATAACGGAGCACATCCAGCCACCGCCGCGCCCAGCGCACGCCATGCTGTTCGTTGCCCAGCAGTTGGTCCACTACCTTGGCGTAAGCATCGGGCGAGGAGTCCGACAGGAACGCCTCCTGCTCGGCGGGCGTCGGGGGAATACCGGTCAGATCGAAATACACGCGGCGCAGCAAAGTCAGCTTGTCCGCTTTTTTAACCGGTCGAAGGCCCTTTTCCTTATACATGGCGCCGACGAAAGCATCGATCGGATTGGCCGAAGCGGTCGCTCCCGAAGGAACCTCAGGCTTGACAACGGGCTGCAGCGACCACAGGCGCGCGGTCCGCTTTGCGAACTGTTCCGTGACACCTTCCTTCGGGACTTCCGCCGCGGACAGCAGGCAAATCGCAAGCGGCAAAGCCGAATAGGACTTCAAGTTACGGAACGACATGTGATGCTGTTATCCATTTTGGCCTATTCTGTCCTCCTACTCCACAACCGCCGCCGCGACCATTTCCAGGATCCTGCGGACGCCATCATCGGTTCCTATCGGTCCGTCGCTGAACTGGCTGCGGGCCGCGGGCTTCCAGTTGTCGCGCGAACCATCGTATTTGTAGGTCTGGGCGAGGCCCGTGAGCGAAGGATCATACTGCGAGTCGCTACCTGCCATCTTATAGATCACCAGGTCGAGCGAGGGAACCACCAGGATGCCGTACCCTCCCCCACCGGATTTAAAGTACGCGTCCGCGGGCGCGCCTGCTACGTGGCCGTCGGCATTCACCTCAAACATCAGGCTGAATGGCGCATGTTTCTGGTAGGGCGAAGGGCGGCCGCAAAGCGCTACATAATCCGCCGGCACGAGTTGCTTCCCGCCCCAGCGGCCCTGGTGCAGCAGCAGGTACGCGAAGCGCAGCGCATCCGTCGAACGCACCGCAATATCCCCTCCGCCCGGGGTGTGGGGCAGAATCCCCGTCGCGCGACGGGTGGCATATCCCCATGGTCCCCAACCCATGGGCTTGGCCAGCTTCTCGTCGATGTATTGCTGCATCTCCATTCCCGCCAGGTGGCGCAGGACGATGGAGGCAACATGGGGCGACGAAGAGGCGTACGAGTATCCGCCGCCTGGCTCGGTCCACAGCGGAGTGTGCAAGGCACTGAGGTCCTGATCCACGGGCTTGTCCGGACGGGGGAGCGGATCCAGTTTGACCGAGGGTTGAAAGTTGACGAACCCGGGATTGCTGCCTTCCCCATGAAATCCGGCCGCCATGCTCAGCAGATGCCCCAGCTTGATACCGGCCTTTGCAGGCTCCGTCAGAGGAAGAGCTTCCGGCAAATATTTTTTGGTGAACACCTTTTGCTCGAGTCCCTCCGGGATCAGCTGGTGTTTGTCTTTCAGCAGGATGCCGCAGGCGATGCTGGTGTATGCCTTTCCCACCGAGGCCATGGCCGGAATCGCTTCCCGGTTTCCCTTGCCGTAATACTTCTCGTAGACCAACCAGCCATGCCGCACGACAAGCAGCCCGCCATGCTGGCTGCTCCGCCGGGCATACTCGAATGCCTGGTCGAGCTTGGCCAAATCCATGCCGCCGATCTTGCGGATTTTTGCCGCATCGCGCAAGCTGCGCCAGCCGCCGGCGCCATCGGGCGGCGGGAAATAGTCCCCCGCCGGAGAGGCAGCGCAAGCAAGAAGAAGAATGCCGAGGACTCTGATTTTCATAGCGTGTGAACTCAAGGTAAAAGCAACCGGCCGGCAAATTCGGATCGCTTCACCGGTCCGGGATTCACACCGGCCGCAGGCGGTAGAGCTCGCGGAAGTCGATTGTTCCGGACATCGCTCCAGAGCAGAGGCAGATCGGGATGAAACCAGTTGCGGTGGTCGGTGGCCATCCAGCCGCGATCAATCACGGCCCGGATCGCGTGATCGCGATCCAGTTTCTCCCCGAAGTACGCCGCCAAAGCGATGGCGGCTTCGGCCCGCGTGATAGGCGCGTCCGGCGAGGCGTGCAGATCCCCGCCCAGAGGATAGATGCCTTGGATCGCAGCCATTTGTATCGCGGCAAACGCCGGGTGGTCCACCGTCAGATCATCGAACCAGAAAATGGGAACGCCGGCCCGGACAAGGTCGCGCTGAATGGTCCTCACCTCGGGCTGCGTCCCATTTAGGATCGCTAGCGACGCGACAGTGCCGGCCGCTTCCCCCACCATCCACTCGACAGGATGAAGGCGGAAAGCGCCATTCGTCAAGTGCGTAACTCCCAGGTTCTTGCCGGCCGGCAGGAAGTTGAGCGGAGCCTGGGGCAGCAGCGTAGCCAGCGGGATCTGGAAGGGCTTCGGCATCATCATGCGCCCGCGCTCATTGGCTCCGCAGGGGTGAATGTCCACCATGTAGAACCCAATGCCGACCGAATCATCAAAGGGGCGGGATCGTGGACCCGGCCAGTACTGATCCACAATATCCTGCTCCACCACGCGCCCTTTGG
>DATLBY010000264.1:0-11214 GCA_035526665.1 Bryobacteraceae bacterium
CGAAGAGGGGAACAGCTGGGCGCGGGCGAGATTCTGCTCACCTCCATGGATACAGATGGCGTGCAGACAGGCTTCGATTGCGAGCTGACGCGCGCCGTGTCCCGGGCGACTCTGATTCCCGTCATTGCGTCCGGAGGCGCCGGCAAACCGGAGGATTTCCTGCGAGTGCTCACCGAGGGCGAGGCAGACGCTGCTTTGGCCGCCTCCGTATTTCATTACGGAACCTATACGGTCGACCAGCTGAAGGATTATCTAGACAAAAACGGAGTTCCCACCAGGAGGATTGGCTCGTGATCATTCCCTGTATCGATTTGATGGATGGTAAGGTGGTCCAGCTGGTGCAGGGCCGCAACAAGGCGTTGGAGGGGGGAACCCCGCAGGAGATGGTCGATAAGTTTTCGGCATTTCCAGAAATTCAGGTCATCGATCTGGATGCAGCCCTCGGAAAAGGTTCGAATGACGCGCTGGTGGAGTACATAACTGCCCGCGCTGTTACTCGCGTGGGCGGCGGCGTCCGTACCGTCGAACGCGCCCGGACACTCCTAAATCAGGGAGCCCGCAAGGTGATTGTCGGCACTTCCGCCTTCACCTCCACCGGAATCAATGAAGTATTCCTGCGGGAACTGCGGGATGCGGTCGGCGCCGCCGCCACCGTGATCGCGCTCGATTCCAAGGATGGCCGGATTGTTGTAAAGGGTTGGCGCGAGGCGACCAATTTTACCGCCGAGCAAGTCATTCAAAGCCTCGAGCCGTATTGCCGTGAATTTCTTTGCACCTATGTGGACAAAGAGGGCATGATGCAAGGCACCGATTTGGATTGGTTTCGGCGTCTTCGGCAGGTGACTTTCCATGAGATTACAGCTGCAGGGGGGATTACTACGCTCGAAGATATCCGGGCGCTGGACCAAATCAACGTGCATGCGGCCCTCGGGATGGCCATTTATACTGGTCGTCTGAATCTCTCGGAACTGGCGGCCTGGCGGTAACCACAGTGTCCCGCGGGATTACCATACCGGGCGCAGCCGAATCCACCTAGTTTAAAATAATCCTAATGAATATAAAACTATTCCTACAATCCCGTGTTAGCGTTAAAACGGTGAAAGCGGGTGAAACCGATCTGCAGTAGTACTCTGGCTCGGCAAGTACCAGGTAAAGGGAGGACGCAGAGTTCATGACGGAGAGCGGGCGGCGAGTGCTGATTGCAGTTGTGGAAGATAATCCGGCGGATGTGCTTCTTGTCCGCGAAGCTCTAAAAGCTCAGAAACTTCCTTTTGAAATCAAACGTTTCGAGGATGGGGAGGAGGCGATCCAAGCCCTCTGCCCCGACGATGGAAGCCCCCGATTACAACCTGATTTGATTCTGATTGACTTGAATCTACCCCGCAGCAGCGGTCTGGATGTCCTAAAGTCGGTGCGAGAATGTCCGACAAATAACAGTATTCCCGCTGCCATTCTGACATCCTCGGAGTCGCCACACGACCAAAAACGCGCCATGGCGTTGGGTGCCGATCGCTATATATTCAAACCCACACGCCTGGATGATTATTTAAGTACGGTAGGGCTCGCGATTAAAGAATTACTTGCGCCCCGGTAACCCCTACCAGTCGGCGCGAAAAATCTCGCCCATCTTCTCATAATCTCCGTCGGCCTTCATGGGCTTCAGGTAGCGCTGCCATTCCTGATCCACCGGATCTTCTGCCAGCGTTAGCTGTGCTTTGTCCAGGTCTTCGGCTTCGGTCACCAGCACCAGCACGTCGTTTCGCAGGTAAACACCGCAGCTCTTCATCCCCGCAATACGATAGCGCTCCAGCAGCTCGGCCGCTATGTTCTGATGCGCTGCAAGGTACGCCGCTCGGTATTCAGGCCGAAGGTGAGTAATGTAAACGCGTCTTTGCATCTTGTATGGGTGCACCGGGAGCACACAGCTCGCGTAGGTCGTCTATCCAATAATCGGGCTCAAAACGCGCCATAGCCTCTCGATCACCGTAGCCGTAGGTCACCGCGCAAATCTTCACGCCGGCTCGCCGGCCGGCCTCCATGTCGGGTGCTGCGTCACCCACCAGCAGGCAGTCTTCCGGCTTCACCCTCAATGCTTTCAGCGATGCCAAAATGACATCCGGGGCGGGTTTAGCGGGAAATCCGTCGGTCCCTTGCACGTGGTCAAAATACGGCAGTAAACCAAATTTTTCCAGCACAATTCGGGTCGTCGGAGTTCCCTTTGTGGTCGCCGTCGACTTGCGTCCACCCAAAGTCTGTATAGCTTCCATCGCACCGGGGTAAAGACGCGTTTCGCTATGCTGCCTCGCCGGATAGATCGCGCGATACTCGCAAACCAAATGATCGATCTCGCCCACCGCCATCCCCGGGAACAGATCTACAAAGAGGTCAATCAGGTGATGGCCAATAAATTTTCTTAGGTAACTGTCGTCGACGTCGTTGCGGTCAGTTTTTGCAAGAACATCCCTGATGGCTCCGCAAATATCTGCAGCGGAGTCCACCAGGGTACCGTCTACGTCAAACAGGTAAACAGGAAAGGCGGGAATCACGCGGGAAGCGGGCTTCCTCCCTCATTCAAACCAGGAACGCGGACGCCATCGGGGCGAAGTACCTGCGGCGCCTTGTTGTCGTCGGAATTCTTGGGCGTATCCAGCGGCCGCAGTGTCTGGCCGTCAATCAACTGCTTCACCTCGGCGCCGTCCAGAACTTCGCGCTCCAGCAGGGCTTCCGCAATCCGGACCAGCGCTTCAGAGCGCTCTTCGATAATCCGGTGCGCGTTCTGATAACCGGACTCGCACAGAACTCGTACTTGTTCGTCGATGCGTATGGCGGTAGCCTCGCTGAAATCGCGATGCTGTGTGATCTCGCGCCCCAGGAAAATCTGCTCTTCCTTCTTGCCAAAGCTCATCGGCCCCAGATCGCTCATGCCCCACTCGCACACCATTTTGCGAGCCAGCTCCGTGGCGCGCTCAATGTCATTGCCTGCGCCTGTTGTGATCTGGTGCATGAACAGTTCTTCAGCGATACGGCCGCCCATCAGGATGGCCAGTTGGGTATTCAGATAGTCTTTGCTATAGCAGTGCTTGTCGTCAATCGGCAACTGCATCGTCACGCCCAGGGCCATTCCCCGCGGAATGATCGTGACTTTATGTAGCGGATCGGCATGCGGCATGATCATCGCCACCAGCGCATGTCCCGCCTCATGGTAGGCGGTATTCTTCTTCTCCTCATCGCTGATGATGAGGGATTTACGTTCCACTCCCATGATGACCTTGTCTTTGGCCAGCTCAAAATCCACCTGCATGATGACTTTGCGGTTGTTTCGAGCGGCAACCAGAGCAGCCTCATTGACCAAGTTCGCCAGATCGGCGCCGGCAAATCCCGGCGTGCCGCGGGCGATTACCGCCAGATCAACATCGTCTCCCAACGGGGTCTTTTTGGTGTGGACGCGCAGAATGAGCTCGCGCCCTTTCACGTCAGGGCGGCCTACCACTACTCTGCGGTCAAATCGGCCGGGCCGAAGCAAGGCGGGATCCAGAACGTCGGGACGATTCGTCGCGGCAACCAGGATTACTCCTTCGTTCGATTCAAAGCCGTCCATCTCCACCAGCAGCTGATTCAAAGTCTGCTCGCGTTCATCGTGTCCGCCGCCGAGTCCTGCGCCGCGGTGCCGTCCCACCGCATCGATTTCGTCAATGAAGATGATGCAGGGAGCGTTCTTCTTGCCCTGTTCGAATAAATCACGCACGCGGCTTGCGCCCACGCCGACAAACATCTCGACGAAATCGGAGCCGGAAATTGAGAAAAATGGTACGTTCGCCTCGCCGGCGATCGCACGCGCCAGCAATGTCTTACCGGTGCCGGGAGGGCCGATCAGCAGCACACCCTTGGGAATACGGCCGCCGAGCTTCTGAAATTTCTGCGGCTCGCGCAGAAACTCGATGATCTCCTGCAGCTCTTCCTTCGCCTCTTCCACGCCAGCCACATCTTTGAAAGTAACCTTCTTCTGCTGCGAAGAGTGCAGCCGGGCGCGGCTCTTGCCAAAACTGAGCGCTTTATTCCCCCCGCTCTGCATCTGCCGCATCATGAAAATCCAGAATGCCAGCAACAGCACGAATGGAATGGCGTTAATCAGAATGGATACCCAGTTGCCTGAAGTGACGTCTTTGAACTCGGTGTCTACGTTCTTTTCCTTGAGTTGCTTGATGTAGTCGGGGAAGTTAATAGGCGCAACAGTACGGAATCTATTTCCGTCGTTGTAAGTACCTCTCACTTCAGTGCCGCTGACTACCACCTGCTTCACTTTGCCCAGTTCCACTTCTTTCTGGAACCCGGAGAAGCTCAACTGCACTTCGCTGGTGTTCTTTCCGCTTTTGATGACCACCCAAAGCAGGACTGCCACACAAACTAGGACAATCCACACTACGGCTGATTTGATGTTGGAACTCATGCTGTCTCCTCGACGAGGCCTGGTAGGTAAGAGGAAGGCTCTGCATATAGTGACGCTGAGTGTGAGCTCTTCGATTCAATGTTCGTCATTATTTTCAACTTCGGTGATTCGTAGAATTCGCCGGCTTGAGGAAGTTGGCAAGTAATCGGCTGCCGGACCAAACTGCCTCGCCCAAACGATTCTGTCTCCACTGGTAATGATTGGCCAGCCCTGACGATCCCAGAGAGGGATCCGCTCCTGCTGAAAAAGAAACTTGATCTTCTCTGTGGTACCGCCCGGGCGAGCGTACTGATCACCCGGCCTCCAGTTCCGCAATTCCAGCGGACTCGCGAGGCGGTCGCCATCAACTGTATTATATCCCCAATCCTGAGGTGCGGCTCCCGAGGCAGCCGGGATTTCAAATATTTCCAGTTGGATACGGGAACCGCCATGCGGAATTACCTGGGATCCCGGAACGGCCAGCGGCACGCAGTAGTCTCGCTCCTGGCGGGAAACGGTATGTGGCGGCGCAATGCGAAGCCACTCGAAAGACCGGAAAATATCCAGTCCCGGCAGAATCGCCCGGCCATGCCCAGCGGGATCCCCCGCCATTGCGAGGACGCGTTCCACATGTGGGAAAGACAGCGAGCGGAGATCACCCTTCACCATTTGCAGAGCACGCCGCACCAGCCGCCGGCGCACGGCGATCGGCAAGTCAGTCAATTCCTTCACTCGAAGTAGCAAGGCCGGGCCTTTTTGGATGAGCAGCCGCGGCGCCAGACGGTCCATTTCACCTACCCAGTAGCTTTCTTCGTCATTGGCGAGCACCGCCATATGCGCCAGCGTCTGAATCACCGCCGGGTTATGCTCTGCCTCCAGTTGCGGGATCAGTTGAATCCGGATCCGGTTTCGGGCGTACCTAAGGTCCTGGTTTGTATGGTCCTCGCGCCAGGGAATCGAGCGCTCGCGCAAAAAATCCTCGATTTCCGCCCGGCTACAGTTCAGTAGCGGACGAATCAATCCCTCGCCTGTCACCGGCAGAATGCCCGACAGCCCTGCCGTCCCCGCGCCTCGCAGGAAACGGAAGAGCACGGTTTCGGCCTGATCCGATTCTGTATGTCCGGTGGCCACCCGGTCCAGATCCGACGCCAGCATTTCACGAAAAAACTCAAGTCTCGCTTGCCGGCCCGCCTGTTCCAGGTTGTCCGCCACGGCCGCTACGTCCACCCGCCGTTGGTGGAACGGTAAGCCAAGCTCCGATGCCATCTTACCGACGAACTCGGCATCACTGTCCGACTGCTCACCGCGCAACAGGTGGTTCAAATGCAGCACGCTCAGCGTCGCCGCCCAGGTTGGGGCAAGCTCGCGCAGCAGATGCAGCAGACAGACCGAATCGGCGCCGCCGGAGACCGCTAAACCGAGCCGGGCACCGCGGCGGATCATGTTATAACGAGAGATGATTCCGGTCACGCGATCGAGCACTGGGGAGTTCAACTCCTTCATTGTAAGTCGCATATTGTTACCTTGAGGAGAGTTCAATTTGGGTGTGACGAAACTGGCCGAGCGTGTCCGGCTGCTCCTGATGGATGTGGATGGAGTGCTTACCGATGGCCGCCTTTATAACGTGCCTGACGCCAGCGGCAAAATGGTGGAAACCAAGGGCTTTGATTCTCAGGACGGGATCGCCCTCCAGTGGCTCAATTGGAACAACATCAAGACGGGACTGATCAGTGGCCGCGTCTCTCCTGCTACCGACGAGCGCGCCAAACAATGCAAGTTTTCCTATGTATATCAAGGACATATAGAGAAGATTCCGATCTTGGATGAAATTCTCGGCGACTGCGGAATTGATAAAGACGAAGTGGCGTACATTGGCGACGACCTGACGGACATCGTCGTGATGCGGCGCGTCGGATTGGCCATCGCGACAGCCAATGCCCGGCCGGAAGTGAAGAAAGCGGCTCACATGGTGACCCAACAGCCAGGCGGCTCCGGCGCCGTGCGCGAGGTTGTCGAAATGATCCTCCAGGCCCAGGGACATTGGGAAGGATTGCTTAAGAAGTACGAGGCATAAGTGGCGCAAAGGATCGGCATCATCGTGCATGTGGAGCCCGGTCCCGGTGTGCTGTATCAGCTCACCGGCGTAGTCGCGCAGCACCAGGGGGACATCTCATCGGTCAACATCCTCGAGAGCCACCCCCCGGAAGCCCGCATCTACTTTGAAATCGAGCTGTTGACCGATCCGGAGGTGCTGGCCGAAGACCTTCGGGGCCTCCCGGTCGTTAAGCACGTGACCCTCGTCAAAAGCATCGGGACTATATACGGCAAACGAATCATCATCATTGGCGGCGGGGCTCAGGTGGGACAGGTCGCCATCGGAGCCATCTCGGAAGCCGACCGCCATAATATCCGGGGCGAACACATTTCCGTGGATACTATCCCTCTAGTGGGGGAGCAGCCGCTGGCTGACGCAGTCCGCGCTGTCCGGTATCTCCCGCGAGCCCGCGCCCTGGTGCTCGCCGGCTCGCTGATGGGTGGGGATATCGAAGTGGCGGTTCGCGAAGTGCGGGAAGAAGGGCTGCTCGTCATCAGCCTCAACATGGCAGGAAGTGTGCCGGACGCTGCCGACCTGGTAGTAACCGACCCCGTTCAAGCGGGGGTCATGGCGGTAATGGCCGTGGCGGAAACTGCCAGCTTTAGGGTTCGGCGGCTGAGCCGAAGAGTTTTTTAAACATAGGACTGGCAACACGATGTTGGTGCCAGTCCAGAATGAAGGGTTGAAAAGTGATTACCAGCCGTTGGTGCGGTTCCGGGTTGTTCGATCGTAGATCAACCCGCCCACGCCTCCGACAGCCGCTCCAATCGCCGCCCCTTTGAGGCCGCCGGTCATGGCGCCGATGGCAGCCCCGGTCGCGGCTCCTCCGCCTATGATCGCTGCGGACTTCCCGGCGGTTCTTTGGGGCTGGTAACCGCTGTAGCCGTACCCGTCATTGTAATAGCCATTATCACGGTAGGCCTGATTGCGGTAACTGTTATCACGGTAAGCTTGGTTGCGATAGCCGGTATCACGGTAATCCTGGTTGCGATAGCCGTTATCCCCGTAACCATACCCCTGGTCGCGAGAGCGATCCGTCCGCCTGTAGCCCTGCTCGTAGTATGTATTGGAAGAGTTCCGATAACTGCGGCTATTGTTGGAATTCTGATTGTTGCACCGCTCGCGCGCGGCGGCGATCTGGGGAATGCCAAACATCGAAACAGCCAGAAGTCCGGCGAATAACGTCGGTGTCCATCTCAATGGGTTTATCATGCCACGTCACCTCAGTAATACAGATGGATTAGGCACCTATCCGGTTCCTCGGGTTAAGCAGATGTAATGTATTATTCGGATATGTGGCACGGAACCCTGGTTCAGATACTTATCGCGGAGGCGCGCTCCGCCAGGCCGCGCGAGGTTATGGAAGCGGAAGCCGTACCGGGCCGCGGCCTGGCGGGCGACCGTTACTTCAACGGGACAGGGACTTTCTGTAAGCCGGGAGAGCCGGATCGGGAGTTGACTCTGGTTGCGGCCGAATCCATCGAGGACTTCCTCGCCACATCCGGAGTTTCTCTGGAAGCGGCCGACCTGCGCCGGCAGCTCGTCACCAGCGGCGTTCCTTTGAACGATCTGGTGGGGCGCGATTTTCAGATCGGCAGCGTCCGGATTCACGGAATCAGACTGTGTGAACCGTGTGAGCACTTGGCAGCCTTGACCATTCCCGGCGTACTTCCTGCATTGATACACAAAGCGGGGCTTCGGGCGCAGGTGCTCACGGGCGGCAAAATACGCCCCGGAGACCCTATTCGCCCGGTGATTTAAGTTGGAAAACGTACGAAAGCTAGCTGCTTACTTCACTGCCAGAGGGTACTCGCGAAGCAGGTCGGTTTTGAGCGAATTGCCGTACAATCGCACCCAATAGCGGCCCGCGGCCAGCTGCTCGGGAACGGCGGCTGTCAGCTTATTAGCCGCTGGTTCAACCTTTCCTTCCCAGATGAGAGCGCCTGAGGCGTTCACTACCTCAACAGTATAAATGGGCGAAGCAGATACGTCGGTCAGATCCAACTGCAGCGTCACAGGACTCCCCCGTTTTACCTGTGGAGTACTGATCTCCGTTCCCCTGTTCGCGCTTAGTTCGATCGCCTGACTAGGTGGAGTTCGGCTCGGAACGATAAGCAGCAGCGCGCAGGCGGCTGCCAGCCCCACCCCCCAAACAGATCGGGGAACTCCCGATAGAGCGTTCCGGATCCGCTCGCCTAGTGGAGCTGGCTCCGCCGGCAATTTCGCAGCCGCAGATTTTGCAGCCCGAACGTACTTATCCATATCCTGAAGTTTATCTTGACATAAATGACACAGCAGCAGATGTTCTTCACACGGAGCCAGAGCCGGCTCGGCAAGTTTGCTCATCGCAAATCTTTCGAGCGTTTCGTCGGAAAGATGAGAGGTTGGATCGACCGCCATACTTAACCTTAGAACTATCTGAACCTTGGTACTACGCCTTTTTGTTATCAAGAAGGTAGTGGCGGCTCCCGGCCAAAGTTCTCATCAAAAAAGATCCGGCGGGCTTTTTCTGAAGTTTCTTCTTTCCGAGCTCTCCAAACCGGGCCTTGGCGCGCGATTTGAGCAAGCGGAACTGAGTCTCCGATATCTTCATATCGTGACAGATTTGATCCTGCGATTGTTCATTGAGGTAGAAGCGCGTTAGGATTTCGCGATCGCGGCCGGACATGCTCTGGAGCACGGATGTCATCAGTTGCTCCTCCTCCTGCCCGATCGCCCGCTCTTCCGGGTTCCTCTTGACGTCGACCAGGGTGATGCCGTCCGCCTCTATGTCTGTGTGTTCCCGCCGCAACTGCACGGCCTCATCGATATGAGCCGCTACCTGTCTGCGAACGATGGTCCTGACAAACCCCATGAGCCGCTCGGGCTCTCGAAGATCGCCGCGCTTGATGGCATTCACCACAATCAGGAAGGTGTCGTGCACCTTGTCATCTAGCTCCTGGGCTCCCAATTGGCGGCACAGGTAAAAGCGGATACCTCTGGAAAAGAGCCGGTATAGCTCCTCCATGGCCGCCTGATCGCCAGCTTGGATACGCGATACCAGCTGAGCCCAATCCACCGTTGCCCCAAACGGGGACACACCCGCGTCCGCTGAAACGGCAAGGCCATGATGGCTTCCGGCTATATTGTCAACTTCATGTGCCATTTCCGGCCGAACAGACATTGAATTTTCAATCCTTGCCCACAATAAAGTAGGCGGCCCAATATTTGGGATGTGAGTGCCAGGTCCTGGATTTCAGAACCTCAATTTGAGATGCCTGAAGCGCGTCAGCGCTCAACGCGGCGGAGAGCGGTAGTCCGCTCCGGCCGGCAAAACGATAAAATTCCTTGAATAAATCCCCCGACTCATCGTTGGTCGGCCAGTGTGTCGCCGCCACGGCCTGGGCCCCGCAGATGAGCCAGGATCGGGTTAACCCGATCAGACCGGCCCCCGGGAGCGCCTTTCCTTGTCCTGAGTTGCATCCATTGAGCGCCACCAGACCGAGCCTATACCGGGATGCCGCAATTTCGCCTGGCGTTAGAAACTCCGGTCGGCCGCCTGGGCTGAGTCCAAGGACGATCCGGAATTCCCCCTCCGAATGCGGATTTTCGGCTACATGTGTAGCAAAATGGGCCACTTCGGGCTGGCGCGAAAGCGCCGCAAAAACACGTTCTCGCTCCACCTGGCTTCCGACTAACAGAATTGGGGGTACCTGCGATTTCCACGCCGCGGCACAAGCCTGAATCTCGCGTTGGCTCGCCGGCAGACGAGCGAATTCCATGGAGGCCCAACCTGGCCCCCCCGGGGAACTCCGGCCAGGGGACGCAATGATTCCCCGGGCGTTCCATCGCGGATCCGCGGTGTTGTAGATGGGATCCCCCACGCCCATAAATCCCCTCCCCGGCCGCGCAGGCGGAACTTTGGTACGGTCCAGCAGCATACCGGCCGCCGGCAGAATGCGAAGAGAGTGATGTTCCACTAGGTATTTCGAATCGGGCGTGCGGAGGGCTGCGATTGGAAGTTGGAAGAGAGCACCGTCCAGAACGAGCAACCAGTGTCGCTTTCCGCTTACGTGCGGCGTGACTTCGCCAAACAGCCGGCGGTAGAGCTCCGTTCCCAAGGCTTCCTGCGCCGGTGAATCGCTCAGGATGGCGCGGCGGAACTCTGCCACCCTTTCCGCGATCTCCGCGTTCGAAGACAGAAGCCGTACTTCGAAGCTGTTTCGAGTAATCGCCCAGAGATAAGATCCCCTTTCACCGGCATGAAAGCTGAGAAGAGCTTCCGTATCCAGCATTTTTTGCTGGAATACCGATAGTGCATTAGATTCTGCCTTTGTCTCTCTTTTCTTAGGAGAATTCCACTCTGAAACGGTATCCTGCCCAATTAACAATGACTTTTGTCCAATTCCCGTCTTTGATTCGAATTCCACTAAACGAAGGCGCAGTTGTGGCAGCTGGCTGCCGGGCGTGGGATGATTTTGCTGCGGAGAGACTTCAGCCTGCCGCAACTGGGCGAGCGTAGTCCAATATTCAGGCGGCAGCGGCGTGCTCGACAGGAGCTTCTCACGGAAGGCTGTCGCCCGGTTCTCCTCGGCCGCCAGGAACATTCGCTGCGCCAGATCGGGATCGCGCGTCTCTTCGTACTGCTTCATGCCTGCTGCGATGTAATCCGAGTACATCGTCTGCAGACGGACATCGGCGCCGACTCGGACCG
>DATLBY010000265.1:0-10324 GCA_035526665.1 Bryobacteraceae bacterium
ACGGCGCAGATGCGCTACCAGCTCTGCACCGACAAACAATGCCTGCCTCCCCGAAAGGCGACCGCGACTGCGAAGCTGAAAATTGATCCCGCCGCCCCAGGTGCCGCCCTCGCTATTCCGGCCGGCTATACGGAATTCCAGCCAAATACGCTGGCACCCGCCGGCACTGCCGCCGCACCCGTGGCGCCGCAGACACGGCGGGAAGAGGATCTCGGCAGATTTCTGGCCCTCGCTTTCGGACTGGGGCTCGCCGCCATCTTCACGCCCTGCGTCTTTCCCATGATCCCGATTACCCTCTCGTTTTTCCTGAATAAAGAGGGGGTCACCCGCGGCGAAAGTCTTCGGCAGGCGCTGGTCTTCTGTCTCGGAATCGTCGTTTTGTTCTCCGGCATGGGCTTGGGAATTGCGGCGATCCTCGGTCCGTTCGGCGTCAACCGGCTCGGGTCCAATCCCTTTGTGAGCGCCTTCATTGCGGCCGTCTTCTTCGTATTCGGTCTGAGTCTGCTGGGCGCGTTTGAGATCACCATTCCTTCGTCCCTGCTCACGCGGATGGACCGCGCCTCACAGTCGGGCGGAGTGGGCGGCACCTTATTAATGGGGCTGACGTTTTCTCTCACCTCGTTTGCCTGCATCGGCCCCTTCGTCGGCACCTTGCTCGCGGCCTCGGTGGCAAGCGGCGGGCTGCGGCCGGTTCTGGGAATGGTGGCCTTCGCCTCCGGGTTGGCCTCCCCCTTCTTTCTGCTGGCGCTATTCCCCTCCTACTTGAAGCGGCTGCCGCGCAGCGGCGGCTGGCTGGCCCGAGTCAAGGTGGTAATGGGGTTCGTGGTGCTCGCCGCCATGCTGAAGTATCTGAGCAATATCGATGCGGCGCTCCAATGGAACCTGCTCACACGCGAGCGTTTTCTGGCGGCCTGGTTCGTGCTCTTCGCGCTGGCCGGCCTCTACCTGCTGGGATTTTTACGACTGGAAGGGGTGCGCGGCGACGAGGCCCTCGGCATTGGCCGCATGCTGGTGGGAGCCCTGTTCCTGATTTTCGCGCTGAGCCTGCTGCCCGGCATGTTCGGAGGGCAACTCGGCGAACTGGACGGATTCGTTCCGCTTTCCACCAGCCAGGTCTTCAGCGGCGGCCTGGACTCCGGGACGCGCCTCCAGTGGCGCCAGAATAACCTGGACGAGGCCATCGCGGCGGCGCGCGCCGAGGGCAAACTCCTACTGGTGACCTTTACCGGTGACTCGTGTACCAACTGCCATTGGATGAAGGCCAATATGTTCACGCGGACCGAAATTGCTTCCGCGGTAAAGGATCTAATTTTAGTAGAGCTGTACACGGACCGCTCGAACCCCGAATCGGAGCGATACCAGAAACTGCAGGAAACCAAGTTTGCAACTGTCGCCATCCCTTTCTACGCGATCATGGATGCCGATCAAAAGGTGATCGGCTCGTTCCCCGGCTCCACCCGCAACGTGTCTGAGTTCCTGGCCTTTCTGAACTCGGCCGGCAGTGCAAGGACCGCAAATGTACAAAATACTTCTCTCGTTTACGCTTTCCACCGTTCTCGGTCTGGGGCAGCAGCCGATCCGCGGTTTTCCCTCCGATCTCGCTAAGAGCGAGTTTGACCAGGAGGAGAAGGCCCGGGCAATTCCCGAAGCCGCGCGCATCCGCACCTATATGGAGCGCATGTCGCGCGAGCCCCATCATGCCGGTTCCCCCGCCTCGATGGCGGTGGCGGCGTATGCGGCCGGGCTCTTCAAAGAATGGGGCTTGGATGTCGAGATCGAACCGTTTGAGGCCCTGCTTCCCTACCCTACTCACCGTTCGCTCGAGATGACGCGCCCGGTGAAGTACAAGGCCAAGCTGCATGAGCAGGCGCTCCCCGAGGACAAGAATTCGGGTGACAAGAATCAGCTTCCCTCCTACAATGCCTACTCAGCCGCCGGCGACGTAACCGCGCCGCTCGTCTATGTAAATTACGGTATACCCGCCGATTACGACGAGCTCAACAAACTGGGGGTGGACGTCAAGGGAAAGATTGTGATCGCCCGCTATGGAAAGAGCTGGCGCGGGACCAAACCGAAAGTTGCCTACGAGCACGGAGCTATCGGCTGCCTCATCTACTCAGATCCGCGGGACGACGGGTACTTCATGGGAGACGTCTACCCCAAGGGTCCATTCCGTCCAGCGCAATCGGTCCAGCGGGGCAGCGTAATGGATATGCCCCTGTACGTGGGCGATCCGCTTTCGCCCGGGTGGGCATCGGAAAAAGGGTCGAAGCGCTTAGCGATGAAGGATTCCACGGTCCTGATGAAGATCCCCGTGCTCCCGATCTCCTATGAAGACGCCAAGCCGCTGCTGGCGAATCTGGGCGGCCCGGTCGCGCCTGAGGCGTGGCGCGGCGCACTCCCGATCACTTATCACATCGGTCCTGGAGCCGCCACGGTTCATCTCAAGCTGGACTTCGATTTTGCCACCCGCCCGGTCTACAATGTCATCGCGACCATTCCCGGCAGCAGCGAGCCCGACGAGTGGATCATGTATGGCAACCACCACGATGCCTGGGTCAACGGCGCCAACGATCCTCTCAGCGGTGCCTGCTCGCTGCTGGAGACCGCGCGCACGCTGGCGGAGATGCGGAAACAGGGCTGGAAACCGCAACGTACCGTTAAATTCGCGCTGTGGGATGCGGAGGAGTTTGGACTCGTTGGCTCCACCGAATGGGTGGAGAAGCACCAGGAGGAGCTTTCCGGCAAGCTGGTAATCTATTTCAATTCCGACTCCAACGGCAAGGGTGTGCTGGCCGCGGGAGGCTCTCCCGCGTTGCAGGAGTTCCTGGCGGAAGTGCTCCGCGATGTGCGCGACCCTGTCACGAAAGATAGTCTTCTGAAGATGTGGAAATCCAAGCGGCTGGACACTGCTGCAGCCGTCGATTTCTCGCTGGACTCTTTAGGCGCCGGATCCGATTACGTGGCTTTTTACCACCACCTCGGAATAGCCAGCATGAACCTCGGTTTTTCGAGTGGCGGTCAGAGCGGCGTTTATCATTCCATCTACGATTCCTTTCACTGGTACACCACATTTTCCGATGGGGACTTTGCCTACGGCCGAGCTCTATCGCAAGTGATGGCGACCGCGCTCATGCGGTTTGCCGAGGCGCCGCTGCTCCCCTTCGAATTTCATGGCTTCGTTAAAACCGTCAGCGGTTACCTGGATCAACTCAAGGCGCTCCCGAACGCATCCAAGGTGGATTTCCGGGAGCTGGTTGCCGAACTGGAGCGATTGGACACCGCATCTGCCCGCTACGAATCGCAGCTGAAACGGGGCGCGTGGGCTCGCGCCTCGGCCCACGCTCGCGGCGACGTAAACGCAGTTTTGTATAAATCGGAGCGCTCTTTGATCCAGGAGCGTGGGTTGCCGGGGCGCGCCTGGTATAAGAATCAGATTGCGGCGCCCGGAATGTACACCGGCTATAACGCGAAGACGCTGGCAGGCATACGGGAGGCAATGGAGATGGGCCGCTGGGACGAGGCGAATCGCGAAACCAAATCCGTTCTGGCTTCGCTCCGGTCGCTTCACAGCCGAATCAACGAGGCGGCCAAGCTGATGGCTGCCTTTTGACTTCGGCCCGCTCGCGCACTACCTTTGACAGGTAGGCCTCACAGGCGAAGTCCTCCTGTTCGGCGGTGGATTGCCTGTCCCACTCCGCCTTCTTACGTTCCCGGAGCTTCTCCAGCAATTGAAAGTCACGCCGAGCCTCAAAGACTTTCCTTTGCTGCGCGGCAATGCGGTTGCGGCAATCTTCTTTGCGCCTGGTGAGAATCAGCTGTTGATTGTCGGAGAACTGGTCGAAGGAATCGAGGGCCATCAGGTCCGTCCAATTGATTTGGGCGCCCGCTTTGACAAACTGGTGAGCCGCTGTCCGGTCGGCGGCAACCCGCTTCTGGCTGGCCTCCAGATTGTGAAGCTCGGCGACGAGCAAGGCTAGCTGCATCTCCTGCAGGCCGGCCTGGGCCTTCCGCCATTCCAAAACGCTCGCAAGGCTGAATTGGAAGATGCGCATCAGACTATATGAGTGAGGCAACCTGATTCATCCGCTCCAGAGTCTCCTGGTGTGCGGCGGTGGTTTGCGCGTCCTGGCGGAGAAAATCGAGCAGTTCGGGACGAGCCCGAATGGCGGCATCGAGCTTCGGATTCGCCCCTGCCGCATAGGCTCCCAGGTTAATCAGATCAGAGGAGCGTTCATACGTGGCTAGCGCTTCGCGAATCTTCCGCGCCGATCTCTTCTGATCGGCGGTGCCGATCTGGTTTGCCAGGCGGCTTACGGAATGGAGAATATCAATGGCTGGGTAGTGGCCGGCCGCACCGAGCTCCCGTGAGAGAATGATGTGCCCATCGAGTATGGCGCGCACTGCATCACAAATCGGTTCGTTGAAATCGTCGCCCTCTACCAGCACGGTGAAGAATCCGGTGATCGAGCCCTTGGGAAAATTCCCGGCGCGCTCAAACACTTTCGGAAGCAGGGCAAAGACCGACGGCGTGTATCCCTTCTGACTGGGCGGCTCTCCCGCGGCCAGTCCGATCTCGCGCTGCGCCATGGCAAGGCGCGTTACCGAGTCCATGACCATCAGCACGTCCTTGGCCTGATCGCGGAAATATTCGGCGATGGCGACGGCCAGAAAGCAGGCTCGAATGCGTAAAGGCGCCGGGCGGTCGGAGGTGGCGACCACAACCACGGAGCGCGCCAGACCCTCCGGGCCCAGCTCATGATCGATAAAGCCGCGAACCTCCCGATTGCGTTCGCCGATCAGGGCGATGACGCTCACCTCCGCCGCGTTATGCCGCGCCATGGCGCCCAGCAGGGTACTCTTGCCCACGCCGCTGCCACCGAACAGGCCGATGCGCTGTCCTTTACCGCATGGCAGAAGACTGTCTATGGCGCGAATGCCTGTCACCAGCGGCTCAGCGATATGTTCGCGCTGCAGCGGGCCGGGAGGCTGTTTGAATAAGTGATAGCCCTCTTCGGCCACAATCGGTCCACGCCCGTCGATGGGATTCCCAAATCCATCGAGCACACGTCCCAGGAGCCGAGGGCCGACACCGACCAGCGCCGCGTCCCTGCGGGCGATCACAGTATCTCCGAGCTGGATACCATCGGTCTCTTCCAAGGGCATGGAGAGGACACACCCGTTGCGGAAGCCAATCACCTGCGTGCGAATGCTCCGGCCGGCCGCTGTCCGGACTTCACAAAAATCGCCGATGGCAGCGGCCGGGCCTTCCGACTCAATGAGCAGACCCACCATCTGCGTCACGGCGCCGGTCCACTGAAACGATTCCATGGCCGGCAACCTGCCGAGGTATGCGGACAGGTCGATGCTCATCGTGCTCCCTGCAGCAGGTCAACAAAACCGCGTTCGATCTCGCGCAGCTGTGTCTCTACCGAGCCGTCAAGATTTCCGCGGGAAGTCTCCAGCAGAACCGCTCCGCGCTCCAGGCTCCCATCGGTAACTATCTCTACACGAGAGGGCAGGATGATGCCGGCAAGTTGGGTCCGAAGATGGCCCGCATCCTCGGGATGCAAACGGATGCGATGCAACTCCCGAAGGTCCACTTTTCCCAGGGCCGCTTTTACCAGACCGTGCAGGGATTCCGGATCGACCTGAATCTCGCGGTAGAGGACACGCCTGGCGATGGCGATACTCAGCTTGACGACGTCTTCTTCGGCCTCACGGCGGAGACGGCTTTTAAATCCGGCTATTTCCTCCAGCATCCGTCCCGCACGGTTCACCGCCTCGGCAGTGCGGGCAGCCGCTGCCTGGGCAGCCGCGATCTCTCCGTCTCGAAAACCCATCTGGTAAGAAGCGCGTTCGCGCGCTTCGATGCCGGCATTGCGCGTCTCCTCTGATATGGCCGGCTGCCTGGCGTCCTCCACGGCGTGCCGTGGAGAGCGGGTCCAGCTCATAGCCGGTGCGCGCGCGGCACTCTGGCCCGACACGATTCTAGACAACATACTGTTCACCCACCGCGCCTTTTAAGCTGATGGTTCCCTCACTTTCCAAGCGACGTACTAGCGCAATGATCTGCTGCTGTGCGGCATCCACCTCCTTGATTTTGGTCGGACCAAGAGCATCCATGTCCTCCCGCAGCATCTCCGCCCCGCGTTGCGACATCGAAGCCATGAAGTGCTCGCGCAGCCGGTCGCTGGTCCCCTTCAAAGCCGTTGTCAGCAGCTTGCGGTCCAGCTTGGCCAGGACTTCCTTTACGCCTTCCTGGCTTAAAAGGAGGAGGTCCTCAAAGACGAACATGAGGTGCCGGATCGATTGCACGAGAGTAGGGTCCTCCGCCTCGATTGTGTCCAAAATGTCCCGGCTGGTGGAGGAGTCCAGCCGGTTGAACATTTCGGCAACCGCGCGGACGCCGCCATACGATTCGCGGCTGACTTCGCCGAGCGCTTTCATCCTCTGCCCAATGATGCCGGCGATCTTGGAAATGATTTCGGGCGAGATCTGATCCAGATTGGCCATGCGTAAGGCGACGTCGGCGCGCAGCTCGGACGGAAGCGAGAAGAGCAAGCCAGCCGCCTGTGAGGAGTTTAGGTGCGACAGCACCAGGGCGATAGTTTGGGGATGTTCATTGTGGATGAACTTGGCGAGCTGCGAGGGATCGGCTTTTTGCAGGGCATCGAAGTTGGCGACTTCGCTGCCCAGCGACTTCATCATGCGGTCGAGCATGCGTTTCGCATGGTCGGGGCCGAAGGCGTTCATCAGGATCTTACGCGCGTAGTCCACTCCGCCCTTTAGTACGTAATCGTGGGCGAGCGCGACGTTGTAGCACTCTTCGAGAACTTTTTCGGCCTGCTCGCTGGAAATCGCGGTCATTTTCGCGACCTCCTTACTGACCGACTCCACTTCATTCTCATCCAGCAGCCGGAGGACCTCGGGTCCGATTTGGTCTCCCAGGACAACAATCAGGATGGCGGCTTTGCGGATGCCGCTGATCTGCGGAGCCGCATCGTCATTGATGATCATTTTGTTCCGATATCCAGGCGCGCAAGACGTGCGCGATGGCCTGTGGGTCCTTCTTGGTCTCTTCCGCAATGTGCCGGGATAATACTTCGGCCTTTTGCGTGGTGGCGGGGACCACCTTGAGGGCACTCAAAATTTCCAGCGTCTGCTGCTCCCGGGCCGCCACTTGCTCGGCAGCATGGTCTTCCATCTGTCTGCGCAGGTTGGCGGCCTGTTCCGCCGCATTGCTTCCAGAGAGAGCCTTTTGACTCTGCAGTAGGCCGCGTCTTTTGCGTTTGCGGCGGAAGAACAACAGGGCGATCAACGCAAACAGGCCGCCGGCAATACCGCCAAGCACCTTGGGGTTTTGCAGAGCCGTCAGCAACCATGCGGGCAAACGGAATGCGGGCCCGGCGGCAACGGGTACGGGCGCGTGCTCCGCCGCGGGATTGGCCTCCTGCGGATTGGCAGGATTGGCGAACGGGAGGCTTTCGACAATCAGCAGATCTCCGCGCGCGGGAACCAATCCCGTTACCGCGGCAACCAGGTCATGAATCACCTTCAACTTCTCGGGAGCTGGCGGTTCCACGATGCGCCTGGCTTTCGCTCCCGTGCCTTCCCACCTCACATTGTTGTCCAGCAGAACCGAAATGGACATCCGTTTGATGGAGCCCTGGGGGAGCCGCATATGCCGGACCGTCCGGCTGGATTGATACGTGACGGTCTCCGTCTTCCGGCTGCTTCCCGTGCCGCTGCTGCCAGGACGCGAAGTAGGCCGCGGCAGATTGGATGCCGAGCCTGGCACGCCTCCCACGGCTGTGCCGCCGGCCACATCCTCGGTTTTTTGGGAGTTAAGCATCACGGACTTCGTAGGATCGTAGGTCTCCTCACTTTGCTCACCGCTGGAGAGGTCGCACTCCAGTGAGACGCCGGCGCGAAATTTATCCGTTCCGAGCAACGGATCGAGAGTGGTGTTGATCTTCGCCAGCAGATCATTCTCAAGGCGCTGGCGGTACTCCAACGCGGAGTCAGAAGCCTCAATTCCTTCGAGCGTCCCATCCCTGCGAGGACGGCTCAGAAGATTGCCCTGCATATCCAGAACAGAGACGCCTTGCGGCTGCAAGCCCTCGACCGCACTGGCAACCAGGTGAGTGATGGCGATCACATTCTGTGGCGAGATTTTGGAGCCTATCCGCAGCTTTACCAGAACGCTTGCCTTGGCCGGCTGGCGGGATTCGATAAAGAGCGAGGTCTTGGCCAGAGTCAGGTGAACCCGGGCCTCCTCGACTTCCGAGAGCGCCTTGACCGAGCGCTCCAGTTCGCCTTCGAGAGCCCGATGATAGTTCACCTGCTCAGTGAAATCCGTAATGCCGAAGTTGTTCTTGTCGAAGAGCTCGTATCCGATTCGACCACTTTTAGGCAGCCCCAGAGCCGCCATCTGCAGGCGCGTTTCGGCGACTCTCGCAGAAGGCACAAGAATGGCGCCGCCGCCGTCCGTGACGCGAAACTCCATGCCGGATTCCTTCAAATGGGCGACCACAGCCCCTGCATCCTCGGCGGCCAGACTGGTGTACAACGGCTTGAAATCCTTTTCTTTATTCCATTTCGCCAGACCAAAGACCGCGGCCATGACAATCAGCGCCGTGAAGCCGATGGTGACCCGCTGGCGCAGAGTGAGCCTGGAATAAAGTACCTTAAGCTGTTCCATTGGCCCAAATTACATCTGCATACGCATGACTTCCTGGTACGCCTGAACCACCTTATTTCTCACCTGCTGGAACAGTTCCATAGACAGTTCGGCCTGTTGCGTGGCCATAACGACGGTGTGAAGCTCTTCGCCTTCGCCGCTGAGAAACTTCCCTACTTTGACTTCCGCATCGGCGCGCAGGTTCTCGACCGTTCCGAGCGCGGTGTTGAACATGGCCTGAAAGGCGCCGCCGGGTTCCCGCGGAGCCGCCGCGGATGCAACCGCTGGAAGGTGGGGTACGGCGTGAATGGGTGTGATGGGAAGGGACATAACGGTTTAACGCAGGAGATCCAAAGAGCGATGAATCATGTCTTTCACGGCGCTCATAGCCGCCACATTGGCCTGATAACCGCGGGAAGCACCCATCAGATCCACCATGTCTTCCGCTTGACTGATCCGGGGAAAGGCCACGTAACCGCTGGCGTCGGCATCCGGGTGTCCCGGGATGTAGCGCTTTTCGGGCTCGCGAGTATCCTCCACCACATCCGCAACTCCCACTCCGTTGGCCTGGAGTTCCGCCTGAAAAATCGAGGAAAAGGGTGACGATTGCGCTTCACTTGAGAAGACGGCATCCTTGCGGCGATAGGGGCCGCCCTCCGGTGTCCTGGTGGTTTCCGCGTTGGCGAGATTCTCGGTGAGCAACTCGGCTCGGGTGCGCTGCGCCGCCATGCCGGAGGCGCTGACGGAAAGAGATGTGAACAGACTCATAATTTACTTGCCTTCCTGTATGGCGCTCCGGATGACCCGGATATGCGAGCGCAGGAGATTGGAGGCTACGTTGAAGCGGAGGGCATTTTCCGAAAGCATGCGGGTTTCCCTGTCCATGCTGACGTTATTCCCATCATTCTTCCCTTTCAAGCCAGGAGCCTCGAAAACGTCCGGTTTACCGCCGTTCAACATGCTTGTGAACTCGAACTGAAAATCGATGTCACGGGTTTTATAGCCAGGCGTATCAGCGTTTGCAATGTTGGAGGCAACCAGCTTCTGGCTGGCCGCCAGCAGGTCCATGTAGCGCTCGATGTTTTTTCCTAATCCATCGATCATTTGCCGAAGAGAAATGCAGGTGGCCTGCCAATGTGCACTGGAAATGCCTCGGAGCGTGCAAGTGAGGCAGCGAAAGGGAAAAAGGCTCAGCGGGCCTTGGCCGGGGGGTACATGAACGGGTAGGCGGATCGCATCTCGTGTGCCATTTCGAGAGTAGTCCCGATTTGGATCAGCGGCCCCTGTCCTATTCCGGGACAGTACTTCGCGGTCTCCTTCCACTCCGACGGCCTCTCCACCAATTCGGGCCAAAAGGGAAAGGTACGGCACTGCGTCGGTTTTGCCGGATGAACACTGCAACCGGTGGCATTCAGGAAGTGGCACTGGGAGCCCGGCGGCTTCCGCAAGCGGAGCAGACCGGCGGTCCGGTAAACATAGCGCGCCTCAAAGTCGGCCGCGCTCATTTTGAGGAACTTCGCGGCGTTCCGCAGATCCTGCTCGGTGAGGTAGACAAAGCCTCTCACCTCACAACAGGCGGTGCAGTTTGGCTGGCAGGTGAAGCGCACACCGTCCATATTCAGGTCCAGCTTAGCGCAGCGC
>DATLBY010000266.1:0-3489 GCA_035526665.1 Bryobacteraceae bacterium
CCCTTTTTGTCCCCGTTTTTGGGCAGCTAGGACCGAACTGCTAAAATGGTAGTTCCAACATGCAAGCAACACAGATACGGCCAGGTATGGTCATCAAGTACAACAACGAACTCTACTCGATCTTCAGCATGGTGCACCGCACCCCGGGTAACTTGCGCGCCTTCGTTCAGGTCCGCATGCGCAATCTGCGTAACGGTTCCATGATGGACAATCGCTTCTCCTCCACCGAGAACGTGGAGCGCGCCATTTTGGACGAGCAACAGATGGACTATCTGTACGACGACGGCGACTACTACTACTTCATGAACACTGAGACCTTTGAACAGGTCCATCTCACCAAAGAGCTGCTGGGCGATGCCGTCGATTACCTGATTCCGAACCTGCGGGTGCACGTCGAGTTCTACGAAGGCAAGCCGATGAGCGTGGAGCTGCCGCCGACCGTGGATATGACCGTGGTGCAGACCGAGCCCGGCTTGAAAGGGGCCACGGTTTCGAACGTAACCAAGCCGGCGACGATGGACACAGGACTGGTGGTGCAGGTGCCCGCGTTCATTAACGAAGGCGAAAAAATCCGCGTCAATACGTCTGAAGGAACCTACCAGGAGCGCGCGTAGAGCGCCCGCAGCAAGCCTGCTTCCTCTTCCGGAGATACTGTTCTTAAATCCAGCAGAAGCCGGCCGTCCTCAATCCTCGCCACTACCGGCGGCTCACCCGTCCTGAGGCCGGCCGCCAGCGCGGCGGCATCGTCCGCCTGGATGGCGATCAGCCATGTGGGGATGGACTGTTGCGGCGTCGATCCCCCTCCAATCACGGATTCACCCGCCACAATCTCGGCCTTGTGCAGTTGCGGCAGCAGCCGTTCGGCACGGGCGCGAATAGCGTCCGCCGTCTGACTCAGCATCCACAGCGTGGGGATGCCCTCATAGCGCTCCAGCAGCAGGCTGCGCAGCGTGGTTTCGAGCGCCTGCGTAATGAGCTTATCCAGCCGCAGGGCGCGGAACATGGGGTTGCGGCGCAGGCGCGCTACCAACTCGGGCCTGCCTGCAAGAATTCCGGACTGCGGGCCGCCCAGCAGCTTGTCGGTACTAAAAGACACCAGGTGGACACCGGCGTGCAGGCTGCCGCCCACCAGCGGCTCCTCAATTCCGTAGGAGCCCAAGGGAACGAGGCAGCCGCTGCCCAGGTCCTCATACAGAGGAATGCCGGTTTCACTTGCCAGAGCCGCCAATTCCGCCAGCTCCGGCTTGGCGGTGAAGCCGTGGACGGTGAAATTGCTGGGATGAACACGGAGGATCAGGCGGGTGCGATCCGTAATGGCGGCGCGATAATCCGCCATACTGGTGCGATTCGTCGTGCCTACTTCCCGAAGCAGCGCGCCGGACCGCTGCATGATGTCGGGAATGCGAAAGCCGTCGCCGATCTCAATCAGCTCGCCGCGGGACACGATCACTTCATAGCCGGCGGCCAGTTCGTTGAGTGCCAGATACACGGCGGCAGCATTGTTGTTCACCGCGATGGCCGGAACACCCAGCAGCGCTTCCAGCAGAGGACCGACATGGCTATCGCGCTTCCCGCGCCGCCCGAGATCGAGATCGTATTCCAGGTTGGAGTAGCCGAATATCGGCTCAAATCGCGGCAGCGGCGCACGGCCCAGGTTGGTGTGCAGCACTACTCCAGTCGCATTGATGACGCTCCGTAGCGAAGGCCGGGCGATGGCAGCGAGAGCGCCCAGCACCTGTCGAGCGATGTCCGGCACGATGGAGGCGCCGGATCGCAGGCGGCCGCGAGCTTCCGAAAGGATGCGGCGCACGGTGGCCACCACCAGGGCCCTGGGGTAACCAGCGGTCTGCGCATTAAGCAGTCCGAGCACCTGCTCCACGGAGGGTAATCCCCGCAAGCGAAGGTTCAACTCAGACGACTCAGGATGCAACGGCTATCTCCGTCCAGATTGCGATTCGAACATCGTGGAGAGCACGCGGCCGACCGATCCGTTGGGCGTTTCCACCTCGAGAAGCGAAGCCACGGTCGGCGCGAGATCGTTGAGCGCCACCTGTTCGAAATAGCTGCCTGGCTTGATCCCAGCACCCATAAAGATCAAGGGAATATGCACATCGTAAGAGTATGGAGTGCCGTGGGTGGTACCAGCAGCGGAGCGGATCCAGTTCGGGTGCAATAGGATCTCCAGGTCGCCCGAGCGCCGGTCATTGAAACCGCGCAGAACCCGCTGGCTGATGCGGTCCGGAGGTACCTGCGCCAGTTGCAGCTGACGGCGCGTAAAGACGCGGGCGACATGGGGGAGCGAGGCCACCGATTCCGCCGCCTCGCGTTCCACGTCGGCCGGGTTCAGCTTTTTTGAGGCAATCAGCTGCTGGTTGAGATAGGGAGATGTGCCCGCCGTATTCACGATCCAGTTTCCTGAACCAAATTTGCGCTCGAGCGCTGCCTGCATGGGAACGAACAGATCCTGATTACGAATCCGGCCGCCGGGCATGCGCTGCTTTTGGAGCTCTTCCGGGAGGGGCTGGATGCCGTGATCGGAAGTAAGTATGATCAGCACTTTGTCGAGCCCGACCGTCTTGTCGAGGGAGGCCAGCAGCTTTCCGATGATCTGATCGGTTCGAATGGAGATATCGCGAACCTCGGACGAATCGGGACCGAAGGAATGCCCGACCAGATCGTTCGAGGAAAAGCTGAGGGTGAGCAGGTCAGTAGCGGCGCGCTGCCCGAGACGTTCGGCGGCGATCAACTCTTCGGCAAAGTTCTCCAGCAGTTCATCGCCGAAGGAAGACGCAAATACGGCCTGGTAAAGTTTGGGACCGACATCGGCGGGCAGCCGGGTTGTTCTCTTGGGCTCGGCACCGATCAACTCGCGTTCGCTCGAGGCGAGCTTATCGACGGACTTGCGCGCGTTGAATTCCCGCACCCAGGCGGGAAGCTGGCGCGTGTAGTAGCTGCTGGACACGAAGTCGCCGGCCCGCGGGTCGTACCAATAAGACGCATCCGCCATGTGACCGACGGGCAGGATTGCGGATCTATCCTTTAACGCGATGCCGATCACGCGCGATTCAGGGTGTGCGCGTTTCAACTCGTCGCCTACCGTACTGACGAGCATTCTACGGGGCGAGGCGCCTTCGCCGCCGCCTCCGCCGACGAGCGTCTCCTTCTCATCGGAGACGCTGGTCACGGACTTTCCGGCTTCCCGGTCGTACCAATCATTTCCCATGATGCCGCTCATGGAGGGGGTTGCACCGCTCATCATGGTGGAATGGCCCACGGCCGTGACCGTGGGATAGTGCTCCAGATTGGCGTTGACGAAAACAGCTCCTTTTCCGAGGAGGGTTTTCAGTCCGCTGGAATAAGCATCACGAAAGCGCACCAGGTAGTCGTAGCGGAACTGATCGATCGCGATGAGCAGCACCAGCTTGGGCCGGGGAGGCAAGGCGGCCTGGGACCAGCCCGCAACGGCCATGCAGCAGATAAGAGAGGCGG
>DATLBY010000267.1:0-4231 GCA_035526665.1 Bryobacteraceae bacterium
GAGCAAGGAGCCGCAAAAGGTTCTGGATGCGTACGGGGCTAAGCCGGGCGACGGATCGTTTGCCTCAAACTGTCTGCTCGCGCGCCGCCTGGCGGAACGCGGAGTGCGCTTTATCCAGCTCTATCATCGCGACTGGGACCATCACAGCGGCGTGAAGGCCAACGTGGCCGTCAAGGCGGGTGAGGTGGATCAGCCGACGGCGGCGTTGATCCAGGACCTGAAACAGCGCGGCATGCTGGACGATACGCTGGTGGTGTGGGGCGGCGAGTTCGGGCGCACGCCGATGTCACAAGGCGGCGACGGGCGGGATCATCACATCAAAGGCTTCTCATTCCTGCTGGCAGGCGGCGGAATCAAGCCCGGAATCAGCTACGGATCGACCGATGAGCTCGGCTATGCGGCCGAGGAGAGTCCGGTGGCCGTACCCGATTTTCATGCGACCATGCTGCACCTGTTGGGCATCGACCACAAGCGGCTCACTGTCAAATTCCAGGGCTTGGACGCGCGCCTGACCGGGATCTCCGGGAATGTGGTCCGGGATATCCTGGCGTAAGGCGCCCGGGCATCCGATCCATACGTTAACCGGTGTAGAATCAATGTACCCGGACGCTCCACACTTACGATGCTCCGCCTATTTCTTTGTCTCACTTTCGCTGCCTCTGCCTTCGCCGCTGACATCCTTCCGCTGTTGCGGGAAAAGTGCGGAGCGTGTCACGACGCGAAGAATAAGACTTCGGGCTTCTCGGTCGAGACGCTCGGCCAGGTGATTGCCGGGGGCTCCAAGTACGGCAAGGCGGTGATCGGCGGCCATCCGGGCGAGAGCGTTCTGCTGAAATTCATTCGCGGCGAGATGAACCCTAAGATGCCGGTCGGCAGTTCGCTCAGCCAAGACGAGATCGCCGGCATAGAGAACTGGATTCGCAAGCTGCCGCCCGAGGGCGCCCAGGCGAAGATCGCCTGGCAGTGGCCCTATCAGAAGCCGGTGAAGCACGATCCGCCGCCGGTGAAGCAGGCGTCCTGGTCGCGCAACGTCATCGATTCGTTCATCCTTGCAAAGCTGGAAGCGAACCACATGCCGCCCGCGCCGGAAGCGAATAAACGCACGCTGGCCCGCCGGGTGTACTTCGACCTGATCGGTCTGCCGCCTACTCCGCAGGAGATGCAGGCATTCCTGGAAGACGCCTCAGCCGATGCCTATGATCGCCTGGTTGACCGGCTTCTGGCCGACCCCCGGTACGGCGAGCGTTGGGGACGCCACTGGCTCGACCTGGCGCGCTATGGCGAGACCAGCGGACTCGAAGGCGACGGCGCCATCGGAAACGCGTGGCGCTATCGCGACTGGGTGATCGACGCATTCAACGGCAATATGCCGTATGACCGCTTCGTGTTGCAGCAGATCGGGGGGGGCGACGAACATAGCAAAACGCGCAACAACTACCAGCCGGACCCGCAGGGTCTAGTGCCCACCGGGTTCCTGCGGCTCGCTCCCTGGGACCGTTCGAACCTGGTGGCAGCCGACGTGCGCCAGAACTATCTGGCGGAAGTGACCGCTGCGGTGGGAAGCGTGTTTATGGGGATGTCCATCGGGTGCGCGCGCTGCCACGACCACAAATACGATCCGATTCCCACAAAAGACTACTACCGGTTCCAGGCATTCTTCCAGACCGTGGATGCCGGCACGAGCGTCGAAGTGCCTTACCGGGACAAGGCATTCGCCGAAAAAGCGGCGCTGAAAATCAAGCAATACGAGCAGATCCTGAAGGATGGCGCAGAGAAAAAAGAGTTGGATGAGTTTGAGAAGGCGCTGCTGGAGAAGCTGAAGGCGGGGCGCATGGAACGAGCCAAGGCGCAGATCGAATGGAAACCGGCGGATCTCCGGCTGGAGATGAAACTCACGCAGCAACGGATCTTTTCCGAGGCTGAGCGCGCCCACTACAACGACCTGCTGGAGAGCGCCACGCGAACCGGTGACGCGGACGAACAGCAGGCGTTACAGTTGATCGAAAGGCCCTTCCTGGACCGCCTCAAAAACGCTTACGCCGGCGTCGTCGACCCGCTGAAACGCTTTGACGCTCTCACCGCGCAGGACGTACGCAGCGAGGCAGCAGCCAAGTACTCCGGCAAATCGATCTTCACCATGGAGGATAAAAACCGCCATGCGGAGCTGAGCTCGAAGCTCGACATTTACCAGCGGCGGCTCAACCGCTGGAAGGGCGAAGTTCTGTGCGTCACCAACGTGCCGGGGCCGCCCAATGGTCCGGACATCGCGCCGTCCCGCGTGCTGATTCGCGGCGACTACCGGCAGCCGGGAGAGGAAGTGGAGCCGGGCTTTCCCACCGCCATCGCAGGCAAGCCGGAACCGGCGGTGCTCGAAACGGACCGGTACCGGCAGTTCGTCACGCGCGGCCGGCGCATCACGCTGGCGCGCTGGATCGCTTCCCCGGACAATCCTCTGACGGCCCGCGTCTGGGTGAACCGTCTCTGGCAGCAGCATTTTGGGCAGGGGATCATCCGGACCGCGTCCGACTTTGGCGTGAACGGCGACCGGCCGTCCCATCCGGAGCTGCTCGATACGCTGGCAGTGCAGTTCATGGCGTCGGGCTGGGACACCAAGGCGATGCACAAGCTGATGTTGACCTCGGCCGCGTACCGGCAGGCCGCGGAGAATCCTGGGGTAAAGGACAGCGCCCGGGATCCGGATAACCGCCTGCTGTGGAAATTCAACCGGCGGCGGCTGGAAGCCGAGGCGATCCGCGACGGCATCCTCCAGGTGAGTGGCCGGCTGAACCCGGAGCGCGGCGGACCCAGCGTGTTCCCGCCGCTGCCGGACGATCTGGCCGACTTCGCGCGCTACGGGCGCACGGGCGGGTTGATGTGGGAAACGAACGAGAAAGACGAAGATGCGCGCCGGCGCTCCATCTATATCTTTCAACGGCGCTCCCTGCCCCTGCCCATGATGGCCGCCTTCGACGCGCTCGTCTTCAGCGAATCCTGCGAGCGCCGCAGCTCCACCACCACCCCGCTTCAGGCGCTGAGCATGCTGAATGGATATCTGGTGAACGAAGAGGCCTCTCATCTGGCCCTCCGCCTCCAAAAGGAGGGGGGGCCGAAGAAAGAAGATCAGATCCGGCTGGCCTTCGAAATTGTTTTAAACCGCCGGCCCAGTGGCGCGGAGCTGGACACCTTTGCCTCGTTCCAAGGCTCGCTGGATGCGCTGTGCCGCGTGCTGCTGAATTCGAACGAGTTTTTGTACCTGGAGTAAACAATGATCTCGCGGCGTTCCCTGCTCTTCAATTCCTATCTGGGCCTTGGCTCGCTGGCCCTTGCCGATCTTCTCGGCGCGGAGACCAGGCCGGACAATCCTCTCGCGCCCCGCAAGCCGCACCGGCCGGCCAAGGCGAAATCCGTCATCTTCCTTTTCATGGAAGGCGGCGTCAGCCAGATGGATACGTTCGAGTACAAGCCGATGCTCGAGAAGTTCGCGGGCAAGCAGATGCCCAAGGCCGAGCGCACCATCGGGGAGATTGCCACGTTTTCGGCTGCGCCCAACCGCATCATTCCGCCGGTCGCCAAGTTCCAGCAGTACGGTCAGACCGGCCGCTGGGTGTCGGACCTGCTTCCGAATATCGGCTCCACGATCGACGATCTGGCGTTCATTCACGGCATCAAGGTGGATAACAACAATCATGGCCCGGCGGTGTACCACACCCTGACCGGGAACATGTTTCCGGGCAGCGCTTCCATCGGCGCCTGGATCACGTATGGACTGGGGACGGAGAACAAGGATCTGCCGGGCTTTATCGTGATGGGCGACCGGAGGGGCGCTACGATTGGGGGCGCCGGCGTGTGGGGCAACGGCTACCTGCCCGCGGCGTACCAGGGCACTCTCTTCCGTAACGGCTCGACACCCATTGTGGATCTGAATCCTCGCCCAGGGAGCACGCCGGCGCAACAGCGTCAGGAATTGGACCTGCTCCAATGGGCCAACCAGAAACACGCGGCCGAGCGGACCTCGACCGGCGAGTTGGAGGCGCGCATCGCGGCGTATGAACTGGCGTTCCGCATGCAGACTCAGGCTCCCGACCTGGTGGACCTGAAGCAGGAATCCGAGGCGACACGAAAATTGTACGGCTTGGACGATCCAGTCACCGAGCCGTTCGGACAACAGTGCCTGCTGGCCCGCAGAATGGTGGAGCGCGGCGTGCGCTTCGTCAAACTGCTGCACGGCGCC
>DATLBY010000268.1:0-4382 GCA_035526665.1 Bryobacteraceae bacterium
AAATGGCGGCAGCTTACCGTAGGTGATCAAGCGATTCAGCATCCTCACGGGACAGATAAAAAAAGTCTTTTCCGGACCAAGCGTGTGCTGGTATTCCTGGATGTGCGCGATCACCCGGCCCCGGTCATTCTCGATCTGGTACCGGACGACGAAGGAAATAACCCGCTCGCTAGATTTGTTTTTCAGAATAACCGCATAGGGCAGTACCTGTGCAATCCGGTCCACGTGTCCTGCGCTGGAGAGTTTGTGCAATTCCACGGCGAAGTCCGGAGCCCTTGGCACGATCATCCGGACGGAAGCATCGCCCTCCAAAGGTGCGTATTCGATTCTTTGCGCGCCAAAAGCAAGATTCATGGTCGAGCCCGCATGCCCAACATATGATCACACCGAATTCACAACCTCAATCTCCATCACCCTCAGCCACTTAGACTCTCCTCCCCCGATTTCCTCATAAACCGCGTGCTACCCCTTTGGATAGGCTCCCCTAGAGCCTACAGGAGAATCACCATGGCCTCAGCCGCACAGATCAGGGCAAACCGTGCCAACAGCGCCCATAGCACCGGACCGCGTACCCCGGAAGGTGTTGCCGCCTGCAATGGCAATGCGCTCCGCCACGGGCTTACATCGAAACAGATCATACTCAAAGGCGAAAGCGCGGACGACTTCGAGGCGCTGATCGCCGACCTTGCCGCCAGCTACCATCCGGCCAACGCTGCCGAGTCCATCCTGGTCAGCCAGATTGCCGAACACTACTGGCGTCTCCTCCGCGCCCGCGGCATGGAAACCGCTCACTGGGAAAAACGGATCGCAGCCAACGACCGCTTCATGCGTGAACGCAATCCGCCCCGCGAGCACCCCAGCGCCGGACGGCAAATGGTCGCCATTTTGGAGCTGGACGACTCAGGCACCCTTGAAAAGCTGGCCCGCTACGAAGCCGCTATCGAGCGCTCCTATTACCGCGCTATCAAACAGCTCGAGCACCTGCAAATCGTTCGCCGCAGGGAAGATAAGCAGATTGGCTCCGTTTCGCAATCTGCCGCGGCACCCTCCAGCAAACCGGTTGAGAAAGCGAAAACGATGCAAGCTTCCGCGCAATTCCCGCCCCGGCAGACCAAATCGCCGTGCGCTGCCCCATCAGAAGCATGCGATTTCGCGCTCCGGCAAGTAACATAACCCAAGAATTTTCATCCTATACTTGAAAGTGGTTATGCCGCGAGCCAGCAGTCCCATCTGGAGAGTAGTGTTCGTTCTACTCATCCTCTGCGGCTTTGTATATTCGCAGTCCGCGAACCTGTCCGCCGACCACTCGGATAACCATGCCACTCACTGCTGCGGGATTTGCCATGTAGGCCACTCGCCTATCGTGCATGCCGGCTTCTGCCTCCACTTCGCGCCGCCGAGCCCGAATGTCGAGCACCACCTCTCGGCCGACGGGTTTATCTACGACCGCGAGCCACTTGTTCTCGATAGCCCATCGCGCGCTCCCCCAGCCTGACTCCTTCCGTACGTTTGCACTGTGACTTTGGATCGCTGCCTGCCACGGCCGCTGGTTCACACTTTTTCACGGAAAACTTTACTAGGGAGATTGATCCATGCAGTTTCAGAACAGATGCGCTCTGATGAGCGCCATGTTAGTGCTATGTTCTATTGCCTCCGGCCAGTCTCTAGGGGGCGCCGGTACCGTCGACGGCGTCGTCACCGACCCTTCCGGTTCGGCTGTCCCGAATGCTTCCATCAGTCTAAAAAACGTACTCACGCGCTTCAATAAAACAGTTACCAGCGACAACACGGGAGCATTTCGATTCACCAACGTTCCGCCAAATTCCTATCATCTGGATGCAGCGGCCGCCGGCTTTGCGCCCTTCTCACAAGATGTGGTCGTGCGTACGTCCGTGCCCATCAGTTTGAAAATACCTCTCGTCCTGGCGGGCGGAGAAACGTCGGTCACCGTGGAAGGCGCCGGAGCCGACCTGCTGGAGAACGTCCCATACGCTCATAATGACGTCGATCGCGCCACTCTGTCCAAGCTGCCCTCGCTCTCTCCCGGCGCCGGACTGAGCGACGCCATTCTGCTGAGCAGCCCCGGCGTCGCGGCGGATTCGAACGGATTCTTCCATCCTCTGGGAGACCACGCGCAGACCACGTTCTCCATCGACGGCCAGCCCGTCAGCGATCAGCAGAGCAAGCAGTTTTCCACACAGATTCCGTTGAACGCCCTCGAGTCGATGGAGCTGGTCACGGGAGCCCCCAACGCGGAATTTGGCGATAAAACAAGTCTCGTTGTCAACGCCCAGACGCGCTCCGGCCTGGGACACAAGCCTTTCGGAAGTCTGGTTGGACAGTACGGCTCCTTTGGAACCATTGGGGAGGAAGCGACTCTGGGAATGGGTAACGCCAAGGTCGGCAACTTCCTGGTAGCGAATGGCATGCGATCCGGCCGCTTCCTCGATACCCCGGAATTTCGTCCCATGCACGCCATAGGAAACAATGGAACCATCTTCGACCGCCTCGATTTTGCGCCGGACAGCTCCAACATTTTCCACCTGAACATCTTCGCGGCGCGCAACTGGTTCCAGGTTCCGAATACCTATGACCAGCCCGGCCAGGACCAGCGCCAGCGCGTTCTCACCTACAACATTGCGCCCGGCTACCAGCACACATTTAACAGCCGTACTCTTCTTACCGTAAATCCATTCATCCGCCACGACAAGGTGAACTATTATCCGAGCGCCGATCTCTTTGCCGATACTCCAGCGACGGTTTCGCAGGAACGCGGGCTCACCAACATCGGACTAAAGACCGACATCTCTTATTCCCACGGCCGGCAAAACCTCAAGGTGGGCACGCAGATCATGCAAACCCGGCTGCGGGAGTCTTTCCGCCTTGGGTTGACGGATCCGGATTTCAATGCGGTGTGTGTCGATGCCGCCGGCGATCCTAGGGCTTTGCCCAACGTCACCAACCCCGAGCGTTGCGCTCCTCTCGGCTTTGCGGAAAATCCAGATTTGCAGTCCGGCCTGGTTCCTTTCGATCTCTCCCGGGGAGGCAAGCTGTTTTCCTTCACCGGCAGCAGGAACATCAACCAGCAGGCGTTCTACCTGCAGGACTCCATCAGTTTCGGCGGTTTGAACATCAACGGCGGATTGCGCATCGATCGTTATGACGGATTGACGCAGGCCACCGGCGTGCAGCCGCGCGTCGGTATTTCCTATCTCTTTAAGCCGTCCGGCACCGTCCTGCGGCTTTCGTATGCGCGGACCTTTGAAACCCCTTACAACGAGAATTTGATCCTGTCGAGCTCCACTGGCCAGGGCGGCTTGGCGACCAATGTCTTCGGGGCATTGGCCAGCAAGCCGATCGAACCCGGCCGCCGCAATCAATACAACGCCGGTCTGCAGCAGAGCATCGGGAAAGTTCTACTCATCGATGCCGACTACTTCTGGAAATTCACCAACAACGCTTTCGATTTTGGAACCCTGCTCGACACTCCCATCCAATTCCCCATCTCCTGGCGGAAATCGAAAATCGACGGCCTCGCGATTCGCTTCAGTACGCCCGAGCATAAAGGTCTTCAGGCATTCGTCACGCTGGGCCACACGCGCGCCAGGTATTTTGGACCGTCCAATGGCGGGCTGATCTTCAACTCTCCCCTGGATACTTCGGTTTTTCGTATCGACCACGACCAGGCTCTCCAGCAAACCGCTCACGTACGCTATCAACGGCCTCACAATGGCCCCTGGGCCGCCTTCACCTGGCGCTATGACAGTGGCCTCGCTGCCGGCGCGGTGCCGGATGTGGAGACCGCACTCGGGCTGACGGCAGCCCAGCAATCCGCAATCGGCTTTCATTGCGGCGGCCGGTTCGCAAGTCTCGATAGTCCGATCGCTGCTTGCTCTGGTGCTGATGCCGCAGCCACGCGCCTTCGAATTCCAGCGCCCGGTACCGCCAACGCCGACCTGAATCCGCCGCGTATCGCGCCGCGCCACTTGTTCGACGTTTCCGCCGGAACGGAGAATCTGTTCCACGCGGAACACGTCAGAACCACGCTGAAGTTTACCGCGCTGAACCTTACCAACAAAGTCGCGCTATACAACTTCCTGTCCACCTTCAGCGGCACCCACTTTGTCACGCCGCGCGCCTACCAGGTGGAGCTTGGCGTTGTCTTTTAGTACTTACAAATGGGAAGAGTGCTGCGGGTCGGCAGAGGTCGCCAGCAGGGAAGCCACCACACTGAGGACGGCCACGATCCCCAGGGCGAATCGCAGGCTGGTGTACTCGGCGGTGAAGCCGATTAGGGGCGGTCCAATCAGAAACCCGGTGTATCCGGCGGTGGTTACCGCGGCCACGCCGGCGCCCGGAGCCACGCCGTTTACATTGGCCCC
>DATLBY010000269.1:0-5016 GCA_035526665.1 Bryobacteraceae bacterium
CAGAAGAATGCTACCGCGCGCCCAATATCGAGGGGCGTTCCGATGCGCCCCAGCGGGGTCAACTTCGCCCACGTTCCAGCATAGTCGCCTGCCTCGTGTTTGGTTCGCTCGATCTCAATGGCGCCCGGCGCAACGCAATTCACGCGAACTTTATATTTACCGAGTTCGGCAGCGGCGACCTTGGTGAACATTTCGATGCCCCCTTTGCTAGCCGTGTAATCCACCAGGTTGGGAAAGGCCAGTTTGTTGCAGCCCGAGCCGATATTGATGATGCAGCCGCCGCCCGCGTCCTTCATATGACGCGCGGCCTGCTGGGTGCAGAGAAAGCACCCTTTCAAGTTGGTGTCGATCACGCGATCCCATTCCGGTTCAGTCAGTTCGAGCAGAGGCTTCCACGTTTGGACGCCGGCGTTATTCACCAGGATGTCCAGCTTCGGAAACTGGGCGAACACGGCCCGGAACATCGAATCCACTTCGGAGGAGTCACCGACGTTCGCCTTTACTGGAAATGCCCGGCTGCCCAAGCCGGCGATTTCGGCGACGGCCGCATCGGCTCCGGCAGCGTCGGAATAAAAGTTCACGGCTACATCGCAGCCCGCGCGCGCGAGCTCGATCGCGATTCCCTTGCCAACTCCCTTGCTCGCGCCAGTAACCAGCGCCGTCTTGCCTTCCAGGGGCAGTGCCATGCTGCTTATTCTAACGTTCCGGCGCCGGTAAACCTTCCACCAGCAGGTGCGCGGCGTATTGGCCGGATTTCCTGGTGTGCAGCCAGCGGTTCTTCGCCGGGGCACGGTCCCGGACGGCGAACCCGTGCCCCTTTCCAGCGGCGGCAAGCTCTACCAGCGGCGGCGGAATTTCCAGGCTGACCCAGCCATCGGGATGCGGTTCTGTTTTCTGAGAAAGGAATTTCCAGCGCTTCTCCGGGATCGACGGCGGCTTGGAATCGAGCCACGGATTGGGAACTAAAGCGACCTCCAGTTGCGCGGGCACGGAGCCTTTGGCCAAATGCAGCAGCAGAGTGGCTTTGCTTACGCGCCATCCAGTAACGGATTGCCACTGCACATTCAATAGCATTCCGGGATTGAGGGGAAGCTGCGGGCCCGCGTCCGGGGGGCCGGTGAGTGGCGAATCGGCAGTACAGTCGAGCATTGCGGTCGCGGCCCCCGCGGCGGGCAGCAGGAAAAAAAATGCGGCGAGGACGGAAATAGTCGTGCACAGCCTGCGCGGCATGCATCTTACTGTCTGTCGCATGTTGTAACCAGAATATACTTTAGATGCGGGTCCGGATTTGCGCCAGACCCCCGGGAGGGAATTGCGAGTTGAACGTGAAAGTGGCAGATGCTCAAATCTATGAGCCGACCGAGCGGTGGTCCACCACCGATGCCAACGAGCTCTATGATGTGGCGAGCTGGAGCAAAGGGTATTTCTCCGTAGGCGAAAACGGCCATCTTTGGGTTCATCCGGATAAAGATCCCCAGCGGCGAATGGATTTGAAGAAGCTGGTGGATACGCTAGTGCTGCGCGGCATCGCCCCGCCGATCCTCCTGCGTTTCGGCGAGATCCTGAAGCACCGCCTGGGGGAGATCCATGGAGCGTTTCAGAACGCGATTGCCGAGCACGGGTACAAAGGCCAATACTGCTGCGTTTTCCCGATCAAAGTGAACCAGCAGCGGCAGGTTGTGGAAGAAGTATTCGAGTACGGCAAGCTCTACAAATTCGGCCTGGAAGCAGGCTCGAAGCCCGAGCTGCTGGCGGTGATGGCGATTGCGGATAACGAAACGCCCATCATCTGCAACGGCTTCAAAGACGACGAGTACATCGAACTGGCGATGATGGGCAAGAAGATCGGACGCCAGATCACTCCCGTTGTCGAGAAATATACCGAATTGGATCTCATCATCCGGCATGCGGCCCGGTTGGGCGTCAAGCCGACCATCGGAATCCGTATCAAGCTGGCCAGCCGCGGCTCGGGCCGTTGGAAGTCTTCCGGAGGCTATCGCTCCAAGTTTGGACTCACGGTCAGCGAGGCTCTAAAGGCTTTGGAGCATCTGAAGGCCGCCGGAATGGCCGACTGCCTGGAGCTGCTGCACTTTCACCTGGGCAGCCAGATCACCAACATCCGGCAGGTAAAGGGCGCGGTAAGTGAGGCAATCCGGATCTATGTGGAGCTAAAGCGAGCCGGCGCCGGCCTGAAATATATGGATGTCGGCGGCGGGCTGGGAATCGACTACGACGGTTCGCAGACGGATTTCGAATCCAGTGTAAATTACACGCTGCAGGAGTATGCCAACGACGTCGTTTATCACATCCAGAATGTGTGTGATGAGGCGGAGGTGCCGCATCCCACCATCATTACTGAGAGCGGGCGGGCCGTGGCCGCCTATCACAGCGTTTTGATTTTTAATGTCCTGGGCGTTAGCGGTTTTGGCGAGCCGGACATGGTGCTGGAGCTTCCGGAAGACGCCGAGCAGCCTTTGATCGATTTGCAGGAGACGTTCCGGTCGCTCAGCAACAAAAATCTGCTGGAAAGCTTCCATGATGCGCAGCAGGCGCTTGATTCGGCTCTGAATCTCTTTAGCCTGGGATATCTGCCTCTTACCCAGCGAAGCCTGGCGGAGAATTTTTACTGGGCCATCTGCCGCCGAGTACAGCGGATGGCGAAAGAGCTGGACTTTTTCCCCGAGGAGCTGGAAGGCCTGGAGGGTATGCTTTCGGATACCTACTTCTGTAACTTTTCGCTGTTTCAGAGCATGCCGGATAGCTGGGCGGTGAAGCAACTGTTCCCCATCATGCCGATTCACCGGCTGGCCGAGCAGCCTTCCCGTCACGCGGTTCTCGGGGATATTTCGTGCGACTCGGACGGCAAAGTCGATCAGTTTATCGATCGGCGGGATGTAAAGAAAACCCTGGCGCTGCACTCCTTGGACGGGCAGGCGTATTACCTCGGTGCGTTTTTAGTGGGCGCCTACCAGGAGATCCTGGGCGACCTGCATAATCTTTTTGGGGATACCAACGCGGTGCATGTCAGCCTGGGCGACGATGGGGAAATACACCTAGACGCGGTCATTCGCGGCGATACCGTGGCAGAAGTGCTCGATTATGTGCAGTTTAACGCCAAGCATCTGCTGGAACAGTTCCGGAAAGATGTGGAAGGGGCGCTCCGCGACGGCAAGGTGGGCTATGAAGAGTCCGGACGCCTGCTTCGCTTCTATGAAGAGGGCTTGCACGGATATACCTACCTGGAAGACGTTCCGGAGCACCACTAGGCGATTGAATTAAGCCTCGTCGGGCGGGTATCCCACAATGGCGATGCCCGCCGTATTCGCCGCCGCAATCATCTGTGTTTTATCGAGCAGTAGCGTACGTCCGGCGTCCACCGCCAACACGGTAGCTCCCGTCTCGGCCATCACCTGAATGGTGTCCAGCCCAGCCACCGGCACATCGAAAAGCAGGTGCTTCCTGCGTTTCGACACTTTCACCAACCGGAGCGGTTTGCCGTTGCAGAGGGATGCAGCGCGGCGGAGCATGGCGTCGGTTCCCTCCATCGCCTCCACGGCCACACAGGCACGGTCGGCGATCGCCACACTCTGGCCGACATCGAATCCGGCAAGCGCATTGGCAATCCGCCGCCCGTAGGCGACCTCCTTCTCCTCATCCGCACCCGGTTTCCGCCGGGTGAGCACACCAGCCTCAGCCAGCAGCGGTTTGAGCAGGCGAGTGGAGTCGCCCAACGTAATGCCTTCCTGGGCGAGAATCTGCACCACGCCGCCGATCAGCGCATCGGTATTCTTCTCGCGCAGCGATGCGAGCAGTTTCACGAGCTTCCAATCCGGCCGGATGGAGGAGAAGATCTTCGCATGCTTCACCTGCCCGGCCATGATGACTTCGGTGATGCCCTCGGCCTTCAAGATTTCGATCAGCTTGCTCAACTCGCCAAGGGATATCCAATGGCAACGCCAGGCAAGCGCCTCAATCTCCGGCGAAGCCTCTTCTTTAATTCCAATCGCGACTACTTCGTGCCCCAGAGACGCCGCCGTCTCCAGCGCAAGGATGGGAAAGCGGCCGTTTCCCGCAATCAGCCCATATTTCACTTGACGATCCCGCGCTCGGATGCTTCGATGAAGGCAATCACTTCGTCGATCTCCTCCGTCTTGGGCACATCGGCACGAATTCGTTCGATCGCCTGGGACGTATTGAGTCCCGCGCGTGTCAGCACGCGGAAGAAGGTCTGCAGCGCCTCAATGGATTCCGGTGAGAAGCCCCGCCGCTCCAGGCCGGTCTTATTGGCTCCGAATACCTTGATTTCGCGCGGGCTGACGGTGGTGGAATAGGGAAGCACGTCCTGCGTCACCACGCTGTAGCCGCCGATCATCGAATGCCGTCCCACGCGGCAGAATTGATGCACGCCGCTGAAGGCACCGATCACGGCCCAGTCGCCCACCACAACATGGCCGGCAAGAGTAACCCCGTTAGCAAGGACAGTGCTGTTCCCCAGACGCACGTCGTGTGCGATGTGGGTATAGGCCATCAGCAGGTTGTCCGATCCGATATCCGTCAGCATTCCCCCGCCTTCCGTGCCGCGGTGTATGGTGACGAATTCGCGGATTCGATTTCGATCACCAATTCGGGTCTCCGAGCGCTCGCCCTTATATTTGAGATCCTGCGGAGCGACTCCAATGGTGGAGTACGGATAGAATGTGTTCTCCCGGCCGATGCTGGCCGGACCCTCTACATAGACATGCGCCATCAGGCGGGTACCACTGCTGATGTCCACCTCAGCGCCGATGACGCAGAACGGACCGATGTCCGCATCGGCCGCAACTCGGGCTTTGGGATCTACAATTGCCGACGGGTGAATCGCCATCGCGCCGCCTACGGCTTAGGGGTGTCTGCGGGCTTGTCTACCAGCGTGCACATTAGGTCCGCCTCCGCCACCACCACGCCGTCGACTGTGGCCTCGCCGTGAATTTTCGCAGCGCTCGGCTTCAGCCTGCTGAACTTCACTTCAATGCGGAG
>DATLBY010000270.1:0-8389 GCA_035526665.1 Bryobacteraceae bacterium
AGCAGCAGGGCCTCTCCAGGTTTGCCAATCCGCGCAATGCAGCGGCCGGTTCCCTGCGCGTGCTGGAGCCGGCGATTACAGCGGGCCGGCCTCTGGAGTTCTACACCTATCTCCTGTTGGGCGGCGATGGTCTTCCGCTGCTTAGCAGCCATTGGCAATCACTCGAAGCGCTCGCAAAGCTCGGCTTCAAGGTGAATCGAAACCGTGCCCTCTGCCGGGATGTGGACGAGCTTCTCACTTTCTGCAGCCAATGGGAGAGTAAACGCGACGCGTTGGGCTATGAAATCGACGGCGTAGTGGCAAAGGTCGACTCGCTCGATCAGCAGCAGGTCCTCGGATGGACTGCCAAGGCGCCCCGTTGGGCGATTGCGTTTAAGTATCCGGCGAGGCAGGAGGAAACGCTGGTGGAAGGCATCGGCATCCAGGTTGGCCGCACCGGCGCGCTCACGCCTGTCGCGCACCTGCGGCCCGTCAGCGTGGGCGGCGTCACCGTCACGCGCGCCACCTTGCACAATGAAGACGAGATCGACCGCCTTGGGGTTCAAATCGGCGACTCCGTCGTGATTGAGCGCAGCGGCGACGTTATTCCCAAGGTTGTGCGTGTCGCCAAACAGGGCGCGGACCGGCGCGCTTTTAAGATGCCCGCGCGGTGTCCCGTCTGCGCCGGCGATATCGTGCGGGAAGCCGGAGAGTCCGCCAGCCGCTGCATCAACACGAACTGCCCGGCCCGGCTGAAGGAATCGGTGCGGCATTTCGCGGCCCGGCCCGTCATGAACATCGACGGAGTGGGCGAATCGCTGGTCGACCAGTTGGTCGAGCGCGGCCTGGTGAAGAGCGTGGCGGACCTGTACAGCCTCACCGAGGAGCAGCTGATGGATCTCGACCGCCTGGGCAAAAAGTCTGCGGCGCGCATTCTGCACAATATTGATGCTTCCCGCAGCCAGCCGCTGCCGCGCGTGCTGAACGGACTGGGAATTCCCTTTGTGGGGGAGAGAACCGCGGCGATCCTGGCGGAGACGTTTGGCAGCCTGGACGAGATCGCGCGGGCCGATATGGAAACGCTGCAAAGCGCGGAAGAGGTGGGGCCGAAGGTGGCGCACAGTATCCGCCGCTTTTTCGACGAGCCGCACAATCGCGAACTGGTGGAGCGGCTGCGGGCCGCGCAATTACAGTTTACGCATGAAATACGAAAGCGCGAGACCGGCGGGCTGGCCGGACTGACGTTTGTCCTCACCGGCTCTCTGCCCGAGTGGAGCCGGGAGGAGGCAAAGGAGAAGATTGTGGCGGCCGGAGGCAAGGTGAGCGGCTCGGTGAGCAAGAAGACCAGCTACGTAGTAGCCGGCGCGGATGCGGGCTCCAAGCTGGACAAAGCGGCATCGCTGCATGTGCCCGTGATCGATGAGGCGAAGCTCAGAGAGTTGCTGGGCGCATGAAGAAACTCTTCGCCACGCTGGTGTCGCTCGGACCCGGCGGACTTTTCGTGATGGCCATTCTGGATGGGGCCGGGCTCCCGATTCCGGGCGGCGTGGATGCGGTGCTGGTGCTGCTCTCCGACAAGCTGCCGCAGTCCGTCGCGAGCCTGGTGCTCTGCGCCATTGCCGGCTCCACTCTGGGGAATCTGTTCCTATTTTGGCTGGCGCGCAAAGGCGGTGAGACGTACCTGGAGAAGCATACGCTATCACCGGCGGGCGCGAGGTTTCGTCTGTGGTTCCAGCACTACGGTCTGCTTACTGTCTTCATCGCCGCGCTGGTTCCGCTGCCGGTCATGCCGATGAAGATTTTCGTCGTCTGCTCCGGCGCGCTCGGCTCGAATCTGTGGGGATTTGCGGGCACGTTTGTCCTGGCGCGCGTGATCCGCTACTCCGCTCTCGGCTACCTGGGCTACAAGATGGGCGACAATGCGTTATCTTATTTGCGGCTGCACGTGTGGGATCTAGTTGTGCTGGCGGCCACCCTGCTGGTGTTTCTTGTGCTGCTGGTGAAGTTTACTGACTTCCTTAAGGCCCGTGCAGCGAAAACTCAAGATGATGCAGGGTAATATGCTAAACCGAGACGAGGGAACTGGCATTCCAGGTTGCAAGTGAATGAGAGGTGCCGATGAACATTCTTACTTCAAGTTGCATCTGGCGCTTTGGCATGTATTGTAGTCTACTCGGCGCCTTTCGTGGCTGCGATTTAGCGGGCTGCTGCTGCGTCGGCCTGATCAGGATCACCTTGATGCAGCGGTTTAGAGCATGCTAGAACGTGTTCTCAGGTTTTCACACAACTTGTTTTGCGGTATTGCTTGGGGACGTTCTTAAGTGGCGGAGTTGGTGCGGTAGCTGATTTTGGCGGAGGAGTTATTGCAGGTCCGGTTGTCGACCCAAAACACCATAAAGAGCATTTCACTAGGAAGTTATACGACTGGATTGCCCAGCTTAGTCACGACTCCTCTCGATAGATTCTTCAGCGATATTCAAGCAGGTTACCGGTGAATATTCGATACGGTATTGCAGCATCATCACTCGTTCTCGCTCTAGCCTTGCAGTGTTATATGATCGCGCTTTTTCGCCGGATGATCGACGAAGCAAATCGACGGCTCTCTAAGGGAATGCAGGTGCCGGAATGGGGTATCAGCCTTTGGCGGGGCCGCGTGATCAAGTGCCATCGAGAGATGTATCCGAGTAGTCCTTTGCGCCGGCGGATGTATTGGGCCTGGATATGCGAAATGGTAGCGTTCTTTCTAGCAATTGGGTTGATCGTAAAATTTACTTGAATAAGCCTGCTTGCACTTGAACTGTACGCCTACAGGAGCGGAGCCTTCCAGCGTAATGGTGGTATTTATCTCGCTACGAATGCGCATGACTTTGGGCTTGGTGACGCCCCTTGGGCATCCCGCCGCACCGGGACTTCCAGTTCCCCACCGCTCGTCCGGCTGCTTCCCTTTTCAAAACTAAGTCCTGTGAAGCTTACTGATCTCTCAAGGCTCGTGCAGCGAAAAATACACACGGATCGGCGCGATCACCTCGACCGGTTTCCCGTTCAGCATGGTGGGGCGATAGACCCACTGGCGTACCGCTTCGAGTGCGGCTCGAACCAGCAGAGGATGTCCCGACAACACCTGCAGTTGCTGGATCGTGCCGTCCTGTGCGATCACGCCGATCAATTGAACCAGGCCGGAGACGCGGGCCTGCCGGGCCAGCGGCGGATAGAGCGGCATTACGCGCTTGATGATTTGGGCCTCCATCACATCGCCGCCGACCGGAATCCGCGTGGGAGCCGCGGGCACAACCTTCGCCTCCGGCGGCGGAGCTCCTACAGACAGATCGAGAGCTCTCGCCACGCCTGTGGGATCGCCGATGGCGGCGCTGCTTTTGCCCGTGTCGGCGCCATATTCGATGGCAGGCGCGCTCCCTAAATCGTCGATTCTCGCGATCGCTGTGGGAATCCGGGCAGGCTCCCGAAAGATCCGGGAGGACGCATTTCGCGGAGCCATCGCATCCGCGCGGCCGGAAGTTCGCTCCGCCGGCACGATCTCAACCGCTCGCATGGTTGGCGGAAGCGGGCGAATCAGGTCCTTCAGCGCACCGGCCGGCAGCATCTCCACGTGGGTGAGCGAAAGTAGAATTGCCGCGCCCCCCACCGCGCTCTGCAAGGTGAGGGATGCCGCAAAGGTCCACCGCTTCGAATGTTGTAGGCACAGAGTCTGCTCGAACATGCCGGGTTGGACACCGCAACCGGCCCACCGGTTCCCATACAATATTTACGTGCCTTCCACAACCAATTCCCTTTCCCGCCGCGGTTTTCTGGGCGCTGCTGCATTTGCCCCCATGCTGGGCTTCGGCGCCACGAAACCCACCGACATCACTATAGAGAACATCAGCTATGGCTATGAGGACTTCATCTACCGCACGCCGATTAAATTTGGCGGCAACGTGGTCGATCGGGTCACGCTCATCAACGTGAACTGCACGCTGAAAAACGGCGCGGGGAAAGTTGCCAAGGGCTTCGGCTCCATGCCGCTGGGCAACGTGTGGGCCTTCCCATCCAAGACCATGAGCTATGATCGGACGCTCGCCGCCATGAAGGCGCTGGCGGATCGCATCTCAAAAATCACGGGCGCATACAAAGAGACCGGCCATCCCATCGATATCAATGTCGCGCTGGAGCCCGAGTACGTGAAAGCGGCCGCCGCCGTTTCCAAAGAGTTAAAGCTGGACGCTCCCATTCCCAAACTTTGTACCCTGGTGACTGCCAGTCCCTTCGATGCCGCCATTCACGATGCGTTCGGCAAGCTGAACAATCGCAGCTCGTTTCAGACCTACGGACCGGATCTGATGCGCCACGATCTCGGCCACTACCTGGGCCCGCAGTATAAAGGCGAGTATCTGGATCGCTATGTGCTGAAGGCGCCCAAGGCCTCCATGCCGCTGTATCATCTGGTGGGCGCCGTTGATCCCGTGACCGCCAAAGACATTCAAAAGCGCGTCGGCGACGGACTGCCCGAGACTTTGCCCGAGTGGATCAACTTCAACGGCCTGACTAACCTCAAGATCAAACTGAACGGCGAGGATTTGAAGTGGGATATCGATCGCGTCGTCCACGTGGACGCGGCCACCGCGGAGACGCAGAAAAAGCGCGGGGTCGATAAATGGGTCTACTCGCTCGATTTCAACGAGAAATGCCCCAATGTGGCCTACCTGCTGGAGTTCATCAAGCGCCTGAAGGAGAAGTCGCCGCACGGCTTCGCGCGGATCCAGTACATTGAGCAGCCCACCAAGCGGGACCTGGACAAGGACCGTCAGAATGTCATGCACGAAGCTGCCAAGCTGCGGCCCATTGTGATCGACGAATCCTTGACCGGCCTGGATGCGCTGATGCTTTGCCGGGAGATGGGCTACACGGGGGCGGCGCTGAAGGCGTGCAAAGGCCAGAGCCAGGCTATGCTGATGGCCGCCGCCGCGCAGAAGAACAAGATGTTTCTGTGCGTGCAGGACCTGACGTGCCCGGGCGCCTCGTTGATCCATTCCGCCGGCATCGCCGCACATGTGCCGGGCGTCGCCGCCATCGAGGCGAACTCACGCCAGTACGTTCCTGTTGCGAACAAAAACTGGGACAAGAAATTTCCCGGAATCTTTGTCATCAAGGATGGGCAGATGAAGACCGGCATACTGACAGGCAACGGTCTCGGCGCCGTCGCTTAGATTCCATTCCCGCAGGGGTCAGTCGATAATACAGCCGTCGCGCATGTGTGCCGTTCGATGCCCAAAGGCGGCGGCTTCCGGATTGTGGGTGATCATCAGAATCGTCTGCCCGATGCGTTCGTTCAGATCGCGCAACAGCTTGAGAACGATATTCGAATTCTCGGTATCCAGGTTTCCCGTCGGCTCATCCGCCAGCAGAATCGCCGGATGATTCACGATCGCGCGCGCAATCGCGACTCGCTGCTGCTCGCCCCCGGATAGCGCCCTTGGTTTGTGGTGCAGCCGGTGGGCAATTCCCAAAAGCTTCAGCGATTCTTGAAATTCGTTTTCAAACTGCAGCTCTTTGCCGGCGATATTGCGCGCGATCGCAATGTTGTCGCTGGCGCTCAACGTCGGCAGCAGATTGTACTTCTGAAAAACGAATCCGATCTCCTGCTTGCGAAGATTGGTCCGGTCTCCCTCCGACATACCTCGCAGATCCCGTCCGCGGATGTGAACAGTCCCCGATGTCGGCGGTGTCAGTCCGCCCAGGATGTTGAAGAGCGTTGATTTACCCGAGCCCGAATGGCCGACGATCGAGAGAAACTCACCCTTCTGGACATCCAGGTTGACACCGCGAAGGGCATGGACATCCACTTCGCCGGCGTGATAGGTCTTCCGCAGATCGCGGATCGAAATCATCGGCTCACTCATACCGGAACCATGCGGCTCACTCATACGAGAGCGCCTCGATCGCATCCTGCCGCGCCGCCTTCAGGCCCGGATACATCGCGCCGAGGACGGCTCCCAAAAGCGATATCAAGGCGGCGTTCGGCCACCAGTCGGGCACAATCACCTGAGTCAGCGATGCGGGATAGCGCGCCATGATAATCCAACGCGTCCCGTAGGTGAGCAGAATACCGACAATCGACCCGATCACCGCGATCAGCACTGTTTCATGCAGCAGCAGCCGGATGATGTAGCCGGGAGAGGCGCCCAGGGCCTTCAGGATTCCAATCTCGCGGGTTCGCTCCAACACTGCGGTATACATGGCAAGAAACACTACCAGAAAGCCGAAAATCACCGATAATCCCACAATGACTCTGATGAAGGAGTTCAAGCCTGGTATATTGTCTACCGACACCAGCGCCAAAAAGTCCTCCATGGCGTACACCGGGTTGTCTGGAATTTTGGCGTGGATCTGATCCACCACGGCGCGCGTGTTTCGGGGATCATCCACCTTCACATAAGCGACCGTGATTTTCCCCGTGGCCGCAGTAAGCTCCTGCAGCACCTTAATGGGCAGAAACACGCGGCCCAGCTTGCCTGACTCCACCACGCCGGCCACGTGCCAGTCGCGATTCATCAGGTTGACCGTGCCGCCGGCGTTCAGCTTGTGCTGGCGTGCGAACGATTCATCGATCAGAATATCGTTGGGAGTTTGGAAGGTGCCGCCCTCAATGAAGCGGAAGCCTCCGCTCATGGCGTTGAATTTGGGCAGATCCAGTCCGGTGATCGAATCCACACCGCTGTAGACGTGAACGACGGTGCCGGTGGCGAGCGCCACATGCGGCTGCTTCTGCAGGAAATCGACGATGCCTTCCGGCATGGGCGCGCCGTTCATGCCGATAATCGCGGCCCCTGTGGGACGCACCATAATGTCGGCGCCGACTCCGCGCGTGCGATTCGCGCTGCCCTCCACCATGCCACGGCTTAGCCCCACCAGCGTCAGCATCATGGTGACCTGCACACCGATTGCTAGCACTGTGAGGAGGGTCCGGATTGGCCGGTGCTTTAAATTCTCGAAAACGAGTTTGGTTACCAAAGCTCTTATTTTAGCGTGTTAAATGGAAGCTCTTCCACGAAACCTTCCGCCCGGCCCGCCGCGCTCCGGATTTTGCCAGGCCATCAGCCCTCGATTGCGGCCCCCTGTGGAGTTTCCGCGGGCAGCACCGTCTCTTTGGTATCTCGCGGCAGCAGCGCCACGGCGATCGCACCAATCAGGGAGAGAGCGAACACCGTGCCCAGCGCAATCGTATAGCTGTTCGTGGAGAATTGGAGGCGCGCGATGCCGTAGGGTACCCACGTCTGGCCGATCGTATCGGTAGGCAAAATAATCGCCATTGCCCGGGCCAGTGAGTTCACGCCGAATTGCTCAGCCGCCATCAGCGGGATGAGCATGTAATCCGCGCCCATACCGAAGCCGAAAAGGATCGCAAACACATAGACGAGATTCGGCGAGGAAGGGGTCACCAGCAGCAGGATAGGGATGGTGAGAGCCACCAGAAAATACGTGAACGTCATCACCACTTTTTTCGGTGCCCGGTCCGCAATCCAACCCACAAACAGCCTGCCGAAAATACTCGACCACAGGATGAGAACATTTGCAGTCGTCCACAGGGAATTCAGCGCTGCCTGATCGACAAAGCCCTGGTCCTTGAAGACGAACTTCATGTGAAAGTTGATGGCTCCGATAGAACCGATGGAGCAGAAGCTGCCGATTGTGAGCAGCCAGAACGAGCGCTGGTTGAGAAGATAGCGAAAAGGCTTGGGCTCGGCCTTGACCTCAGGCAGAGCGGCGCTGGCGCCGTCGGGAAACTGCCCCACGTCGGCCGGCCTGTTTTTGATCACGAAGAGGGCCAGCGGCCAGGCGAGCAGCACGCAGATGCCTAACGCCTGGAGCGCCGTATGGAAACCGTAGTGCTCGGTCACCCACTTGACCAGGATGGAACCGAGCGATCCAAAGAGACCCACCCCGACATAGACAATCCCCATCGCCGTGCCCCGTTTCTTCCGGAACCATTGCGAGACGATCACCTGGTGAGGAATAGGACCTGAAAAGATGTACCCGGTCGTGTAGAGGAAGAACAACAGGTAATACACCATTAGGCTGCCGTTCATGTGGGCGAATCCGGTGAACGCCAGGCAGGTCAGCGCAGTGCCTACCAGGATAAGAACACGCGGGCTGAAGCGGTGGACCAGAATGGGGCCTACCCACAATGTGAATAACGCGGCCAGCGGGAAGCCGAGAACGGCGTCGGGGCGCGACCATCCGAAACCGCCCTGTGCGGTTGGCTTGGTGTAGTAATCGTAAAAGAAGCCTAGGTTGTAGTAGGGAAGACCGACGGCAAGCCCAAACGTGATGAAGGTTGCAACGGTGATCCACCAGCCATAAAATCGCTTAGTCATTAGGTGAGCTCGAAAAGATCCTTATTTATATCACAGCG
>DATLBY010000271.1:0-22286 GCA_035526665.1 Bryobacteraceae bacterium
CTTCGCCTCGAATTCATGCCGGAACTTCTCCACAATCGAGATCGTCGGCAGCGCGGCCGCGTCCCCTAGAGGACAGAAGGTGCGCCCCAGCATATTTTTCGCCAGATCGCCGATCAAACTGATGTCGCTGGATTGTCCCTGGCCTTCGTCAAAGCGCGTAAGCATCTTCTTCAGCCAGGTAGTGCCCTCGCGGCAGGGGATACACCAGCCGCAGCTCTCATGCGCATAGAACTTCATAATGCGCAGGGCGGCTTTTACCATGTCGGTATCCTCGTCCATCACCACCAGACCACCGGAGCCCAGCATGCTCTTGGCCTTGGCGAGCGAATCGAAATCCATCGGTAGATCGCACTCGTCGGCCGTGAGCAGAGGACAGGAGGAGCCGCCGGGAATGACTGCTTTCAGTTTCTTTCCGCCGCGCATTCCGCCTCCCACCTCATGAATCATGCGCAGGAGGTTGAAGCCCATGGGAAGTTCGTAGACGCCCGGCTTGTTGACGTGTCCGGAGATGCAGAACAGGCGAGTGCCGCCGTTCCGCGGAGTTCCCAGAGCTGCAAACGCTGCGCCGCCATCCCGGATAATGGCAGGAGCCGCGCAAAACGTCTCCACGTTATTCAGAACTGTGGGGCATTGCCACGCGCCGGCCACTGCGGGGAAGGGCGGACGAATGCGCGGAATTCCGCGCTTTCCTTCCAACGATTCCAGCAGCGCCGACTCCTCGCCGCATTCGTAAGCGCCTGCGCCGGTGTGCGTATAGCAATCGAAATCCAAACCCTTGCCCAGGATATTTTTACCCAGGTAGCCTTTCGCGTAGGCCTCCGCGATGGCCTTATCCATGATGTCGATCAGATACCGGTATTCACCGCGAATATAAATGTAGGCAGCCCGTGCACCCACCGCCAGCGCGGCAATCAGAACACCCTCGATCAACGAATGGGGATCGTTCTCAATCAGCAGGCGGTCTTTGCAGGTGCCTGGCTCGCTCTCGTCCGCGTTGACGACAATATATTTCGGCTTGGCCGAGGTCTTTGGAACGAAGCCCCACTTCATCCCGGTGGGAAATCCGGCGCCCCCGCGGCCGCGCAGGTTAGAGGCCTTCATCTCTTCGATGATCGCCTCCGGGCCCATGCCCAGCGCCTTTTCCAGCGCCTTGTAGCCTTCGGTAGCGAGATACGTATCGATGGAGGCCGAGTTCTCGAGCGTAAACCGCCTCGAGAGAACCTTTACTTCCAGCGGACTTGGTTCGTTGTACATCATTGCTGCACGTCCTGTCCGGCGAGGTTCAATTGCGGGTGTCCCGTGCCATTGCCAGGGAAGCCTCTCCGGTACGCCTCCAGCAGCCGGTCCAGCATCTCAGGCGTTACGTTGTGGTGAAAATCGTAGTTCACCTGGATCGCTGGAGCCCAGGAACAGGCGCCGATACACTCCACCTCTTCGAGCGAGAACACGCCATCCGCGGCAGTCGCTTTATGTCCGATGCCCAATTTTTTGCTGGCGTGCTGGTAGAGTTCCTCGCCGCCCAGCAGCAGGCAACTGATGTTGGTGCAGACCTGTACGTGGAACTTGCCGATCGGGCGTTTGTGAAGCATCGAATAGTACCCGATGACTTCATCCACTTGCAGTGTCGTGATGTTGAGCCGTTTGGCGATCTCTTCCATCAATTCCGGCGTCAGTGCGCCCACCTCGTCCTGCGCGTAGAGCAGCATTGGGATAAGGGCCGAGCGTTCCCGGCCGGCCGGGTATATGGTCAAGAGCCTCGCAAACCGGGCTTCGAGCTCGGGAGAGAACGTCATTACCTGTCTACATCTCCTAATACGAAATCCATACTGCCCATGCCGGCGATGGTATCGGCGATCAATTTTCCTTCCACCATGTTAGGCAGCGCTTGCAGGTTGCCGAAACTCGGCGTGCGCATGTGCACGCGATGTGGTTTGGTGGTGCCGTCGCTCACCACGTAGTAGCCGATCTCGCCGCGCGGCGATTCGATCACCTGGTAGGCTTCGCCTGCCGGGACGCGAAAACCTTCCGTCACAATTTTAAAGTGGTAGATGAGCGCTTCCATCTGCGTCTTCATCTTTTCGCGGTCGGGCAGAACAATCTTCGGCGCATCCGCCGTCCAGGGTCCTTCCGGCATGCCTTCCAGCGCCTGCCTCACGATGCGAGCGCTCTGCCGCAGCTCGTCCATGCGGACCCGGTAGCGCGCCCAAACATCGTTTTCCGGATGGGTCGGAACCGTGAAATCGAATTTTTCGTAGCTGGAGTACGGCTCGCTTTTGCGTATGTCCCAGGCGACTCCCGCCGCCCGGATCATCGGGCCGGTGACTCCCAGGTCCAGCAGATCCTCCAGCGGCACGTAGCCGACGCCCTGTGTGCGGCGGATCCAGATCGGATTACTGTTCAGCAGATCCTCATACTCGTCCACGTGGCTGGGAAAAGCATCGATAAACTTGCCAATCACCTTCTGCCAGTTGCGCGGGGGTTCCAGCGCCAGCCCGCCGATACGAAAATAGCTGGTCATTAGGCGCTGGCCGGAAAACATTTCGAAAATCCGCAGAATGTCTTCCCGCTCGCGGAAACAGTAGAAGAAGACTGTCATCGCGCCCAGGTCGAGAGCGTGGGTGCCCAGCCACACCAAGTGGCTATTGATACGCGTGATCTCCGTCAGCAGTACACGCATCCACTGCGCAGCCGGCGGGGGCTCCAGGCCGAGTAGCTTCTCCACGGCAAGCACGTAGCAGAGATTGTTCGAGAGATTGGCAAGATAATCTACCCGGTCGGTGAGCGGCACCACCTGCTGATAGGTTTTTACTTCGCACTCTTTTTCGATACCGGTGTGAAGGAATCCGATGTCGGGCCGGGCCTTGATGATGGTTTCGCCGTCCAGCTCCAGCACCACCCGCAACACACCATGCGTGGACGGGTGCTGCGGCCCCATGTTCAGGATCATTCGCCGGCGCTTCAAACTCTCATCGATCGCCTCGGGCTCAAGCGTGGCGGCATTCCCTAGGATTTGTGGATCGCTCATCTTGTGGGTCCTATTCGTCGGTGTAGCTGTACTTGTAACCGTGCACCGGATAATCCTTGCGTAGCGGGTGCCCCTCCCAACCCTCGGGCATCATGATCCGAATCATATTCGGGTGGTGACGGAACGTGATTCCAAAAAGATCGAAGACCTCGCGCTCGTACCAGTCCGCGCCGCGCCACACGCTGCACACCGAGTCAATTTCCGGCTGCTCGCCATGGACTTTGCACTTCAGGCGCAGCCGTTCATTCTTTTCGAGCGAGTGCAGATGGTATACCACCTCGAACCGTGGCTCTACCGGATACCAGTCCACGGCCGTCACCGCGCTCAAACGGTTGAACTGTTGCGAATGCTTCAGAAAGCTGCAGACATCCAAAATCTGGGCCGCATCGATTTCGAGCGTGACTTCGCCCAGTTGAAACTTACCGCCGGTGATCGCGCTCGGATTGCGTGCCTCCAGCGCGGCCGCTACAGGCCGTTCTTTTACTTGATCGGAAAGCATGTTTTTAGCGCTTCTCGCTTAGGGCCAGCTCGTCTTCCGCCGGCCGGAGATCATAGGGCATCGGAGTGGTCGCGGCATTGCCCTGTGCCGTTTCATCCGCCGTCCAGTCGAGCACTCCCTTCATCCAGATATAGAAGAAGCCAGCCAAAACCAGTACGATAAACAGCAGCATCTCGACGAACGGGAACATCTTCACCGGGTGGGTCAGGTCACGGTAAACAACCGCCCATGGATAGAGAAAAATTGCTTCAATATCAAACAGAATGAAAACCATCGCCACCAGGTAAAACTTGACGCTAAAGCGTTCCTTGGCGCTACCGGTGGGCGGAATCCCGCATTCGTAAGGGGTGTCCTTGACGCGGTTCTTGACTCGTTTTCCGAGCAAAAATGATCCTCCGACCAGCCCGGCAGCCACCGCGGCGGCGATGATTACCTGGACAAGGACGGGGAAGTAAAGCTCCGAATAGTTTGTTGGCATGGGTGATGAAAGTCGGGGCCTAAATTTGACTATAATGATCTGCGCAGGGGAGTGTCAAACTCCGCGTGCTGTTTTCCAGCAAAAAAGGTGAAACAAAAAACGTGGAAATTGTTTTAAATGGGGTGTCACGGGACGTGCCGGACGGGCTCACTCTGAGGGATTTGCTCCTCCGGGTAGAGATCGATCCGGAACGGGTGGCGGTGGAGCTGAATCGCAATATCGTTCGCCGCGGCGAATGGACCAGCCGGGTAGTGGAACCCGGCGCGTGCATAGAAGTAGTACAATTTGTCGGCGGTGGATGAACAGACCGGCTGGCCTGGAATCGGCCTGCCGGAAAACCTGTTGACTCTACGCGCAGGTCGAGTACAATTCTTAAGTCGTCCAAGCGAAACGGAATCCCCTGGTAATGTTCAAAACAAAGAAGAGCCGTCCTGATCTCGCACCGGACCAAAAAACATTCACGAGCAGTGAGGTATCCAGAATCGCCGGCGTGAGTCTGCGCCAGTTGCAGTGGTGGGATGAACGCAAGGTGGTGTCTCCCCGGCATGAGGGGCATAAACGCATCTACCTCTCTGAAGAAGTAGTGGAAATTACAGTCATCGCGGAACTGCGGCGCAAGGGTTTCTCGCTGCAGAAAATCCGCCGTGTGCTTCGCTTCCTGCAACGCGAAATGGGGCGCCGGCTCAGCGAGGTGATTGTCGCCGAATCCGATCTCCATCTCGTCACCGATGGCAAATCGATTTACCTGGAAGATAAACAGGAACGCATTATCGACATCATGAAGAACGCTCGCCAGCCGATGTTCCTGGTCTGCGTGAGTGATCAGGTACGCCGGCTGACGGCGCCTCCCGGTAAGAAGCCGGCCAGGGCGGAGTCCGCGGCGGCGGCTCGGAAGGCGCGCGCAGTTTAGCGGGACCCCGGCCGATTGCGAGTCCTCGTTCAGGTCAAAGGTCCGTTTCGCCGCTCTAGCGCCAGGCGTCCAATTGGGCCCGGCTCAAATCCCGTTTTCCAGGATATACTGGAAGAGTCTGGGAGGATTTCCCCGTTGGCTACTCGTCGCCGATCTTTCATATTCGTGCCTCTAATCGTCCTGATGTGCTCCATGCTGGGGGGTCTCTATGGCCCCAGCCTGGTGGGCGCTCCCACGGCTACCTCCGAAGACGACATCAAGGCCAGTCTGAAGAGTTTCACCAAAGTCCTCAACGTGGTAGAGGAAAACTTCGCAGACAAGGTGAGCCCGGACAAGGCCATTTACAAGGGCGCTATCCCAGGAATGGCGCGGACCCTCGACCCGCATACCAGCTTCTTTGATCCGAAGGATTTTCAGCTCCTGCGCGAGGATCAGAAGGGCCATTATTACGGCGTCGGCATGACGGTGGCGCCCCGCAACGGCAAGACGATTGTAATCGCTCCCTTTGCTGGTTCCCCGGCATATAAAGCCGGTATCCGGCCCGGTGACGCAATTTTGGAGGTCAACGACAAGCGGACCGACAACCTCTCCACCACCGAAGTAGCGGATCTGTTGAAGGGACCCCGCGGCACTCCCGTACAGGTCACAATCGCTCGTGAAGGCGCCGAAAAGCCCATTGCATTCAACATTATCCGCGACGAAATCCCGCGCAAGAGCGTGGAAGACGCCTTCTTTGTGAAGCCGGGCGTCCTCTACCTCGACATACAGTCATTCAATGAAAACACCAGCCGCGAGATGGAAGACAATCTCAAGCGCGTTGGGGAAAACAATGTGAAGGGCTTGATTCTCGATCTTCGGGAAAACCCAGGCGGCCTGCTGAATGAAGGCGTCGCGGTAGCCGACCATTTCCTGCAGAAAGGGCAGACCATCGTTTCCCACAGAGGGCGCGCTTCCGCCGACAAGCCGTACGTGGCGCGTCATGGAAACGGCGGCCGGGACTACCCGATTGTTGTTCTGGTAAATCGCTACTCAGCCTCAGCCGCTGAAATTGTAGCCGGCGCGCTGCAGGATCATGACCGCGCTTGGATTCTGGGCGACAATACCTTCGGAAAAGGTTTGGTGCAGACCGTTTATCCCTTATCGGAGAACACCGGTTTGGCTCTGACCACGGCTCACTTTTACACCCCGAGCGGCCGCTTGATCCAGCGCGACTACACCAATACTTCGTTCTACAACTACTACTACCGGAAGGACGTGGAAACGAAGAACATGCAGGACGTCAAAATGACGGACAGCGGGCGCACCGTCTATGGCGGCGGCGGTATCTCACCGGACGAAAAGTTTTCGGCTCCGAAGCCGAACAAGTTCCAGATTGAACTGCTCCGCAAGTATGCATTTTTCAACTTTACTTCCAAATACTTCGGGACCCACGATACCAAGCTGAGCAAGAGCTGGGATCCGGATGCCTCTGTAATGAACGATTTGCACGCCTTCGCTTTAAAGGAAGGCGCTCAATTCACAGAGGGCGAATGGGCGGAAAATGCCGATTGGGTCAAACAGCAGTTGAAGCGGGAAATGTACATTACCGCGTTCAGTGTCGAAGATTCCCGCAAGCTGGGCATCGAGTTCGACCCAATCGTCTTGAAGGCCATTGATTCGATGCCGAAGGCGAAAAACCTCCTCGAATCCGCCAAAAAGTTGATTGTTCAGCGCACCCAATTGAGAAAATCAGAGCGCTAGTGATCTCATCCAATCCGGTCATCTGCGCTCGAAAGGCCAGATGACCGACCCTGCTCCTCATCCACAAATAGCAATTCTCGACACCGGCGGACAGTATTGCCACCTGATCGCCCGAAAGGTGCGCGACCTCGGTGTTTACTCTGAAGTGCTGCCCAGTGAAACGCCCGCGGCGCGTCTGCGGGGTTTTAAGGGACTGATCATCTCTGGGGGGCCGGCCAGCGTCTACGAGCAGGGAAGTCCCTGGGTCGACCCGGCGATCTTCCATCTTGGTTCCGCCGTCCTGGGAATTTGCTACGGACAGCAGTTAATGGCGCACGTCCTGGGGGGCACGGTTACGAAAGGCGAAAAGGGAGAATACGGTCTCGCCACTTTGGAAGGTCCGGCAGGAAGGTTATTTCGGGGCGCCGCGGACTCCCAGCAGATCTGGATGAGCCACCAGGATTCCGTCAGCGGTCTACCTGTCGGGTTCTCGGTTGTTGGGCAGACCGATAGCTGCGCCATGGCCGCCATTGAAGATCCCGCGAGGCGTCTCTACGGCGTGCAGTTTCATCCGGAAGTGGTCCATACGCACCAGGGCCGCACCATTCTTTCCAATTTTCTTTTTGATATCGCCGGGTGTACCCCCGATTGGCACCCGAAAGACCGGGTTCCGCTCATCGAAGAGCGAATCCGCGAGGTCGCCCAGGACCGCAGCATTTTCTTCTTCGTAAGCGGGGGCGTTGATTCTACGGTCGCCTACACGCTCTGTCTGCGCGCCTTGGGAAAGCATCGGGTCAGCGGCTTCTACGTGGACACGGGACTCATGCGCGAAGGGGAAACCAGGTTCGTCCGGGAACTCTTCCACACGCTCGGCAGCGACGCATTCATGGTGGAGGAGGCCGAGGATCAGTTTCTTGGGGCTCTTGCCGGCGTTCGCGATCCGGAAAAAAAGAGGCACATCATCGGCGAGCAGTTCGTGCAAGTGCAGGAACGCATTTTGCAAACCGGTCATTTCCTGGACGGCAATTGGATCCTGGGGCAGGGAACCATCTACCCCGACACCATCGAATCCGGCGGAAGCGCCAAGGCGGCGGTGATCAAAACTCACCACAACCGCGTCGCCGGCATCCAGCGCCTGATAGAACAAAATAGGATCATCGAGCCGCTGAACTCTTTCTACAAGGATGAGGTTCGCGAGATCGGCCGCGAGATTGGTTTACCCGCGCCCTTTCTCGATCGCCACCCTTTCCCGGGCCCAGGCCTGGCGATCCGCTGTCTATGCGCCGAAAGATCCGAGCCGCTGGTTCCCACTGAGGACGGCTATATCATCCCGGTTCACTCCGTCGGAGTTCAGGGCGACTTCCGCAGCTACCGTCCCATCCTCAGCATTTCAGGGAGTGATCTACACCGGCGAGCAACCTCGTTGACGAACCGCCTTTCCACCGTCAACCGGGTAGTGGCCGAAATTGCGACGCGTGTCCCGTTGCCGCAGATGGCTGTGCAGCCGAGTGAGCTTACGGCCGTGCGCTTGGACCGCCTCCGGCAGGCGGACGCCATCGTGCGCCGCCTCTCCGAGGAGAGTGGTTTTGAACAAAAAATCTGGCAGTTTCCAGTCGTTCTGATTCCGGTGGGTACGGAAAGCCACCCCGACTCGGTTGTTCTTCGCCCCGTTGATTCGATGGATGGAATGACCGCTGAATCGGTTCTCATGGACGACGCGCTCTTACAGCAGATGACGCGGGAGCTGCTGGACGTTCCCGGGGTCTGCGGCGTCTTTTACGATCTGACGCATAAACCTCCTGGCACCATTGAATGGGAGTAGCGGCGTCTCTAAATGCGGTGAAAGCCCTTCAGGATGTCCTTGGTGGCGTAGCGAAGAGCGATTGGCCGCCCGTGCGGACAGCTCATGGGGTAATCGGTGGACGCCAGAGAAGTCAACAGCCACTCCATTTTCGCCTGGTCTAAGCGGGTATTGATCTTGATAGCCGCCCGGCAGGAGATGGACGCGGCGATGCCGCGGCGAATATCGTCCATCGACAGGCTGCGGAGTTCGGCATCACCGATCTCCAGTATCTCGAAAAGGATTTTCTCGATATCCGCTAGACCGGCCGCCGACGGCGCCGCCTTCACGGCGATCGTTCGATTTCCAAAGGGCTCCGTTTCAAATCCGGTCTGGTTGAGTTCCTCTGCGATGCGCGCATACTGCAGCTGTTGAGATGCTGTAAGCTCAATCACTAGCGGCATCAATAGTTGCTGCATCTCCACCCGGCCCGCCGCGCGCTGCCGCAGTACTTTTTCGAATAGAATGCGTTCGTGGGCGACGTGCTGATCGATGATCCATAACCCATCACGTCCCGCGGCAATGATGAAACTGTCGTGAATCTGCCCGAGCGGGCGAAGGTCCCTGAGTGCCTCTAAACTCTGCGCTTCCACCTCGAAGCCGTCGATAGGAAAGCCCGCGTGTGTATCTGGAACCGCCAGTCGGGGCGGCGGCTCGGGAGATTGTATAGGAGCTGTTCCAAAATCAAATCGTGGGTCCGGCCCAGCTGGACTGCGCAGCGTCATTACCGGCAGATCGGCCGTGTGGTTAGGAGAATTCGGGAGCGACGCAGAAGGAACGGCATCCTGTTGGCCCTCCATTCGCTGGCTGAATTCGGAGTAGGGAAGAATGGCTGCAGGCTGCGCGTATGCCGGCAGCGGCAGGCTCGAAACCGGACGGCTCTGCATCAGCACGGCGCGGACCGAGTCGCGCACGAAATCGTGAACGAACGACCCGTGCCGGAAGCGAACCTCCGTTTTCGAGGGGTGCACGTTCACATCCACCTCCTCGCAGTCGCAATCCAGAAATAGAAGGGCGAATGGATAGGAGGCCGGCGGAATCAGGTTGTGATAGGCGGCCGAAAGCGCGTGCAGCAGCAGTTTATCCCGTATGAGCCTGCCGTTTACAAAAAGATAAACCGAATTCCGGTTCAGCTTCTGAACCTGGGGGCGGCTGACAAATCCACGCAGAGCGAACACGCGGTCTACCGGCTCGGCGTCCTCGGAAGATGGACCGAGTTTTAGTTGCCGCTCGCAGAAACCAAGGTCCACCAATTGATCGAGCGTCTGTCCCCCGAATACCTGATATACACGGTCTCGCAACTCCGTCACGGGGGTGACGGCCAGCAGTTCATTCGGTCCGTTTATCAGCTGAAAGCTTTTTGAGGGATGCGCCAGACTGTAGTGGGTTGCCAGCGAGGCGATGTGGGCAAGCTCCGTCTGTTCCGATCGGAGAAACTTGCGGCGCGCCGGGACATTGAAGAAAAGATCCCGTACCGTAATGACGGTTCCGGCCGCCAGCGACGATTCGTCGCACCGGATCAGCTTTCCTCCGACGACCTCCACGGTTGTTCCGGTAGTCTCCTGACTGGTTCGCGTCTCCAGCAGCAGGCGGGAAACGGAAGCGATGGAAGGGAGCGCCTCGCCGCGGAAGCCGAGAGTCGCAATGGAAAGCAGGTCGCTGACGTCGTTCAGCTTGCTGGTGGCATGCCGCTCAAAAGCCAACAGCGCATCGTCGCGCAGCATGCCGCAGCCGTTGTCGGTGATGCGCAGTAGCCTGCGTCCGCCGCTCTCCACCTGGATGCGAACTTCCGTTGCGCCCGCGTCCAGTGAGTTTTCCAGCAGCTCCTTGGCTACGGAGGCGGGCCGCTCCACCACCTCTCCGGCTGCGATCTTGTTCGCTACATTGTCGGAGAGTATCCGGATACGGCCCATCGAAGACTACTGTATCGCGATGCCTCGTTCCGGCAGGAGTTCACCGGTGAACCGCAACAGGTTCGTCAGGTTCTTGCGATAGTTGACCGATTGATTGACCAGATCAGACTGCGCCCGCGTGAGGGCGCTCTGGGAGTCAAGCAGGAAGAATAAGGTGATGGTGCCGAGGTCGTATCGCTTCTGGTCGGCATCCACGCGCTTCTGCGCCAGGTCGAGTGCAATCTTGGCAAGCTCCACGCTCGAGCGGCTGCTTTCCACCTGGTTTACGGCGTTCAGCACGTCCAGCCGCACCGTCTGCTCGACACCCCGGATTCGATAAGCGTCCAACTTGCGGTTCACCAGGGCATCTGCGTAGTCGGCCGCGCCCTTACGGTCGCGGATTGGAAGACGCAGCGTCAGGCCGAAGCCATAGACGGGGAAACCGAATCCGAAGAGCTGGTCGAGCGCATCGCCAAAGCCTCCAGGAACAGTGCTGATGATAGTGGAACGCGAGCCATCGTCGGTGAAGACGTTACTTCTTTGAGTGAATGGACCGCCCCGGCCGGCCGAACCATACTGCCCGAAAACGGACAGATCGGGACGCAGCTGGTTTGCGACAAATTTGATATTCAAATCGTCGACATCCAGACTCTGGACAGCGTTCTTCAAGTCCGGACGTAGCTTCAGGCCCTTGGCCACCAACGCCTCTTTGTCCAGAGCGGACTCCGGCGGCGGCGTAATCGATTCGGTCAACACAATCGGCACGGTTCGCGCCGTTGGATCCAGGTCCGCGCCGATCTGCCGGCGGAGAACATCCTCCACCTGCGCCAGCCGGAAACGGGCCTGCGTGACCAGAATCTCGAAATTCGCATACTGGGCCTGCGGCTGATAAATTTCCAGCGACGAGATGGCGCCCAGCTCCAGCTCTTTTTGGGCGCGCTTCAACGATGTGTCGGCCAGCGCCAGCGCCTGCTCCTGTACCCGCAGGTTTTCACGCGCCAGAATCACATCCCAATATGCGTTCTCGGATTGCGAGACGAGACGCAGCAACTGGTCCTGGAAGGCATATTCGCTTCCGCGTAGCCGGCTGCGCGCGATGGTGATGGGAAGCTTGGTCATAAAGCTGCCGCGATTTCGCAGCAGCGGCTGTGTGAAATTGAAGTTCAGATTTGCGCTCAGCGCCGGATTAAACAGTGCGAACGAGCTATTCGTGGATGTCTTCGATGTGTTGAAACCAACCTGATAATTGGCGCCGCTCGCTACCGTCTGCTGGTAGCGGAAGATGGATGGCTGGGCTAACAGATTCGAAGTAGCCGCGCCTGCCAGCGCGTCGTTCGCGGGCGTCTTGGTACGCGTGCTGTTGAAGTTGGCAAAAAGGCTTGGATCGAAGACGGAAAACGCCCGCAGAATTGCGTTCTTCGACGTCTCAACGGTCAGCTTCTGGATTGCGATGTCTGTGTTGTTGGCCAACACCAGATCCAGATAGGAACGGAGAGAAAGCTCAAGCTTTCCGTCAACAATATAATCGTTCAACCGGACCGGGGCCTGCAGTTCGACCCGCGAGGGAGGAACATCGAAAGCTTTCCGGAAATAGGCCCGGGTCGGAAACAAAGGCGTGCTGACGCGCGGCAGGTCCGCGGCCGGACTGACAGCAGGCCCCTGCAGTGGTTGAGCCGCCAGGCTCGTTGCGTACAGCAGTACAGTCAGTATGGAACCAGATCTCATATTCATCCCTTACTCGTATCGGATCGCCTCAATGGGATCCAGTTTGGCAGCCTGCACGGCCGGGTAGATTCCGAACAGGAGTCCGATCCCAACCGATACGCCGAAGGCCACGGCGATTGAAGCGGTCGTCACATCGGTGGACCAACCAGCGGCCGCCGCGATAATTTTGGAAAGTGAATAGCCGAACAGGATGCCGATGAGTCCTCCGATGATGGAGATGAGCACCGCTTCGGTCAAAAATTGCCGTATGATATCCGCCTGCCGTGCGCCGATAGCGCGGCGGATACCGATTTCACGGGTCCGTTCCAGCACAGTAGCAAGCATGATGTTCATGATGCCGATACCACCCACCAGCAGCGATATTCCGGCAATACAGATCATGACCACGCTAAAGATGAACTGGGTTCTGCGCTTCTGCTCGAGCAGACCCGCAGGCACCGTTACATTGAAATCGCCGGCGTCTTTGTGGGTCGCGGTCAAAATCGCGTTCACCACGTTGGCGGTTTCCACCGAGTCCACGTCCTTGCGAACCTTGATGTAGATGCCGTCGATCTCGTCCTTCAAGTAGCTGTTGTTGTCCTCAAACCGCCGCATCACCGTGTTGAGCGGAGCGATCACCATGTTGTTACGGTTCGCGACCTCCAGGCCCTCCACATCTGTATCGGCCGTCGCCTGCTGGGCGAGCACGCCGATCACCTGCAGCCAGGTGTCATTCACCTTTACATACTTCCCCACGGCCGGATCGTATCCCAGCAGATTTACCTTGGCCGACTCTCCCAGAACGCAAACGGGCGCGGAGCGAGTGTCATCGTCCTCATTAAAGAAGCGGCCTTCCACTATCTTCAGACTGTTAATTTGCAGGAAGTCGGCGGATACTCCGATTAGTAACGGCTGTTCCTGAGCAGTCTTGGGCAGCACTTTCAAAGGTTTAAATCGCTTTCTGGGCGTCAGGGCTTCTACGCCTTGGACGTTCTCCGAGATCGCGCGATAGTCTCGAAAGGTCAAGCCGGGTGAGATTGCGCGCCGGGCCTGCAACTCATTTCGATCCACTGCCTCCTTGGCTTCGATAATGATATTGTTGACGCCGAGAAGATCGATGTAGCTCATCATCTCTTTCTGCGCGCCCGCCGTGATTGATAGCATGGCCACCACCGCGCCGACGCCGAAAATCATGCCAAGCATGGTCAGCAGGCTGCGCAGCTTGTGAACAAAGAGGCTTGAAAGCCCCATTTTTAATTCAGAGGTGATTCCCGAAAAGTTTGCCATTACTTGCCTCCGCCTGCCGGCATGCCGCCCATGGGACCGCCGCCGTTGGAGCCCTTGTCCTTCTTCTTGTCGCCCGGCTTAACATTCGGATCGGCCATCGCGATCGTCTCACCGGCTTTTAAGCCGGAGGCGATCACCATGGTCGATTCCGTTCGCTTGAGCGGCTTTATGATCCGCTCTTCCCATTTGTTGTTGTTGCGGACATAGACGATTTTATTTCCGTCCTTCTCAAAAACCGCCTGTGCCGGTATGTTGATCGCGTTGGGAATCTTTTCGAGGATGATCTCGACATCCGCCAGCAGCCCGGGCCGCATCAGCACGTCCAGGTTATTGTCGGCTTCCGGAGGCGCCGGCAACTTTGCGTTCTCCATATCCTTCTGACTAAATTGGCTTCTCAGCATCCCCATCATCGCCATGGCTGGGTCTTCCCCACCAGGTCCACGGTTGCCCGCCATCCTGCCCCCAGGGGCCGCCCCCGGTCCGGGTTTGCCTCCGGCTCCAGGAGCCGACTTCATCGCTTCGGCCATTACCTTTGACCGCTCTTCGGGCGAAAGATCGGAGAGCTTGCGGCCCTTCAAAGCCTTCTGCACCGCCTCGTTCATTTTCTGGCTGTCCGGTCCAGTGGCGCCTGCACGAGAAGCACCGCCGGGCGGCCGTATCATCATCTGCCGGCCTGCGCCCTCGCCGGGCATGCCTCCCGGACCTGGGGCGGGCGCTCCCGCCCCCTGCACTCCCTCCGGAGCCGCGCCGCCAGGGGGAGGCCCACCGGGCGCGCCTCCCATCGAAGCCATGGTCATGGGCATCTGCGCCGGGACGGGCTTCTTGCGGTTCTGCTCCTGAGTCTCCAGGACTTTCCGGATCTGCTCGGGTTTGGCTCCCAGGCCGGTTAGCAGCTGCTTCATGTCGATCGAAAACACCACGTCAAATTTCTTCGCCGGATCAGACGAGAAGATGTTGGCCGACGCGGTCCCGCTCATGGTTTTGATTTTTCCTGTAAAGGATTTATCGCCCACGGCGTCGAGCTGGATCTTTACATCCTGACCCTCTTTCAGATTGGCGCGGTCTAACTCGCCGACCTTCGCCACTAGTTCCAATTCCGACAGGTCGAGAATTTCGGCCACTGCGACGCCCGGCTGCACCTGATCGCCTTCACGAAAGTCGGGAATCTGCACGCCCGGGAACATGAAGTTCGGCCGGTTTTGCTTCACCGCAACCAGGCCGCTCATGGGAGCAAGCAGCTTCACCTGGGCCAGCCTCTGCCGCTCGCGTCCCAACTCCATCTGGGACTTCCGCTTCTTCTCGGTCAAAACCGCCATCTCGGCTTGAGCCTGCTCCAGCCGTGATTTAATATCGCTTTCGAGTTGGCGCAGCCGGCGGCGGGCCTCCTCGAGATTCAACAGATTCTTGCGGGCGTCAATCGCCGAGATCAGCTCGTTGCGCTTCACTTCCAGCTCAGCCCGGCGCACCGAATAGCGGGCACGCAGCAGTTCTACCTGGTCCTGATTGTTCCGGATGGCCAGATCGGCCTGCGCCTTCTTGACCTGCTCGTCCACCTGATCGATTTCGAGCTGCTTCTCTTCCAGACGCGAGTTCACTTCGGAATCGTCAAATTCCACCACCAGGTCCTTTTCGCGCGCGAAACTGCCGAGCTGCGCCAATTGGGTAACCTGGACCGTTCCAAACAGATTGGGAGCGATTAACGTTGCGGAACGCACAGCCCGCAACTCACCCCGGGTAAAGCTCCGGACCACAACATCTCCACGCCGCACTTTTGTCGTCGCGATCTGCTGCTGCCGCTGCGGCATGGACTGGAACAGCCGGTAGCCGCTCCAGACAGCGCCGGCGACCACCATCAGAATGACAAGTCGAATAATTACTTTCTTCATGAGTGTTCCTTGTTCCGCTACAGCTTCTTCGCGCGCCTGGCAGCTTCCGCCGGATTTTCCAGCGTTACCTGCTCACCCTCTTTCAACCCTTTCAGCACCACCATATCCGTGTCATTACGCTTCCCCACCTCGATGTTACGAATGAGGAACTGCTGACCTTTTTGCACGTAAACGGCAGGCTTTCCTTGACTCATGAAGCTTGCCCGGACGGGGATAAGCAGCGTGTTCGGAACGCTCTCGATGATGATTTCGGCGGTTGCGCTCATGCCGGGCCGCAGCCGCGGGTCCAAATCTTTCAATGTGGCGCGGGCGGGGAAGGTCTTTTCCGTCATTCCCATGCCTCGAAAATTGATGGCTGCGATCGGGCTGATCCAGTCCAGATCCGCATGCAGCTCCCGATCGGATATAGCGTCAATTCGAACCTTCAGCTTCTGACCGAGCTGCACCTTGCCGCGGTCTACTTCCTCCAGCTTCAAGTCGATACGCATGTTGGAAAGATCGGGGATCTCCGCGATGGCGGCCCCTGTCCAGGCCCGGTCTCCTTCTTTGAAGGGAGGCGGAGAAGAGCCGAAGGAACCTTGCGCCCGGAAATTGGGCAGCAGATTCACGATGCCGTCGTTGGGAGCTCGCAAAACCATTTTTGACAGATAGCCTTTGGCGCGGTCGGCGTCTCTGACAACCTTTTCCTTCTTCTGCTGCAAGCGATCCAGATCAGCCTGCTGTGTTGTCTTGTGAGCGCCGACAACGGTCTTTACCTGTCCCAGTTCGCCCTGCGAGACGCCGACATCGATACGGCTCTTTGCACCTTCAATCTGCGAGACAACCTCTGCCTTGCTGGCTTCCAGCTTGGCGCGCTCCAGGTTGTATTCCGCAGTCATCTGGTTCATGCCGTCCTGCTCGGTCACAATGCGATGTGATGCCTTGGTCTGGACGATTTCACTATCGGCGGTGCGCACACTGGTGTTCTTTTCCAGATACGTCTGCTCCTGCTGCGCGGCGTCGAACTCAATAACCACTTCGCCCTTCTTAATCGGCTTGCCTGTCTCCGCGAGTCTTACGATACGTGGATCGGGGACCTGAGGCGCCGTCAGTATCTCGGAGTGAACGCTGCGGATTTCTCCACGGGTCTTTACACTGATCACGAACTCGCTCCGCCGGACCTTGGCGACGGGCACCTCCACCGTCGTCTTTTCCTGGCCATAGTGGTAGGCTGCATAAGCCCCGCCACCGGCCATCAAAGCCATTGCGGTCCAGGTGATGGCGCGCCGGCGGCGCGTTCCTGCGGTCTGTCCAAGACGCTGCTTGGGTTTCAAATCTTTTGACATACTGATTCCTTACAAAAACGTGGAGTTCACTACCGGGAGCGGACTTCTCTTAACCAGCCCTGTCAACCCTTCGGCTGCGGTCGAAAGTCTGTGATACTGCCCCCGGCTTGTTGTCTGCCGGCGGAACTTCCAAGGCGAGAACATCACCCGGCTTGGCGCCGGAAAGGATACTCACAGCCACATTGTTGGTCAAACCGAGCTGCACTTCACGGCGGTCCCAGCCATTCTCGCTCTTCGCGTATACGTAGGCGGTCTTGCCGGCGGCGTCACTGAAGACCGCGCCCAAGGGAGCCACCGCGGCGCGTTCTTCCGATTCCAGAATCACGTCGGCGCTGACCGTCAGGTCGGGGATTACGCGCGCATCCATTTGATCCAGCTTCAGCTTGATGGGAACTTCCTTCACGAAGCTGCTTCGCTGTCCCCCTGGTTTGGTGATGGCTGCAATCGAGTAGACATGGGCGGGAAGCTCAAGTCCCGGATAGGCGTCGAAGCGGACGTGGGCCTTGGCGCCGATGCGCATCCGTTCCACATCCACCTGGTTGATGGTGGCATTGATCACCATGGAGGAGGTGTTTACTATCTGCATGAACATCTGACCGGGAAAGAGCTGGTCGCCTTGCTGTATCGCTGCGAACTCCGAGCCCCGGAACATGTTTTGCATGACCGTCAGGCCATCGATGGGCGCTTTGACGATCATTCTGTCGGCATTCGTCTGCACCCGCCTCAGTTCGATCTTGGCCTGTTCCAATTCGATTTCAGCGCTCTTCAACTGGGACTTGAGTCCGACTTCCACGAACTTGACCTCAGCCAGCAATTGGTTGTAGCGGGCCTCGGCCTCCTCCAGAGCCAGTTTGATTCGCTCGGTATCGATGGCTCCCAGCACCGGAGCCGTCTTCATGTCCAGCCTTGCTTTTTCGAGGTCCGCCTTGGCAGTGGCAATCGTGTGCTCGTGCGCATCGCGAGTCACATTCAGTTCCGCCTTCAGCTTCTTAACGCTGGCTTCCGTCTGTAAAACAGAGGCATGGTAGTCGTCCAACCGGTTTAACATATTCTGCCGGTCGAATTCCGCTACTATCGTCCCTTTTTTTACCAGCGATCCCGGTTTTATCAGCGTCTGGAGGATGAGCCCGAAATCGCCGCCACCGCCACCACCACCTCCTCCGCCGCCACCACCCATTCCTTGCCCAAGGGTGCCGCCGGTCGATCCTAGTCCGTCCGATCCCAGCGAACCGCTCCCGCCGGCAAGAGTTGCCGATGCGGAACTTTTCGCGCCCCGGGATCCACCGCTTTTCGCTACACGGGAGGTCGCGGACTGCATACCGCGTGCCCCGCTGCCGGCCGAATCCATACTGGATGCCAGTGGGGAGCTGGAGGCATCACCCCCGCGGCCGGAACTGGAGCCGGAGCCCACACTGCTGCCGTTCGAACTTACCCGTAGATTAGTGGAGCCGCCGCTGGCTATGCGGCTGCTGGCGTCTGTGCCTCGGCCGCTGCGTGAACCCCGTAAGGAAGGACTGATGAGAGAAACGTAATTTTCCGCCCCGGTCGTGCCGGTGAGGCGTATGCTTCGCACCAGAGGACCGGTGACAACGGTGGCGGTGCGAATTTCAGCGATCGCTCCTTTGTTGGCCTTCGATCCCAATCCCGTCGATTGCCGGGTCCAAAACCACGCTCCGGCAATAATGGCGACCACCACCAGGATCCATATGTAACCCCGTTTAGGCGCTTTGGCGCCGGGAGATAGCTTGCCTGGCTGGACGACAGGTTTCGTTGCAGGGGCCAGACTTGGAGCTGACACTCCGCTCATTTGGTACTGCATTTCAGGGACCTCTCGCAAGCCCGGCACCGGTACTCGTGTCGGATTCTCATGAAGTTTCGTATTAAAGATTATGACGGAAATTTACCGGTAAAGGTTATGGCGCTTGGAGGTTTCTCTGAGTTTGAAGCCCGGGTTTTATAACTTGTTACTAACGCTAACAGTTAGCCCGACATAGAGCCGAGAAAATCGGCATTTGCCCGCGTCTTGCTCAACTTGTCCAGTAGCAATTCCATGGATTCTACCGGCGAGAGTGGATTCAGTACCTTGCGGAGCACCCAAACCCGATTTAGCTCCTCTTTCGGCATCAGGAGTTCCTCTTTTCGCGTCCCGCTCTTGTTAATGTCGATGGCGGGGAAGACGCGTTTGTCCACCAGTTTGCGGTCCAGGTGAATCTCCATGTTACCCGTGCCCTTGAATTCTTCGAAAATGACGTCGTCCATGCGGCTGCCGGTGTCAACCAGCGCGGTGGCGACAATAGTGAGTGAGCCTCCTTCTTCAATGTTGCGAGCCGCACCAAAGAAGCGCTTCGGACGCTGAAGTGCATTAGAATCAACGCCGCCTGATAACACCTTCCCGGAAGGCGGGACGACGGTGTTGTAGGCGCGCGCCAGACGGGTAATCGAATCGAGCAGAATTACGACGTCGCGCTTATGCTCAATCAGCCGTTTGGCCTTCTCAATTACCATTTCAGCCACTTGCACGTGGCGGGTTGCGGGTTCGTCGAAAGTAGAGCTGATCACCTCGCCCCGGACGGAGCGCTGCATGTCGGTGACCTCTTCGGGCCGCTCATCAATCAGCAGAACAATGAGAGCCACTTCCGGGTGATTGTGGGTGATCGAGTTGGCCACGCTCTGCAACAGCATGGTCTTACCGGTGCGGGGCGGAGCCACAATCAGACCGCGCTGGCCCTTGCCGATGGGTGTGAGCAGATCCATGACGCGGCCCGAGTAGTTTTCCTTGGTGGTCTCGAGCTTCAGCCGTTCATTCGGATACAGCGGCGTCAGATTATCGAAGAAGATCTTGTTGCGCGCCTCTTCTGGCGGTTCGAAGTTGATCGCATCTACCTTGATGAGGGCAAAGTATCGCTCGCCCTCTTTCGGGGGGCGGATTTGCCCTGAGATGGTGTCTCCGGTGCGCAGGTCGAAGCGGCGGATCTGCGAGGGAGAGACGTAAACGTCATCCGGACCCGGCAGGTAGTTATACTCGGGAGCGCGCAGAAACCCGAAGCCGTCCGGCAGGCATTCGAGTACGCCTTCGGAGAAGATCAGTCCGCTCTTCTCTGCCTGGGTCTGTAGAATCTTGAAGATGAGCTCCTGCTTGCGCAGTCCCGCCACTCCGGCAACGCCCAGGTCCTTGGCGATTTGGTTGAGCTTTTGAATGCTCATATCCTTCAGCTCGACCAGATCCAGAGTGGAGGCTCCGTTCTTGGCCTGGGCCTGCGCCTGACCGCCACTGGTCTGCCGTCTGCGGCCGACTACCGCGGCAAGCGGATCGGGTTTTGCCTCGGCAGGCTTGGTTTCCGCCGCCGCTGGCCGGTTCTCCGCCGGCTTGGCCTCTACGGGCTTGCCTTCAGCCGGGCGTGATTCCACTTTGGCCTCGGAGGGCTTCTTTTCCTCCGACGCCTGGGCGGGAGTTACTGCTTGGTCTTTGTTTTCCAGATCGCTTGCCAAATTTCCCTCGCTCCCCGGCCCGTGACGGCCGAGAACGGCACTAATTCGCCACCCAGTATTTCCTTCTGGATGGCTCGTAAGCCGCGATGTTCTTCTTTCTGATTCAATTTATCTATCTTTGTGGCTACTACCAGATACGGCAGTCCCTGGAACTCCAGCCAACGTTTGAGCTCCAGGTCCTTTTCCATCCATCCCCGCCGGGCATCCAACAGTACCACCGCCAGCTGGAGGGTCTTTCTGTTGAAGAGATAGGATTCTATCAGACTCTTCCAGCGGGCCTTGACTTCTGCCGGCACTTTGGCAAACCCGTACCCCGGCAAATCCACAAAATGACAGCTTCCATCGATGCGATAGAAGTTTATCAGCTGCGTGCAGCCGGGCTTCGCGCTGGTAAATGCCAACCCCTTTTTACCCACCAAGCTATTCAGCAAGCTGGACTTCCCCACATTGGAGCGGCCCAAAAAGGCCACCTCGGGAAGCTCCTCCGCCGGGAACTGCTCCGGTGAGGCAGCACTAATAATGTGTTCCGCTTCCATACCCTGGCGCAGCATCCCGCTTTTCGAGGAAATGCAGCTCCTAATGGGTCAACTTGTCTTCGGCTCTGGCCGTAATTTCCACCGCCGGATTTCCAGGCAGAGGCAGTGCCTGAAGCTCCCGCTCCAGTGCGATCTTCAATACTTCGTCCATTGACTCGACGAAGTGAAGCTTCATTTCCTTGCGGATATTCTCCGGAATGTCGGGAAGATCCTTTTCGTTGTCCTTCGGCATGATCGCCTCGTAAATCCCGTGACGATGCGCCGCCAATAGTTTCTCTTTAAGCCCGCCGATCGGCAGAACCTTGCCGCGCAAGGTGATCTCGCCCGTCATCGCCAGGTCTCCCCGGACAGGGATGCCCGTGAGAGTGCTCACCAGTGACGTGGCAATCGTGATCCCGGCCGATGGGCCATCCTTGGGGATGGCCCCCTCAGGGACGTGCACGTGAATATCCAAATGGCGGTAGAAATCTCTCGGCAAACCGAAAATGTGCGCGCGCGAGCGGAGATAGCTCATGGCGGCATGCGCGGATTCCTGCATGACGTCGCCCAGCTTACCCGTAGTGGTAAGTTTGCCGCGGCCCTCCATCGTGGTCGCCTCGGTGGTCAGGATTTGCCCGCCCACCTCCGTCCACGCTAAACCCACTACCGCGCCCACCTCATTCTTTTTATCAGTCTGGAGGTCTCTGAATTTCTGCGGTCCCAGCAGATCCACCACGGTTGGCGCATTAATCGCGGAGAGCGGTAGAACGCTCGGCTCGGCGGCCGTCTTGGCATTCACTACTTTGCGGGCTACCTTGCGGCAGACATTGCCGATTTCGCGCTCCAGGTTCCGGACACCGGCCTCGCGGGTGTAATTCTGGATCAGAGTTTGAAGCGCGTCATCGCCGAACGTAATGTCGGTGTCGCTGAGCCCGGTCTGCTTGGTCTGCTTAGGAACCAGGAACCGTTTTGCGATCTCCAGCTTTTCCAGCTCGGTGTAGCCCGAGAGCCGGATTACTTCCATGCGATCCTGCAGCGCCGCCGGAATCGTGTGGAGCACATTGGCCGTTGCGACGAAGAATACCTGGCTCAAATCATACTCGACATCCAGGTAATGATCCACGAACATGTAATTCTGCTCGGGATCGAGCACTTCCAGCAGCGCCGCGGACGGATCGCCTCGAAAATCCATCGACATTTTGTCGATCTCATCCAGCATGAATACCGGATTGCGCGTGCCGGCCTTTTTCATCATTTGAAGAATCTGGCCAGGCAGAGCGCCGATGTAGGTTCGCCGGTGTCCACGGATTTCCGCCTCATCCCGTACGCCGCCGAGTGACATGCGGACAAATTTTCGGCCGGTCGCCTTGGCGATCGACATGCCGAGAGAGGTTTTTCCCACGCCGGGAGGCCCGACAAAGCAGAGAATCGAGCCTTTCGGATTCTGCACCAGCCGGCGGACTGCCAGGAACTCCAGGATGCGTTCTTTTATCTTCTCGAGGCCGTAATGGTCCGATTCAAGCACCTGCTGGGCGAATTGCAGGTCGCGAATTTCCTTGGACTTCTTCTTCCACGGCACCGCGAGCAACCAATCCAAGTAGTTTCTGGAAACCGTCGATTCCGCCGACATCGGCGGCATATTTTCCAGGCGCTTTAACTCGGTATGAGCCTTGTCATGGGCGTCCTTGGTCATTCCCGCCGAGTCAATCTTCTTCTT
>DATLBY010000272.1:0-3380 GCA_035526665.1 Bryobacteraceae bacterium
GCGAAGCAGTGCGATTGCAGTTCTTTGTACCCATCGCCATAAATTGCGCCCGGCAGAACAACACGCGGATCGCTGGTGTCGCGCACTTTGCGGATGTACTCATCCGCGTAAGGGGCGTCACCGATCAGCGCCAGCTTCATATCAGTGGCGACGTGCGCGAACGCCTCGCGCACCAGTAGAGCATTGTTCTCCGGCTCCATCCGGCTGACGTAGAGGAAATACCCGGCGGGCTCCAATGCCAGGTTGTGCAAAACCTGCATCGACTCCACCCGGCCAAGCTCGGCGCCGTAAGGGATGAAGTGTGTGTGTTTCCCGTAACGCCGCGCGTAGTATTCGGCGATCTTCGCGGCGTCCGATATAACCACAGTCGGACAAAAAGTGGCGAGCCACTCGGAGACCAGGTACCACCCTCGCGCCACGGCGTTCCACTTCTTGCGCTTGCGCTCCAGTCCGTCCACATTCAGGGCGGTGGGTATTCGGGTCAGCCGCGGCAGCCAGGTGAAAATCGCATTCGCCGCGTTGCAGTAGAGCGCTACCTGCTGGCGGTGAAAGAGCAGGTGAAACGTGCAAATAGCGGTATGCACTATAGTGTCGAAGTACTTGTGGCGTATGGTTGGCAGGTAGCGGAGAGAAACCCCCAGATACGCGGGTGCTGTGTGCCGCTCGCGGCTGTAGATGGTTACCTCGTGTCCCCGCTCGACCAGCCTGCGCCCAAGTTCTTCAGCAAAGGTTTCAAAGCCGCCATAGCGCGCCGGTATTCCGCGCGTCCCCAATATGGCCAGCTTCATCCAGGAGAGTGATTGGCGCCTTAGCGGCCGCCGATGGCTTTCTGCCGCGAGGTAACGCGCGCGGCAACGTTCGGTGCGGGAAGGCTAACGGGCTTATAGGAAAACCAGCTTGCCAGATATTCATCCGTCACCTTGCGGCGGCTCATGATCTGGTGGCGTTTTTCCAGCACACGGCGGTAGTTCTTGGCCACGTACCAGAAGGCCTTCAGCGACGAGTGTTCCCGCGTAAGACAGCACCCGACCACTACCAGATCGCGGACCGTGATTGAGAGCCAGTTTTTGCGGTACAGGTCGCCCGTCATGTTCTTCACCCGCATCAGGAAGCGGTTCTTCACCGAATGCATGTTGATTTCGGGAGGCAACGCCCGGCGGTTGCCGGGAAGAACATTGCGGACGTGATAACCGCGGGCGAGCGGCGTATACATGCAGCGCCAGCCCAGCAGTTGAGCGCGCCAGGCCACATCAGCGTCTTCCCGGTACACGAAGAAATCGGGATCGAAGAAATCGCCTTCCATCGCTACATCGTCGATCATTTCCCGCCTGTACAGAGCAGCCGCCGCAGTCGCGCCAAACACATATTCGTGGTTGAGGTAGTGTCCGTTGTCTACCTCCTGGCTGCCGCGGTCCAGGTGCCGGAGTGTCGGGGTGAAGTAAATCCCGGTAGAATCCACCATTGGCTTATCCGGCAGATCAAAGCTCGATTTAATCGTCAGCAGCTTTCCGCACACGCTGCCGATCTTCGGGTCCATCTGACCCGTGTCCACTAACGATTGGATGAAGCCGGGCAGCAGCAGTACATCGGGATTCAGAGTCAGAATCCAGGCGCCGTTCGAAATTCCGATTGCCTGGTTTTGAGCTGCCGCAAAACCGATATTCTCCTGGTTGTAGATGACCTGACAGCGATCCTCGAACTGCTCCAAAATGTCGCCGGTGCCGTCGGTCGAGTTATTGTCGATTACGATGATCTCTTTCCGGTGGTACTTCTGCGCCAAGGCCGATTCCAGACACCGCTTAATGAAGCGTCCGCTGTTGTAGGTCACTATCGTGACTGAGACAAAATCGTTGTAGGGCATGCAACTGTTCGTATTTGTTATTTGTAGCCGTACTGCCTTACACTCACCGGTGGACCTGCTTCTCCACCATTTCTGAGCCCTTTATCAGCGACCTGGGACCACCCTTCCCAAGCGCGCCGCGGACCCTGCCAGCAGACTGGTGCCTGCTAAGCGCATTACCTTACTATAAACCGAAACTCCATGTAAATTCCCATCTCTGACCAATGCAGCAACCATTCGTGGAACACACCCACAGGCCACGGCCAGACATACGCCTATATGGGCCACCCGCGAAAAGTGCTTCGCCGAGTATCTAAGCAGGCTACCATACCAATATAACTGCGTACATTTAGCGTCGAGGGCGTTGGCCGACTGCCCGCCTGCATGCTGGACCCGGGAGTCAGGCAAATACAGTATCTTGTAACCGTTTTCTTTCAAACGCTTGCAGAAATCGACATCCTCAAACCAGAGCGGATGGAAGGTTTCGTCGAAACCACCTATCCGGGACCACGCAGCCCGCTTGAGCAGGAGAAAGCCGCCCGCCACCTGTTCGACTTCGCAAACGTCCCCGCTCAGGCGATGGACTCTATTGAATGGGTTCCCGCTCCACACGCGATTCAGCGCCGGTGTCTCGAAGGCGATCGATAGGGGCGACGGCAAGCGGCGAGGCTGATATTTCGGCTGTTGCCTGCCTGACTTGTCCACCAGATTGCCTCCCACCGCCCCCACCGACGGATCGGCGGCTGCCTCAATCATCGCCTCCAGCTTGCATCCGAGCAGCACGTCGGGGTTCAACAGGAGTACCAGTTCGGTTCCCAGGGCAGCTATGCCCTGATTTGCCGCTCCCGCGAACCCCCGGTTCGTCGCATTGTGAATGATGGCAACGCCGTCCGGCACAGCAGGGGCGTCGCCCGGGGAGTTGTCCACCACCAAAACCCTGGTGTTCGGCACTCGGAGGCAGGCGTCCAGGCATTCCCCCAGCACGTCCTCCGAGTTGTATGAAACCACCAGGATTCCCAGCATTTCACGTGATCGCAAAGTAGATTCGCCAGTACCGGTCGAATCCGCTGCTGCGCTGCAGGCGGAGCAGCTCCCGCTCGCTGTCCCGCACCACCCTCTCGGTGGCGGGGTGAAAGGTCCCGCGCATCCGGCGGGATAAACTCAAACCTTCCAATTTTCCCCTCAGGTAGGCGATTCCCGCTCCATGGCGGAGCGCCACGAACCCCCATAGAATCTGTCCTACTGCAATCGCCCAACCGTTCTTGATCAGCAGCCTGGAGGAGTAGTGTTTGGCCACGAGGAGCACCTGATTCCGGGCGATTTGGCGAATGGTTGCCGCATTCCAGCGTCCCAGGGTCGCGCTGCCCCGATGGATCGCAATGGCATCCGCCACATAGCGGCCGGCGTATCCCATTGCCGCACCGCGAAGACCAAAGTCCACATCCTCCAGGTAGGAACCGAATCGCTCATCCAGGTAGCCGATGCGCCGGAACAGCTCGGTGCGGAAAATGGCGGCGGTAAAGGAGGCCATCTGGGCCGG
>DATLBY010000273.1:0-4888 GCA_035526665.1 Bryobacteraceae bacterium
AAACTCGCCTCGATTCTCCCTGCCGAGCTCGATAAAATCTTCCTGTTGACCACCGGTTCAGAAACGGTGGAATGTGCCATTAAACTCTGCCGGACCCATGGAGTGAAAGCGGGCGGCCGGAACAAGAACGTCATTATCTCATTCGATAAGAGCTTCCACGGACGAACACTCGGATCACAGCAGGCAGGCGGCATACCCGCGTTAAAAGAATGGATTGGCAACCTGGACCCCGGCTTTTTGCAGATCCCTTTCCCGGACGGCTACTGGACTGAGGACCAGTCTTTTGCAGGCTTCGAACGTCACCTGGAGCAGGCGGGAATCACTCCGCAGCAGGTCTCCGGTGTGATGCTGGAAACCTACCAGGGCGGCAGCGCGGCTTTTGCCCCGCGTGCCTACATGCAGCAGCTGCGGACATGGTGCGACCGCCATCAGGCTCTGCTGGTGTGCGATGAAGTGCAGGCCGGCTTCGGACGGACCGGCAAAATGTGGGGCTTTGAGCACTACGGAATCGTGCCCGATATCGCCTGCTTCGGAAAAGGTATCTCCAGTTCCCTGCCCCTGGCTGCGGTGGCCGGACGTCGGGACATCATGGATTTGCACCCGCCCGGCAGCATGACATCGACGCACACGGGCAACCCGGTCTGCTGTGCCGCGGCGCTGGCCTCGCTCGATCTGATTCTGGCGGAAGACCTGGCCGGGAATGCGGAGCGTATGGGAGCCATTTTGCACGAGCGCTTGAACCGCTTGCAGGCACGCTATTCTGAAATCGGCGCTGTGCTGGGTAAAGGCCTGGTTGCCGGCATCATGTGCGTGCAATCCGGGACCAAAGAGCCCGACGGAGATCTAGCTTCGGACGTGGTTCGCGGTTGTATCGAGAAGGGAGTTCTTATGTTCAGTCCCGTGGGCCTGGGTGGAGGGACGGTTAAGATCGGACCGCCGCTTACCATTACCGAAGCGGCGCTATTGGAAAGTATCGGCGTGTTGGAGGAAGCCTTTGCGGAGGCAGTAGCTGAGAGGCGCGGAACTGCCGCCCGAGCAAGCGCTCAGTGAATTCCCGCGCGATCGCTCTTTTTCTTGTGCTCGCGTGCGCGCCCTTGGAAGCCGCGATTAATGAGTCGCAGGTGCGCGACTGGAAGACACGGATCCAGCAGACTCTCTTCGTGCCTCAGCCTCTTCCGGAGCTGAAGCCCGAGAGCTATGGAACATTTGAACCGGAGCCCGGCATCGTCGCTGAACGCCTGACCTATTCCACCGCCTATGGGCTGCGGGTGCCGGCCATTCTCTACCGTCCCAAAAACGTCCGGGGCCGTATTCCTGCCCTGGTGATTGTGAACGGCCACGGCGGCGACAAGTATAGCTGGTATGCGTTTTACAGCGGCATCCTGTACGCCCGCGCCGGGGCTGCCGTGCTCACCTACGATCCCATCGGTGAGGGTGAGCGGAACAGCAACCGGGAGTCGGGAACGCGTGCCCACGATCAGTTGCAATCGCCCTCCGAACTCGCGCGCCGGCTGTCGGGTTTGATGATTACGGACGTGATGCAGGCCGTGTCGTACCTGCGTTCGCGCCCGGAAGTGGATCCGGACCGAATCGCGGCCGCCGGCTACTCCATGGGCTCGTTTGTGCTGAGCCTGGCCTGCGGCGTGGACGATCGTCTGCATGCCTGCATGCTGGCAGGCGGTGGCAGCCTGGATGGACCGGGAGAGTATTGGGACCGCTCCAAGCCAATGTGCCAGGGCATTCCTTACCAATCTCTCTCCTTCCTGGGTGACCGCCCGTCCGTGATCTATTCACTGCACGCGTGGCGCGGCTCGACGCTGGTCTATAACGGCCTTGCCGATGAAATTGTCCGTCACGATCCACGCGGCCCCGAAGCATTTTTCAAGGATCTGCAACAGCGGACCACCGCGTTGCAAGGCTCTCCGCGGCGCGTCTTCGAGACCGGATTCGAGCCGGCGGCCGGCCATCGTCCCTGGTTTGTCACCAAACCAGTAGCTCTCTGGCTGGAACGGCAGCTCGATTTTCCCGCCTGGACCAAACAATCGATAGAAGCCATGCCGGTGACCCACATCAGCGAATGGGCGAAGGCGAACAAGGTCGACGTGGACAGGGCCTATGCCACGGAGATCCGGGAAGGCGGCGCCCGTGCTTTGGGGACAGGCGTACCCGGGCTGTCCCGCGCACAACTCAGCGTTTTCAGCAATGCAGAATGGGAGAAACAAAAGGTCCGCCTGATCTACGAATCCTGGTTGGGGGTAGCCCGCAACACGCTGGACCCCAAGGCCTCCCGCCGCTACGGGATTCAGCGCGCTTCCGCACCCATCGCAATCGATGCCAAGCTGAATGACGCCGCCTGGAAGAAGGCGCCGGCCGCGGAACCGTTCACTTTTAACTGGTGGACCGCCGGCGAGAAGGAGCAGACCGAGGTAAAGATGCTCTGGGACGATAAGAATCTATACGTCGCTTTTTCCTGCCAGGACCGGCATATCTCAGCCGGTGTGACCCAGCGCCATGGACCGGTATCCAACGATGATTGCGTCGAGATCTTCCTTAGCCCCAACCCCAGGAAGGTGATGAACTACTACACGTTTGAGATCAACGCCATCGGGACCATGCTCAACCGCTGCAAAACCGACTGGTGGAAAGGTCCGCCTACCTGGGAACCGGAGGGCGTGGTTTATCGCACGTCGCTGCACGGTTCCGCGCCTAAAACCGAAGCGCCATCGGATCGCGCCTGGACCGTGGAACTGGCCATCCCGTTCGCCAACTTCGCGCGCGATGCGGCCCACGTACCGCCCCAGCCGAGCGACGAGTGGCGCTTAAATCTGCATCGGACCGGCGGCATCACCAACCGGCAGAGCAGTGCGTGGTCGCCGATTCCGGCGGAGATTCACTCGTTCCATACGCCCAGCGCTTTCGGCACGGTGCGGTTCGAGAGAGATTAATTTAGACCAGGGCTACCTTGTCGTGTCCAATAGCGGAATTGTCCAGCGCCGCCGCTGGCAGCCCTTCCGCCAGTTCGGCCGACGCAATCGCCAACCATTCCTCCACGTTGTTTACGAAGAGTTTTTGTGCCGCCTCCGGGTCGTGCGCGCGGATTGCTTCCAGCAGCGGCAAGTGGGCAGTGGCGTCCTGGCAGAGAACCATGGGATCGACGGACGCGATTCGAATGGCTGTGTAGGTAAAGTAGGGCAGCACCGCCCGACGCAACGCCGCCTGTAAAAACTCGTTATCCGCGGCCGTCCAGACCACCAGGTGAAAAGCGACGTCCTTTTGGTTATAGAGCAGGGCGTCCTTGTTGTTGGCGGCCTCCACCATCTCCCGGTAGGCCCGTTCAAGAGCCGTGATCTGTGCCGTAGTCGCGTGGCGGGCGGCTTCGGCAAATGCTAGAGCTTCCAATACCTCGCGCACCTGAAAGATCTTGGCCACGTCCGGGGGAGTCAGCTTCACGACGTGCGTTCCGGAGTTCTTCTTCTTTACGATGAAGCCCTCCCACTCGAGTTCGATCAGACCTTCCCGTACGGCCGTTAAGCTGGCTCCGAGTTCTGCGGCAAGCGTCCGCTCCACCAGTTTTGAGCCTTCCTGGAGCTGACCGCCGAGAATGGCATTGCGGATCTGACGCGCAATTCGTTCGCGCAGGCTGTTCGATGTGATCTTTTCAAACATGGGGCAATTTTTGTCCGTGCGTTATGAGCGCGTCGGCATCGTTAGTGTAGCAATCCAGATGGGTGTTCCGGCAGGTAGAACCGCGCGGGCCCTGGAACGCTCACAGCGGCTGCCAGTTGAGGACCTTCCGTGCGTTCTTCCGGTAGATATGCTCCAGCACATCAGGCTTCAGCTCCAGGCCATAGTATCGCCACCAAAGCCGGCCGGGGATAAATTCATCGGCGGTTTGCAGCAGCCGCCACCAGCCGCGGTACATCGCCGGGTCGCGTTCCATATCCGTGCCGAACAAAACGCGGTCGCGGTAGCGTTCCAGAAACTTCGCGGCGGCTCGCGGCTGCCGGCCAACTTCATAATCGCGAGCCGAAATATCCAGGTACAAATTGGGAGAGGCGTCCAGTTCCTTCGCGAGCGCGGCTAAATCGTTGCCCTGATTTCCCAGGTGACACGCGATGAACGTCGTCCGGGGATTCTGTGCCAGCAGCTTGCGGCGTGTGCCGATGAGCTCCTCGTAGGAGAGAACGTCTTTGCCGTATTGATTAAATGCCTGAAAGTCCGCCGTGCGCTCCTGATGCGGCCCGAGCGGCTTCCAGTTGGCTGGATGATCGGCAATATGGACGTTGACCGGCAGCTTGAGCTCGGCGCACTTATCCCAAACCGGCTTCAGCCGTGCGTCGCCAAAATGGAGCCGCTTGTCTCTCGGCAGCTTCTCCTTCTGGATGCCCGATCCTTTATCGGTAATCTCTCCGACGCCGCGTGCTCCCTTTCGATAGCAGCGCTCCAGTTCGGCGGCTGCCCGCTGTGGATACCCGGGATCCTCCAGCCGGCTGGTGTCCAGCGAGCAGTACAGTTGAAAGCGTTTGGAATGCCGGGAGAACAGCTCCACTTGCCGGTCGAACTCCGCGCCCGTGGCTCCCGTGAATACGACGGTGGTCTCCACACCCACATCGTCCATCGTCCGGACCCACGCATCCACGTCCTGAGCCGTTGCAATATGGCTCTGCCCTGTATGGGAATGAACGTCGATGACGGGAAAGCGCGCCTTGCCCGGATGGTTCTCCGGCGTCACTAAAGACGTTTCCGGGGCATAGTCTTTCAGCAGTACGGAATCCATCGGTCCCGGCTGAACCCGGATGCCGTATTTCATCACCGGCTGAGTCTGGGCCGCCAGTGACAGGATCGCTATCACCCCAATGGCGCCGGTTGTTGCCACATCTCTGCGCAT
>DATLBY010000274.1:0-30083 GCA_035526665.1 Bryobacteraceae bacterium
ACCCTGAAAACACATGCTCCGGATGCTGCCTCCTTAGGTGGATGTCTCGGGTTGCCGGAGGCTCTTCGCGAAGCTGTGTACTCGCGGCTGCTTGCTAAGTTAAAACGCGAGCCGGTAGAGTATTTCCAGATCGACTTTGAAGAGGGATATGGAAATCGTTCGGAGGCGGAGGAAGACCGGCACGCTGTGCTGGCCGGCAGTGTCTTCGACGACGCGGCGACCGGCCAGGGCCTTTTGAATTACTTCTTGCGCGCTTATGACTGCGGAGCGATTACGGAAGAAGAGACGCTGCGCTCAGGGCTCACGCTGGAGGAGCTTCGGAGCCAGTCGTTCCTGAAGATTCTGGAAGGACGCCGAACCCACGCAACCGGCTGAGCCGCTGCCGCAAGCCCTTCTCAAAACCAGCGCGTCATCAATACTTTTTGCTCGGTGTAAAACGCTACCGCATCCTTGCCGTGCGCGTGCAGATCCCCAAAGAACGAGTTTTTCCAGCCCGCGAACGGGAAAAATGCCATGGGAGCCGCGACGCCGATATTGACGCCTACCATGCCGACTTCGACACGCGACTGATACTCGCGGGCGGCCTTTCCGCTGTTGGTGAAGATGGATGTCGTATTGCCAAAAGGACAACTGTTGACGAGGGCAATGGCTTCCTCCAGGGACTTGGTGCGCATTACCGAGAGCACTGGGCCGAAGATCTCCTCGCGTGCAATCGTCATGTCCGTACGCACATGATCGAAGATCGTTGGTCCCACGTAGAAGCCATCTTTCTCCGTCGTCTTGATGTTTCGTCCATCGCAGATGGGAACCGCCCCCTCGGCGACGCCCGTTTCAATATAGCCAAGAATCTTTTTCCTGTGATCAGCCGTAACCACCGGCCCCATATCGATAGCTGCCTGCGAGCCATCGCCCACCGCCATCGCGCTCGCCTTCTCCACTAGCAATTCGAGCAGTGGCTCAGCGACTTCTCCCACCGGAACCAGGATGCTGCCGGCTAGACAGCGCTCTCCGGCGGCGCCGAATGCCGAGCTGAGAATTGCATCCACGGTCTTCGGCAGGTCGGCATCCGGCATCACCACCAGGTGGTTTTTCGCGCCGCCCAGCGCCTGCACGCGCTTCCCTTTCGAGGCAGCCGTTTGATAGATAATCTTCGCAACCGGTGTGGAGCCAACGAATGAAACGGCACGCACCAAAGGATGGTGCAGAAGCGCGTCCACGGCCTCTTTGTCGCCGTGGATCAGTTGGAATACGCCTTCCGGAAGGCCCGCATCGTGAAGTAGCTCGGCGGTGCGGGTGGGCGTGAGAGGAACTTTCTCAGAAGGCTTCAGCACGAAGCTATTTCCGCAGGCGATTGCGAAGGGAAACATCCACATAGGCACCATGGCCGGGAAGTTGAAGGGTGTGATCCCGGCGCACACGCCGAGAGGCTGGCGGATGGTTTTACAATCGATGTCCCGGGCGACATCGTTCAGCGAGTCGCCCATCATCAGAGTCGGCATTCCGCACGCGAATTCCACCATCTGGATGCCTCGCTTGACCTCCATTTTGGCGTCGTCCGCGGTCTTCCCGTTCTCTTTCGTCAGGATCGCGGCAATATCGGCGGAGTACTTTTCCAACAGCGCCTTGTACCTGTAGAGAGGCTGCACGCGGTCAACCACCGGCACATCGCGCCACATGAGAAAGGCGTCGTGGGCGGAGCGAACGGCGCGATCCACGTCTGCCGCGGACGCATATGGTGTATTCGCAATCACGGCTCCAGTAGCTGGATTGGTAACGGGGTGCCGCTCGCGCCCATCCAATGCATCCCACGCGCCGCCGATGAAGCTGCGTACTGTCTGAACATCCTGTGCTGTCGCAATCATATTTTTTCTCCTATTAACGTAGGCGCAGGCGCCGCGGCCGCATGCATCAGAATCGCGTAGATACCTCCTGCCACCACAAAGCCGGCAAACCACGCGTAGTCGTACAGCCAGCGGAGGGACGGTATCACCAATCCCAGCAGCGCCAGCACGGCGCCGCACACCAACGCGGCCAGGGCGCGGTAATTGAATCCATTCTTATATTCGTATATCCCGTTCCGCCGGTATAGATCGTCAACCTGCAGCAATCCGCGGCGAACGATGAAGTAGTCGCTGATCATAATCCCCGCGATGGGACCCAGCAGCCCGGAGTAGCCGACCAGCCAGCCGAAGATGTAGGCGTTGAAATCACTCAGTAGCTTCCACGGCATCATGGCGATTCCGATCACGCCGGTGATCAGCCCGCCGGTACGGAACGAGATCCGTCGCGGGTTCAAGTTGGAGAAATCATTCGATGGCGAAACTACGTTGGCCGCTACATTGGTGTTCAGCGTGGCGATTAGCAGCGCGATCAAGGCAACGAAGGCAACCAACGGTTGATTGAATCGTCCTAGAAGCGCGACAGGATCCCAGATCGGCTCACCGAACAGGACTACCGACGCGGATGTCACTGCAACACCGATGAAGGAATAAAGCGTCATGGCGGCGGGCAGGCCCAGCGCCTGGCCGATCATCTGTGCGCGTTGGGACTTCGCATAGCGTGTGAAGTCCGGGATATTCAACGCTACGGTGGCCCAGAAGCCGACCATGCCGGTGAGCGAGGGAATGAAAAAATGCAGGAACCCGGCGGTCGTCTGAAACTTGCTTGGAGTGCTGAGTACCGGCCCGAAGCCGCCGGCTTTGTTCGTGATCCAGTAGAGCAGCAACAGACCCACTGCCAGCATGAAGGGAGCGCTGATTCCTTCCAGAATGCGGATCATTTCGATCCCGCGCCAGATGACGAACATGTTCAGCAGCCAGAAAGCGAAGAAGCAGATCCAGATGCCGGCGGCAAATCCGGCCATCGCGGGCCACACTACTTTCAACATGGAGTAGATGGCCTGCCCTCCGATCCAGGTCTGAATTCCGAACCACCCGCATGCCACCAGCGCCCTCAGAACGGCCGGTACATTCGCGCCCAGAACGCCAAAGGAAGCGCGGACGAAAACAGGAAATGGTATGCCGTACTTAGCGCCGGCATGCGCGTTCAGCAGCATGGGAATGAGAACAATCAGGTTGCCAAGTAGAATTGTGCCTACCGCCTGCCACCAGCTCATCCCGCCCGCGATAAGGCCGGAGGCCAGCATGTAGGTGGGAATGCACACGCTCATCGCCACCCACAGCGACGCGTAGTTGTAAACGCCCCAGGTGCGGCGCTCCTGCGGGATTGGAGCCAGATCCTTATTGAACAGCGCGGGATCATACTTCGAGATGCTCATGCCCACGCGCCTCCACGAGCAGTGCGTTTCAGATACCGGCCGCGCCCCGGTCTGCCAAGAAAGTTAGGGCCATCCACAATCAATTCACCGCGCGAGAAGACTTGGCGGACGTTCCCCTTGACCCGGAAACCTTCAAACATGGAGTAATCGACGCGCATGTGGTGGGTAGCGGCGCTGATCAAATGTTCGGCTTCGGGATCCCAAATGACAATGTCGGCATCACTTCCCGCTGCGATGGCGCCCTTACGCGGGTACATGCCGAAAATGCGGGCAGGCGTTGTGGAAACGAGTTCCACAAAACGGTTGAGGGAAAGACGGCCTTCCCGAACTCCGTGATGGTGGAGCAACTGAAGCCGATTCTCAATCCCGGGGCCTCCGTTGGGAATTTTAGTGAAGTCGTCCTTGCCGAGGGACTTCTGATCGGCGAAGCAGAAGGGGCAGTGGTCCGTGGAGACTACCTGCAGATGATCGTGCTTGAGACCGTCCCAGAGTTTCGGCAAGTTCTTCTTCTCACGCAGCGGCGGAGTGAACACGTACTTGGCGCCTTCAAAGCCGGGACGCTCCATCTCTTCAATGGATAGCAGCAGGTACTGCGGGCAGGTTTCAGCGAAGGCGGGGACGCCGCGGTCGCGCGCTTCCCTGACCTGATCCAGCGCGTCTTCCGAGGATAAGTGAACGATATAGACGGGCGCTCCAGCCATCTCGGCCAGTGCAATGGATCTGTGAACCGCTTCGGCCTCGGCCGTCGTGGGACGGGTAAGGGCATGATAGATGGGAGCTCTCTTCCCATCGGCCAGAGCCTGCTGCACAATCACATCGATTACACTGCCGTTTTCGGCGTGCATACAGATGAGTGCGCCATTTTTCGCGGTCTGGGCGAGTGCGCGAAAAATGGTAGCGTCGTCCACCATCAGGACGTTCGGGTAGGCCATGAACAGCTTGAAGCTGGCGATGCCTTCGTCAACCATGCTGTCCATATCTTCGAGTCCGGCGTTGCCCAGATCCGTCACGATCATGTGCAGGCCGTAATCGACGCAGGCCTTTCCTTCCGCCTTCTTCCACCAGGTGTCGAGTGCATCCCGCATACGGGTGCCTTTCGGCTGAATCGCGAAATCGACGATAGTGGTGGTTCCTCCGAATGCAGCGGCGCGTGTTCCGGTTTCGAAATCGTCTGACGAAGTGGTGCCGCCGAAGGGCATGTCCAGGTGAGTGTGGACATCAATTCCGCCCGGGAGCAGGAGCATCCCGGTAGCATCCATCAACTGGTGGGCCGCCTCCGCCGGGATACCTTGGCGAACGTCGCGGATGGATTCGCCCTCAATCAGAATGTCGGCCGGAAAAGTGGCATCGGCTGTGACAACAGTCCCGTTGCGGATCAGCAGGCTCATGGGGCAGCCACTCGCTGCGCCCAGGTTTCCGGCGCGCGTCCGGTATCCACTTGCTCCATGGTGATACAACCCAGGACGGGGCAGACCAGCGCGCAGAGATTACAACCAACGCACTCCTCTTCATCCACCCAGGGAATGCGCGCCAGCGGAGTGGCATGGGGCTTATGATTCGCGAGGGAGGCTGCATCCAGCTTCGGAATGGGGGTAACGCTGATTTGACGCCGGCTGGCGGCCTCCACCGCGGAAGGTATCGGGTGAGCGCCGTGATCCTCTGCCGTTCGGTCCCGGTGAATGCATTGATGGGCTCCATCCCAGCACGCGATATAACAGAGATCGCATCCAATGCACTTCTCTTCGTGAATGCGCGCGATGATCTTGTAGTTGAGATCAAGGTTCTTCCAGTCCCGAACTCTGGGGACGCTGAGCCCGCGAAACTCTTCAATCGTGCGGAAGCCTTTCGCATCCATCCAGTTCTGCAGTCCGTCGATCATATCCTCCACGATGCGGAAGCCGTAGTGCATGACGGCGGTGCAGACCTGCACAGTCCCGCAGCCCAGCAGGATGAACTCAGCGGCATCCTTCCAACCCGCAATCCCTCCGATGCCGGAAATCGGGAGGCACGAGGCAGCGTCGGCGGCGATCTGCTGCACCATGTGAAGCGCAATCGGTTTCACAGCGGGACCGCAATACCCTCCATGCGCGGAAAAGCCGCCCACATCGGGACGCGGCGTGAAGGTGTCGAGGTCGATGCCCGTGATGGAGTTAATCGTATTGATGGCGGAGAGTCCATCGGCATGGCCCGCCTTTGCTCCCCGCGCAGTGGCTCGAATATCCGTGATGTTCGGAGTGAGCTTCACCAGGACGGGAGTGCGAGCAACCTCTTTCACCCAGCCCGTGATCATCTCGGCGTATTCCGGCACCTGGCCGACAGCGGAGCCCATACCGCGTTCGCTCATCCCATGGGGACAGCCGAAGTTCAGCTCGAGTCCGTCGGCGCCCGCGTCTTCGCTCTGCTTGACGATGGTGTGCCAAGCCTCGCGCGTGGAATCCACCATCAGCGACGCGATAACGGCATTCTTGGGAAAACGTTTTTTTACTTCGGCAATCTCACGCAGATTCACCTGGAGGGGCCTGTCAGTGATGAGCTCGATGTTATTGAGGCCCATCATTCGCTGACCGTTCCAGTCGACCGAGGAATAGCGCGAAGAAACGTTCACGATGGGTTCGCCGAGGGTTTTCCACACTGCGCCACCCCAGCCTGCGTCGAAAGCGCGCATGACCTGCTCACCACAGTTAGCCGGCGGTCCGGAAGCGAGCCAGAACGGATTGGGACAGTGGATACCGGCAAAGTTTGTCGTGAGGTCAGCCATTTTGTGAATCCAGCGCCCGCGCAATCGCCGCGCCGGCGCGTTTCCCATCAGCCACGGCGTCGACGACCTCCCGGCCTCCGTTAACGCAGTCACCGCCGGCATAGTATTTAGGATTTCCAGTCTGTCCCGTCTCGCGATCGACAACAAGGCAGCCCTCGCGGAGCGAAACTCCGCGGCATCGCGCCAGCAGGTCCACCAGGGGAGTCTGTCCGATAGCACGAATGAACAAGTCGCACGGGATGGCGAAGTTCGATCCATCCAAGGGAATAGATTGAGAGTCCATTAGCTGCGTGCGGACACACTCAATTGCCGCTACGTGATGCTCACCGGGACGGGCAGCGATGCCGACCGGCTGCGTCCACCAGTGGAACTGAATGCCCTCCTGCTTGGCGTGCTCGAACTCGAAGGGAAAGGCTGACATTTGTTGCACGCCGCGGCGATACAACAGATGCACCTCTTCCGCCCCAAGCCGCCGCGCCGCATTTGCCGCGTCAATCGCGGTGTTTCCCGCCCCGATGACGGCGACACGGCGGCCTACCGGAATAGGTTGACCCGTTTTATATTGCGCGATGAACGTGAGCGCGTCCACTACGCCTTCTAATTCTTCACCTGGGATATTTAGCGGGCGAGTGGCGCCCAGGCCAACTGCCACAAAGATGATGTCGTACGCCGATTCGAGCTGTTCTAAGTCAGAACCGATGGTTACGCCGAAGCGGAAGTTGACGCCGAGTGACCGGATGAAATCGACTTCGCGCAGGCTGTCGCCGGCCCGAAGCTTGTATTCCGCAACGCCAAAAGTATTGAGGCCGCCGGGAAGCGGCCGCGCATCGTATATCGTTACCTGAAAGCCATGGCGGCGGAGCTCGGCCGCACAGGCCAGTGAGGCGGGCCCGGCTCCGATACAGGCCACGCGCTGGGGCTTTTCGCGTTGCGATTTCCACGGAACCTTGCTGCCGTGGTCATGGAAATCGTCCATGGCGAAGCGTTGCAGACGCCCGATTTCGATCGGCTGCTTGTTGTAGAGGTGCATCACGCACGCGCCCTCACACAGCACATCCACCGGACACACGCGCGCACAGCTTGCACCGAGAACATTAGATTCCAGGATGGTGGCCGCGGAGCCGCGCAAATTGTCCGTGGCGATCTTCTTGATGAACTTCGGAACGTCGATGTGCGTCGGGCACGCCACTGTGCAGGGAGCATCGAAGCAGTAGAGGCACCGGTTTGCTTCCACCAATGCCGCCTGCGCATGGAAAGGCGGATGCAGCTCCGTGAAGCGTTGGGCCACTTCAGGGTGCTGCACAAACGTCATCTGCCGGCTCCCGCGGTAAGAGCTGTAACGTGGGCGAAGCTGGCGTCGAGCTGGCGAGTAAAATCATCCACGTCTGTCCGCGAAATGTTCATCGGCGGAGAGATGCGCAGCACGTTGCCGAGCAGGCCGCCCTTGCCCAGAAGGATTCCGTTTTCGCGGGTAGCTTCCATCATTTGGAGTGTTGCGGTCACTGCAGGCTTTTTGCTCTCGCGATCTTCCACTAGTTCGAGCGCTTGCAACAGGCCCATGCCGCGCACCTCACCGATCAGGCTGTATTTACCCTGGAGTTCCAGCAGCCTGTCACGTAGGTAAGCGCCGGTTTCGGCCGCATTGACCGACAAGTTCTCCTCTTCAATCAGGTCGATGACCGCTTTCGCCGCGGCCGAGGTGACCGGATTGCCGCCAAACGTCGAAATGGTCGCTCCTTTCACCGCATCCGCAATCTCCGGCCGGGCCACCGTTAATCCGATGGGAGTTCCATTGCCCAAACCTTTGGCCGCGGTGATGAGATCCGGGACCACGCCGTACTGTTCAATGCCGAACCACTTGCCGCCAGTGCGGCCCCATCCGGTCTGGACTTCATCGCTGATGAAGACGCCCCCATACCGGCGGACAATATCGGCCACGATCGGGAAGTACTCTTTCGGAGGCGTGATAAATCCTCCCACGCCCTGGATCGGTTCAGCGATAAATCCGGCGATCCGGCCGGAGGTGGAGGTGCGGATCAGATCCTCCATGTCGCGGGCGCAGGCCACGCCGCAGGATGGATAGGAGAGACCCCAGGGGCAACGATAGCAATATGCGTTGTGGGCGTGAACAATGCCGGCCTGCGCTACGCCGCCGAGCCGCCAGGACGCATTTCCGGTCAGTGCCATGGCGGCCGCCGATCGTCCGTGATAGCTGTGACGCAGCGCGATGATTTCGCTGGAGCCGGTATAGCAGCGTGCCGCTAACATCGCTGTCTCATTGGCCTCTGTTCCGCTGTTCGTAAAAAAAGATTTCGTCAGCGCGCCTTCGGGAGTGATCGAGGCAATTTTCTTTGCCAGGGCCGCCTGCGGCTCATTTGCGAAGACAGTCGAGACGTGCTGCAGCTTGTCCGTCTGTTCGTGAATCTTGGCATTCACTTTGTCGTTACAGTGGCCCACACTGACGGTCACGATTCCGCCGAAGAAATCGAGGTACTGTTTGCCGTCTATGTCATAGACAAACTGATTCTTCGCATGCGAAATGACGAGTGGGTCCTGAAAATAGTGAAAAACCGCGGGAAACAGGAATTCTTTGTTCGCTAATAGGATTTCATCTTTTGTCATGGATTATGCCTTCACTAATTCTCCGTACATATCGGGCCGCCGGTCGCGGAAAAACTGCCAGGTGTTTCGCACTTCGGCAATCATATCCAGATTCAGGTCGGCGGTGAGAACCTCATCTTTGTCTCGTGCGGCCTGCGCTATGATTTGGCCCCGGGGATCGCAAAAATAGCTGCTGCCGTAGAATTCGCCGATGTTCCAGGGCGCCTCGACGCCGACCCGGTTAATGGCGGCGATGAAGTAGCCATTGGCTACGGCATGGGCCGGCTGCTCAAGTTTCCAGAGATGTTCGCTGAGTCCCGCAACCGTCGCGGATGGATTGAAGACGATCTCAGCGCCCTGTAAGCCAAGTGCACGCGCGCCTTCGGGAAAATGGCGATCGTAGCAGATGTAGACCCCGATTTTCGCAAACCCGAGATCGAATACGGGATAGCCAAGGTTGCCGGGCCGAAAGTAAAACTTTTCCCAGAAACCGGGCGCCACTTGCGGGATATGCGTCTTCCTATACTTCCCCACATAAGATCCGTCGTTATTTAGAACCGCAGCGGTGTTGTAATAAATCCCATCCGATTCCCGCTCGTATACAGGAACGATGAGTGCCACGTGGCGTTTGCGAGCAACATCCTGCATCAGACGGATGGTTTCACCGCCGGGTACCGCTTCCGTGAAATCGTACCAGCGGGTCTGCTGCTCGGCGCAAAAATATGGACCGTAGAAGATTTCCTGCAGGCAAATCACCTGGGCTCCCGCATCCGCGGCCTGATCGATGTAGCGGAGGTGCTTTTCGATCATGGCTCCTTTGATTTGATCGAGCGAGTGGTGAACGGGGAGTTCGTTCGACGCCTGAATCAAGGAACAGCGTATGAGCCGGGGCATGATCTCCTTCTCAACTCAACCAGTCATGGAATCGTAAGCCTGCCAACTGGGAAGCGTGACTCAGCAATTATCGATCTTTGAGGCATTTGGAAGCAAATCGAGTTGCCCATTTTTCCTGTGATCCTGCCTGAGTACTAGCCTGTCGGTAAACCAATGATCGGTACGGCTGCACTATTGTCCGTGCCTGCCGCAACCTTCAAAATCAGCAAGCTGAACGGAAACCCTTATGAAAATATTCCTTGGCGTGCTGTTAACTGTAGGCCTGATGAGTGGAGCTGAGAGGAATTCGCGTCCGCGCTGGCGGACGATTCTGTATCGCTCAAGCATCGTAGCGGTGACGGCTGCGAATGCCTTCGATATCGGATCCAGCTGGGGTGGGCGGGAACTGACGCCCATGCTGCGAAGTCGGGATGGTAGGTTTGGCGCCAGGGGCACGGGCATTAAGTTGGGCATGCTGGCGGGAATACTCACCACGGAACACTATTTTGTGCGCAAACATCCCGAATCCGATCTGGCCGCCAGTACGGTCAATCTTGCCATGGCGGCCATGATGAGCCGAATCGCGGCGCGAAACGTAACTGTAAGCTCGGAACGCAAGTAAACCATTGTGAATACGTGGCTTAAGCCATTGCGGTCGGGGGCATGGAGCGGTTGTGGTATTCTGATAAGAGCAAATTTTTCAAGGAATGGATTTCGAGTAGATGGCTAATCATGTTTCGTCCCTGAAGCGCGTTCGGCAGACGAAGAGAAAAACTGAGATCAATCGATTCCGCAAGTCCCGCTTGCGTCATCAGGTTCGCGCAATGCGGCGTTTAATCGAGCACAAGGACGCCACGGCCGCCAATGCCGCGTTGCCTCCCACGTTCTCTTTGATCGATCGCGCGGCCAAATGGGGCATCATCAAGAAAAATACGGCTGCCCGATATAAGTCGCGTATCAGCCTGCGAATTCGTTCTCTCGCCTCCGCCGCCTAGGCGAGGCGCGGGGACGCCCGGTGCAAGCTACCGGGTCAATCCCAAAACGAATTGTTCCATGACGATCCGGTCGTCCGGACGCGTGTCGCGCAAGGCCTTGTCGGTCTCGTAGATACGCTGAATGGCTGCCTTCAGCCGCTCCACATTGAATGCCGCAGCGGTTTGCTGCACCTGTTCGGCGCGTGATCGCCACATCGGAGTTCCCAACTTCGTGAAATGGCTCAGGATCTGCCCGGCATTCTGCAAACCGGCCTCGCGCGCAATCAGCGCCAGCCGGAACTGCGTCGCCAGGAACGTAAGCGCCAGCGGCAGGTACTCGCCCTCTTTTACCAGCACATCCAGGGATTCCAGCGAGGCGGTCCGATCCGACCGCCCGATTGCCGCGACTAACGTAAAGATTGTGCTTGCCTGCGCATTAGGCACCAGGTTGCGAATATCGTCGCTGCTAATATTTCGGTTAGAACCCGCATACAAGGAAAGCTTCTCAAGTTCGATGGTAATGCGCGATGCGTCGGATCCCAGGGCGTCCACCAGTAGATCCAATTCTTCGCTGCCGATGCGAATGTGGTTTTTTTTAGCTAGTTCCCGGGCGAGTTTCTGGGCGGCGGCCGGACTGTAGCGCGGAAACTCCACCTGCACGGGAACACAGGAATAGAACTTTAGTACGCGCTGGACCTTCGCCTTATCATCCCCCTCGAACTCATATCGGGACACCTCAAAGACGATCACAGTTCCCGGAGCAGGATTTTTAAGGTACGCGGCGATGGAGCTGGTTGCGCTTTTCGAACCGGCGTCGGAGTCGTCGTCCGAAACTGTGCCGCGCGTGCGAGGCAGTGCGGCTTCAGCGGATCCCGCCCAGATGAGCCGGCGCGGGCTGAACAGGGAAAGGGATTGAGCATCATCCAGGATGGTGACCAGGTCTGATTCGTCCAGATCGTAGCGTGTAAAGCCTTCCTCCCGTTCGCCGGGGGCGAGGCAACGTTCCAGCAGGGCGCGCTTGCACTGCGCGCGCTGGTAGGGCTCCGGCCCAATAAAGAGATAGACCGGAGCCGGCGTTTGATTGGGAATGGTACGAAGGAACTCGTCAGGCGTCATCAGAACGCCTCCAGGATGGCGCTTACCACGGAGCGCGCCACATCCTGGCTGAGGCGCTGGAGCGCGGCGTCACTCTCTTCAAAATAAGCCTTTTGATCGATACTGATCTCGTAGCGCTGGCGCACTTCCATGTTCGGGCGCGCATATAAATTTGCGCCTGTCTGCCGGTCCACCAGATACATCTGCATCGCGACGATCACCTGGACGCCGGTAGCGCGGCCCGTGGCCTGGTCCGAGACGATCGGGAAAGCAAAATAATTCGTTATTGCGCCGTTTAACACGGCATCCGCCTGGCTGGGATCGGCCACCACGCGATAGCGGGTCCGCGTAATGAACTCGCGGGCAATGGCAGCCGGCAGCGAGTCGGTTAACTTATAGCGCGTCGAAAGATTGCCGAAAGCCGGTATTGCGATCGTTTTGATCGTCTTTGGTAGCGCGTCGGCGTGTCCCGATACATGATATCCGCAACTGGTGCCCAGTAGGCAGAAAGCGAGTGCGATCCAGGCAAATCTCAAGCACCGCGCTCCTGCAGCAAAGTTCTGCCAACCTCGATCGCATTCTCGACAGTAATGTGGAAATTATCCGCCACGGCCCACATCCATATTGCCTTCGGATCATTACGATCGGGCTCAATCAGGCCGGTGGTGACACCGCTCTGGCCTACCGAGCCCACGTTGGAAGGCGGGTCCAGATCCGCGGCGCGAACCTCAATCTGGGCACTTGCCAGGGCCTCGGACACGCCGCTTGCAGAGGCGGCTTCGCGAAACCGGATCCAGAACGAGAAACTGTGGCCATGAAACACCGGGGCTTGAACCAGCCTCAGCGACGGCAACGGGATTTCGTTCGCCATGCCCAAAAGCGTCGCGCTATGGCGGTCAATCTTTTGCTCGATATCTTCCAGGCGTTCCGGCGCTTCACTTCCGTAGCGCGGCAGCACGTTAAAGCTCGCCTGTGCATCGAAAACCTCTTTGTTCAAGGGCTTGAATGCCAGCAGACTGGCCGTCTGCTGCTGAAGTTCGTTGATGCCGGCCTGTCCTCGCTCGCTGGCGGGCTCCAGGATGTGCACTACAGACTGTTCGATGGGAAATTGTTTTTGAATCCGGGCCAACACAAGTGAAAGGACCATTGCTGCCGGGTGGGCGATGATGTGAATGGACCCGGGTGGAACAAAATAGCCGTCCGGCTCCGTGAAGGGAGAGCGCAAACGCCCATTCGGCTGATCTTCCAGGCCGCCGGTGAGGTCGATGAACGTAGGACCGGGTTTTCCCTCCGCCAGCATTCCCAGCGCGCGATGGCTCGATTCCACTGAGCCGGCCAGAAACACAATATCGGAATTTTGCAAGCGGTCGGCATCCAATGCGGTCAACACAACGGCCTCTTCGGCCTGCGCGCTGAGAATTCCCGTGACCTTGTCGTCGGAGCCGATCAGCTGCACTCGTCCCTGGATCTTACGGTCGGCAATCTGATCGCGAAGCTCCCGGCCGAGAAGCGATTCGCTGCCCACAATGGAAATAATGGATTCTTGCGGCTTAGGCACTTGGCTCCGAATGCCTCAGCGCCCGCCGTACGATTCCGCCAATTCGAATCGCGATGCCGCTCGCAACGTACATGGAGGTGATCGCGAGTAAAAGCGGCTGAGCATAATACCATAGCAAGTAAATGAGACTCCCCACGAAGATGATCATCACGGGGGAGCGCGGGTGCATCAGGTTCAGATCTTTGAAGCTTCGGTAGCGCCAGGTGCTGACCATCAGAAAAGAAAGCAAGCCCAGAAGCGCCATCCACGCCACGCCAAAAATCCACCATCGCAGGGGAACGCCGTCGGCCGCATAGACCACGGCTGCTACCAGGCCCGCCGCCGCCGGAATGGGAAGGCCGACGAAATACTTTCGATCCGGACGGCCAGGGTTCTTGGGAACCGGATTTGTCTGCACGTTGAACCGCGCCAGACGGCACACTCCGCAAAGCAGGAACACAAAGGCGATGAAATATCCAGCGTGCGTCAGATTGTCTCTGACAACCCGGTTCCCCCCCACATCGAGGAACTGAACCCCCCAGGTATAGCCCAGAACCGCTGGAGCCAACCCAAACGTAATCGCGTCGGCGAGCGAATCCAATTCGCGTCCGAAATCGCTTACTGTATTCGTCATCCGGGCAATCCGGCCGTCCAGGCCGTCCAGCACAACGGCGATTCCAATCATTTTTGCCGCCAGCTCAAAGTGGGCGTTTCTCCCCACTGCCCCGCCAAATACGGCCAAAACGCCCTCAAAACACTGCAAAATAGCGATAAAACCGAGGAAAATGTTCCCTGCAGTGAAGAGTGTGGGGAGTGCATAGGCGGCGCGCGGCGGCCGCCGATCCAGCCTGCGTGCCTGCATCAACGTCTGCGGGAATGTGAGTTTTCGCATGGGGTTACCGGCTATTTCCGGACCGCTAGAATACTCGAACCGGCCCGCACTCGATGCCCGGGTATGGCGGTGACAAGCCACTCCGGTCCCAGAAGAACATCTACCCGGGAACCGAATTTGATCAGTCCGACGCGCTCACCCGCATTTACCGTATCACCGACCTGCTTTTTGAATACGATCCGGCGTGCAATCAAACCCGCAATCTGCTTGAAAACAACCTTCGTACCGTCTCCCTGCACAGTGACGGTGTTCTGCTCGTTCTGAATGGAAGCGGCCTCTTTACTCGCCACCAGAAAATCGCCCTTGTGATACTCCACGGACGTAACCTTCCCGGCTATGGGAGAGCGGTTGACATGCACGTCGAAAATGTTGAGGAAGATGCTGATACGCGTCACGTCGTTGCCCTCCTCCTTGACGGCAACCACTTTGCCATCGGCGGGGGACACCGCCACGGGGCCCTCGGGAACGGTGCGGTCCGGATCGCGGAAAAAGTATAAACAGAAGACCGCCAGTACGAAAAACGGGACCGCGGTTAGCGGAATTGCAGTGAGCCAGGCAACCAGAACTCCACCAGCCAGAAGGCCCGCCGCGTAGTAGATCCCGTCTAGAACCATACACATCCATTCTCGCATGGACCTGTGTGAAACAGATGTTCTATCCTCTTTCAATGCAACCGCAACGGCACTGCTCACGGGCGTGCCTGCAATGACGCCCTCGGAAGTAGCGGGCAACCCGGCTGCGATTCCTCTCGCCATGTTGGTCGTCTTTGGCACGGCGAAGCTGCTTGCGGAACTGTTTGAACGGGTGGGGCAGCCCGCGATCGTCGGTGAAATCCTGGCAGGCGTGCTGGTAGGGCCCAGCGTCCTGAACTGGATTGCGCCAAATCTTCTGCTGAGTTCCTTGGCAGACCTTGGCGTTATGTTTCTGCTGTTCCGCGTCGGACTCGAGGTGAAGTCCTCGGATCTGATAAAAGTCGGCGGCACCGCCTTCCTGGTTGCCACGGCCGGCGTCGTCGTGCCGTTACTATTCGGCTGGGCGATTATGCGCCTTTGGGGATATCCTCAGTTGGAATCGGTCTTTGTCGGCGCCGCCATGGTGGCCACCAGCGTCGGCATAACGGCCCAGGTGCTCGCGGCCAAAGGACTGCTCCACCTGGAGGCCAGCCGTATCATTCTCGCTGCCGCGGTTATCGATGACGTCCTGGGACTGATCGTACTGGCAATCGTCAGCAGCGCGGTTAAGGGCCGGGTCAACGTCCTGGAGATTGTGCTAACGGCCGTTCTGGCGATGGGTTTCACTGTAATCATTGCGAAATGGGGCACGCGCACCATGGGCAAGATCGTTCCGAAGATGCAGGCCAACCTGCATGCCGGCGAAGTCCAATTCAATCTTGCCCTCATACTTCTGTTCGCCCTTTCGCTTTTGGCAGTGTTTGCCGGAGTCGCCGCCATCATCGGAGCCTTTCTGGCGGGCATGGCGCTGGCCGAAACGGTGGACCGGCGAGTCCAGGATTTGGCGCATGGCATTAGCGAGTTGCTTGTGCCCTTTTTCCTGGCCGGCATTGGCCTCCATCTCGATGTCGGCGTTTTCCGGAATCCCTCGCTGTTGCTGCTGGCCGGCGTCATCCTGACGGCGGCGGTCCTCTCCAAAATGGTCGGGTGCGGGTTGGGAGCTATCCGGATGTCGTGGCCGGATGTAATGCGAGTGGGCACGGGAATGGTTCCCCGGGGCGAAGTGGGGATGGTGGTGGCGCAAATGGGCCTTACCCTGAAAGTAATTGAAGGCCCGGTCTACGGCGTAGTGGTTTTTATGGCGGTGATGACAACCATAGTCGCCCCTCCGCTGCTGAATATCGCCTTCCGGGGAGCCGTTGCCGAACCTGTGGAGGAACGTTTTGGACTCGGCTGAATTTGGCGGCGAACAAGAGGTGAATTCGTGAACTGGCTGGTAGTGGGAATTGGAGACATTACGACGAAACGGGTGATTCCCGCGATTCTCGCGGAGCCGCGCAGTCAACTGGCAGGTTTGGTGACCCGCGATCGCGCGAAAGCCGGCCCCTACCAGGCAAAGGTCTGGACGAACTTAACGGAGGCCCTGCGCGAACCTTCGATTGACGCGGTGTATGTGGCCAGCCCAGTCTTTTTGCATCGCCCGCAAACCATTGAATGCCTGCGTGCGGGAAAGCACGTGCTGTGTGAAAAGCCGATGGCGCTGAATTACCAGGAAGCAGCCGAGATGCAGAGGGTAGCCGAGAATACCAGGAAAACGCTGGGAATCGCCTACTACCGGAGAATGTATCCGAAGGTGCAACGGGCCAGAGAGCTCATGGCAAGCGGCGCCATCGGGCAGCCGGTCATCGCGGAGCTTACGTCGCACGACTGGTTTACTACCACCGAAGACGGGTTCCGGGCCTGGATCATCAAACCCGAAGAGGCGGGTGGCGGCCCCCTCTACGACATTGCCTCCCACCGCATCGACCTACTGAATTATCTGTTTGGCGCGCCAACGCGGGCCGTTGGCCTGCTCTCGAACGCGGTCCACTCCACACGCGTGGAAGACAATGCGACCGTTCTGATCGCCTACGATTGCGGAGTCCGGGGCGTGGTGGACGTTCGCTGGCACTCCCGCGTTCCGCGTGATGAATTCCGGATCAGAGGCACCGAGGGAGAGCTCGACCTTTCACCGCTCAACGGCCCTGAGCTGGTAACGCCTTCCGGCCCGGAGCACTGGCCTGCACCCGCGAACTTGCATTTTCCCTGCATAGAAAACTTTGTCACAGCCGTCCTGGAGGAAAGAACCCCGATAGCCAGCGGAGCTTCGTCCCTCGCCACATCCCTGGTAACGCAATGGGTTATGGACTCGGTCAATTCCGCTACTTGAGGATTGAAAAATAGAATGTCGCACCTTTGCCCGCTTCCGATTCCACCCAGATTCTGCCGCCGTTACGCTCCACAATTTTCTTGCAAATCGCCAGTCCAATGCCGGATCCGGGCTGCGTAGTGTCATGCAGGCGCTTAAACAATCCAAAAATGCGAGTGCTGTACTTAGGATCGATGCCGACGCCGTTATCCCGCAGCGAAAAGACCCATTCTTCTTCTCTTTCCGACGCGGACACATGGACGCGCGACGGTTCGCTGCCGCGATATTTCAACGCGTTGCCGATGAGGTTTTGGAAGAGCTGCATCAATTGCAGCGGGTCGGCGAGAACCATCGGCAGCGGGTCCTGGGTGACCGTGGCTCCTGATTCGTCAATTGCAGTTTGCAGGTTCACCAACGCTCCGCGCATCACGGCATCTGCGCTGACCAATTTTAAGGGTGTGGCGTCCAGATTGGTAGCCTGTGCATATTTGAGCAACCCTGTTATCAGATTGGTCATTCGATCGGCGCCCTCGACAATAAACCCTAGAAACTCCTGCGCGTTGGGGTCGAGTTTATCCTTGTACCGCTGAGTCAAAAGCTGGGAGTAGCTTTTCATGGCCCGGATCGGCGCCTGCAGGTCGTGCGAGATGACATGGGCAAAATCCTGCAGATCCTCGTTGGATCTCTTCAGGATGTCGTGGGCTGCCTGCAACTGCTCGCGGCCCGCCCTTTGTTCGTGGATCAAGCGGTCGCGTTCGTTCTCGGCGAGCTTCCGCCGGGTCGCATCCCGCATGATTTTCGAGAATCCGATCAGTGCTCCGTGGTTGTCCCGAAGCGGCCGCACAACGCCGTCTACAAAGATGAGCTTCCCATCCATGCGCACGTGCCAGCGTTCATCGGGTGAAAATCCCTGGAGTGCGGCGGTCGTGCGCTCGGCCTCAGGCTGGCCGGCGGCCTGGTCCTCCGGCGTGAAGATCATCGAGACGTTTTCGCCCACAAATAGCTGTTCGGGATACCCAAGTATTGTTTCGACCCCGGCGTTCCAGGTGGTGATGGCGCCGTCGGTTTCCATCAGGAAAATGCCGTACTCCTCCATCTCACGTACCAAAATGCGATAAAGGTCTTCATAGGAACGTTCGGGCATGGGGCTCTGGAGAAAGACACTTGCCGAGGCTCGGCTGTTTCGTGGAAGTTTTACCTGCGACACGGTATGGGCGCTGACGTGGCGATTGGCGCCCTCCAAACCAAAGATTTTGAACCGTGATCTGCTGTCGCGGGGTGGAGTCCGGTATCATAGAGTTAGCCGACCCCAGCCGCAATTCCGAAGCTGCCAGCTGACGGTCGAAATATCCGCATGTCCGATCACAGTGAACCCAAAGTAAACGTCAACAGTTGGCTCCAGGAAGAGCTTTATCACACGTACTTGAATAACAAAAAGAACGTGGATGAAAGCTGGAAAACGGTTTTCGAGGCAAATGGCGCTGCCAATTCCGCTCCCCCCAACGGAGCCGTAGGAGCCACGAGAGCCAGCGGCAACGCCGTTACTCCTGCAGTCGTCGGGACTTCGGCCGATCAATTGGTTCCGTTACGCGGCGTCGCAGCGAAAATCGCCGAAAACATGACCCAGAGTCTTACCGTTCCCACCGCAACTTCGCAGCGGATGGTCCCGGTCCGCGTCATTGAGCAGCAGCGGCAGCAATTGAACGAGCAGCGAGCGGCCGCGGGGCAAAGTAAAATCTCCTACACGCACCTCATCGGCTGGGCCATCGTGCAGGCGCTGAAGGATTTTCCGGGCCTCAATCACGCCTACGCCGAGCAGAACGGAGAGTTATTCCGGGTGGTCCGCAACGAAATTAATCTCGGAATTGCGGTGGACGTCAAAAGTAAGGACGGCGCATCCAGCCTGATGGTCCCCAATATAAAAAATGTGGGCGGCATCGGCTTCGACCGGTTCCTTGCAGCCTTCGATGATGTGGTGGCGCGCGCGCGTACGGGCAAGCTCCAGATGCCGGATTTTCAAGGCACCACCATCTCGCTCACAAACCCCGGCACCGTAGGGACTCTCGGCTCTGTGCCGCGGCTGGTTGTCGGTCAGGGAGCGATTATTGCGACCGGTGCGATGGATTACCCCGCCGAGTATAGAACCTCTTCCCGCGAGACTATTGCGTCGCTCGGCATCAGCAAGGTGATGATGGTCACCTGCACCTACGATCACCGGGTGATCCAGGGCGCCGACTCCGGCCGGTTCCTGGGTAAGCTGGAGGCTCTTCTAACCGGTGAGGGCAACTTTTACGGCGATATTTTCAATGAGCTAAAGCTGCCAGCTCCGAAGTTGACCGCACCCGGCGCGAGTCTGTCCGCGGCTGCATTGCGCTCGCCGCAGCCTGCTTCCGTAACCGAAAGCGATGCAGTGAAGGAAGCGGCCGTGGCGCAGCTAATTGAGGCCTACCGGGAGCGCGGACATCTGGTAGCCGACCTGGATCCGCTGGGTTCCACGCGTCCGCCACAGCCCGAACTGGATCCGGCAGCCCACGGCCTGACAGAGGCCGATCTCGACCATAGATTCGTATCGCAACAGAACAGGACGCTGCGGGAAATCATTCACCATTTTCACAGTACGTACTCGGGGAAAATCGCTTGCGAGTACATGTACATTTACGACCCCGTCCAGACCGAATGGGTGCGCGACCGCATGGAGGCCGACCAGCAGCCGCTGGATACGCAGACAAAGACGAGGATCCTGGACCGCCTCCTCGAAGCCGAAGAGTTCGAGAAGTTCCTGCAGACGCGTTATATCGGCAAGAAGCGATTCTCGGTCGAGGGCGGCGAATCGACCATGGTCGCCCTGGATGAGATTCTGGAGCGGGCTGCAAACGGCAGCGTCGCGGAATGCGTCATCGGCATGGCCCACCGCGGGCGTCTCAATGTGCTCGCCAACATCGGTGGAACTCCTTTTCACCAGGTGTTTGCCTGGTTTGATGAAGCCCCAGACCCGTCCCTTAATGAATTCGGCACCGGTGATGTTAAATACCACCTGGGCGCCAGCGGCACGCGTACATCAACCCACGGAAAAGAAATTACCGTCTCCGTAGCGTTCAATCCCAGTCATCTGGAAGCGGTCAATCCGGTGGTGGAAGGCATGGTCCGCCCCAAGCAGGACAAGCTGGGCGACAGCAACCGCGAACGGGTCATCCCGATTTTGATTCACGGGGATGCCGCATTCGCCGGGCAGGGAGTAGTCTTCGAGACGCTGAACCTGTCTCAGCTGGAGGGATACAGAACGGGCGGCACCCTCCACATTGTCATCAATAACCAGATCGGATTCACCACGCCGCCCACGGATGGACGCTCCGGGCCGTACTCTACCGACATAGCGCGCGCCATCCACGCTCCCATCTTTCACGTCAACGGCGACGATCCCGAGGCGGTGTTTCGCGTCGCGCAGATGGCCTATGATTTCCGGCAGCGATTCAAGAAAGATGTCGTGATTGACATCATCTGTTATCGCCGCCTGGGCCACAATGAAGGCGACGACCCAAGCTTCACCCAGCCCGTGATGTACCGGGCGATTAAAGACCATAAGTCCGTGCGGACCTTGTATTCGGACAGTCTGCTCTCGAGCGGTCTGTTTTCGGCAGATCAGATGAAGGACCGCCACAAGGAATTCCAGGCGAGACTGACCGAGGGTTATGATACCGCCAAGACCATCCCGGAAAATTACGACTTTCAATCGGAACACGAGCCGGCTCCCGTATTCGATGGCGGGCTTACGGCGATTGATTCCGCCATGGCCGAGCGCGTATTGACCAGCCTGACTATGCTCCCCGAAGGCTTCCATCTGCATCCCAAAATGCAGGGTTTCCTGGGTAAACGTCAAAAAGTGCTGAGCGGTGACGAACCCCTGGATTGGGCTCTGGGTGAGGCCATTGCGTTCGGAAGTCTGCTGCAGGACGGCGTCTCTGTGCGCCTGAGCGGGCAGGACAGCGGACGAGGCACATTCACCCAGCGGCACTTGGAGCTATATGACGCCGAAGATGGGCATAAGTACCTGCCGGTGCAGCAATTGGCAGCCAACGGTAGCCGCTTCGAAGTCTGGAACAGTTCTTTAAGCGAATACGCCGTGATGGGTTTTGAGTTCGGCTTCAGCGTCAGTGACCCCGGCACGCTCGTGTTGTGGGAAGCGCAGTTTGGCGATTTCGTGAACGGCGCGCAGATTATCGTCGATCAGTTCCTCTCGTCGGCCGAAACCAAGTGGGGACAGCCGAGCGGGCTCGTTCTGCTGTTGCCACATGGCTATGAAGGCATGGGGCCAGAGCACTCCAGCGCCCGGATTGAGCGGTTTCTGCAGTTATGCGCCGAGAATAACCTGATAGTCGCCAATTGTTCGACTCCGGCGCAATATTTCCATATTCTCCGCCGCCAAATGAAGGGTGCTCCGGGTGGCGAACCGGTCTGTAAACCGCTGATCCTCTTTACTCCTAAGAGTCTGCTACGGCACCCGCGTGCCACCTCCAAGCTGGCCGATCTTACGTCCGGCGCATTCCACGAAGTAATCGACGACGCCGCTGCTTTGCCCGCCGCGACAGTGAAGCGGCTCCTTTTCTGCTCCGGCAAGGTTTACTATGACTTGGTTGCCGAGCGTGAAAAGATGGGTGCCGGAGACGTGGGGATTATTCGCGTGGAGCAAATGTATCCATTTCCCCAGGTCGCCTTGCAAGACGTTCTGAAGCGCTATCCCAAGGCTGAACTCTACTGGGTACAGGAAGAGCCTCGCAACATGGGCCCCTGGCGCTTTATGCGTGATAATCTGATGCCGATGCTCGACGAGACTAAGCGCAGCCTGCATTATGCCGGACGTCCGGAGCGCGCCAGCCCGGCCGTCGGGCGCTCCCATAAACATGAGGAAGAGCAGGAGATGCTCATCAAAGCAGCTTTTGCTATCGACGTGGTAAACATCCGTCCCAAACGGGACAAGGTTGTTCGTAAGAAGAAATAGATTTTTCTGCGAGCTATAGCTGTCCCGAGGCCGCCTTATTCGGCTGCCACAGTATTTCGGCTGACCCGGTGGCTTGGCTCGCCCAGCGGCTGAAGACAAAAAGAGCATCACTCAGGCGGTTTAAATAGGGAATTGCCTCGCCCGGGATGCTCTCCTCCCGGCTTAGCGCAATGGTGAGCCGCTCGGCTCGCCGGCAGACCGTCCGGCAGACGTGCAAATCGGCGTTGATTCTTGAGCCGCCGGGTAGTGTAAAGGAACGCAACCTGCCCAACCCCTGATTGAAGCTGTCGATCTCGCGCTCCAGTTGTTCCACCTCAACGTTGGTCACCCGGGGCTGCTTCTCATGCACGATTTCGGGCGGAGTGGCGAGAATGGACCCAAGATTGAACAATTCATGCTGCAATCGCAGAATAATCGAAGAGAGGGGCGCAAGCGCCGGTTCCTTGGAAGCCGATACGCCGGCCTGACCCAAAAACGAAATCAGTTCGTCGATAGTGCCGTAGCATTCAATACGCAGAGAGTCTTTCGGTACGCGCTTGCCGCCTACCAGTCCCGTCTCGCCTTTGTCGCCGCTTTTCGTATAAATTCGGTTTAAGCTCAGCCTTGGCTCGTTGAATATTTTTTTATCCACACCACCATCCTATTCCTGCCTGGGCCTTCGCAAGCTACAATGGCAGTCAACCCATCGGGCCGGTTTCCGAGAGTGGGCACGAATCCAGAATGACCTATATACTGGAAGCAGTGCGTGCCTACGCAACTCTAGGTGAGATCCGCGAGGCGCTGCGCCATGTCTTCGGTGGCCTAACAGAATGCAGCAGGCGGCCAGTCCGCCGCTATTGAGAGAGTAGAATGCAAGAAAAATTGAATATTGCAGTGTTTGTCGATTACGACAACATTGAGATCGGCGTTAAATCGACGCTCCGGCGAGAGTTTGACGTTTCGCTGCCGCTGGATGCGCTCAAGGAGCGCGGCGACATCGTAGCCAAGTTCGCCTACGCGAACTGGGGCAGACAGGAAGGCGCGACGCGCCAGATGGCGGAAAGTGCTGTCCAGATGGTGCAGCGCATTCCCTCTCCGCGCGGCGACAAGAATGGCGCGGACATCAACCTCGCGCTGGATGCGCTGGAAATGGCATTCACTCATACCCATGTGAACGCGTTTGCCATTGTCAGCGGCGACAGCGACTTCATTCCTCTGGTCAACAAGCTGAAGGAGTATGGAAAAACCGTGTTCGTAGTGGGCGGTAAAGCCTTTACGAGTACTATTCTTCAGCAGAACTGTCACGAATTTGTCAGCTACGAATCGCTGATCGACGAATTCAAGAAGGGAGAGCCGCGGCAGGAACGGCCGGCGCAGCAGCAATCCGGTACGGGGCAGCAGCCCGCCGGAGGTCCTCCCCAGAGGCAGCAGCGGGGACGGCCTGCACCTCTTGATCTGGCGCAGGCTATGCCCCTCGTGGAACGAGCACTCCAGGTGCTGGAGCGGCGCGCGGTGCAACCGCAGCTGGGACTCCTGAAGTCCACCATGCTGCAACTGGACTCCACGTTCAGCGAACGCGCTTATGGGTGCGGCAGCTTTTCCGACTTTGTCGAGAAGCTGAAGAAGGCCGATTACGTGAATGTGAGCGGCACTGGCGGCCGCTACACCATCGAACGCAAAGGCAGCGGCGCCACGGTCGAAATCGCGGCTCCCAAGCCGGAAGAGGCTCTGCCCTTACTACGGGACGTGCTGGAAATCCACAGGCTGGAACTCGAAGAAGGAGCGCTCGCTGAAGATCTGGCCGGCTGGATGAAGCTGGAGCATCCGGATTTCGATACCAAAAAACTGGGCTTTCAGGAGTTCGCTGAATTTCTGAATTTTGCCCAGGATAAAACGGTGGTCCGCATCGAGCCGGATGAAGAGAAGGGTCTGATGGTCTACCTGGGCGCCGAATTCTATCCGCCGGCTCCGCCGCCGCGCGTGGAAGAGCCCATCAGTGAAGAACTGGACGAGAAGCAACCCATTGTGGAGGGCCAGCCCTCCATGGTGGCCCCAACTCCGCCGATTACGCCTAAGCCTGTGAAACGCGCGCCACGGCCGCGCAAGCGGGTGAGCGAAGGCAGTGCGGGCAATGTGGCGGACCGTCCACGCCCGCGGCGCACCACGCGCCCGAAAAAGACAACAGAATAAATTATTGGAGCGAGAATGATCGAACGGCTGAACCCACCTAATGTACCTGTGCCGCGCAACCCGTATTCACCGGCGGTGCGCGCGGGAGATTTTCTATTTGTTTCCGGCCAGGGTCCCGCCGACCCGGCTACAAATCAAATGTCATACGGCGATATTGCGCATGAGACGCGCGTCGTCCTGACCAATATTCAGCGGATCCTGGAAGGTTGCGGGGCGTCCCTGAAAGACGTCGTTAAATGTTCCGTCTTTCTATCCAACGGCGGCGATTTTGCTGCAATGAATGCGGTTTACGCCGAATTTTTTGGTGTCGACAAGCCGGCACGCACCACAGTGGAGGCCAAATTCGCCGATCCGCGAATGAAAGTCGAAATCGACTGTATTGCCTATCAATCGAAGGCGTAAGTAATTCGGATGCAGGAGCAGGCAAGCCTGCTCCTGCATCCACTCCATCGTTTGGGGCTAAGTCAGGCGGTCGTAGACCCGCGTAGCCCCCCGCCTGATGGCGCGCCCTGCTTCCTTGGTTTCTTCCTTTATTTCCCTTCCGAGATTTCGTGCTTCCTGGCCCGTTCTTTCCGCGCCCCTTTCGACTGCATTTTCCGCTCGGTTAATACCTCGACCGGGGCTCGACTCACGATATGGATCTGAGGATGAATAATAGCTCCTCTCCTTTTGCAACTCCTCCTGTGAGTACGGATTGGCACTATTGTTGTAGCCAGTCCAGCCGCGATCCTGCCAGTTCTTCACACGGTCATCGACGTCCACTGCATGGTGGTTATCCATGATTTCACAGGCCCTGTCGGCTTGGGCGCCGTCGGCTTTGACCGTCACCACCACGTCGCCACGGCGCACGCCCTCGGCATAATACTTGGCATGCTCTTCCGGCACGCCCGACTCTGTGAGGGCTCCAACCAGCCCGCCGGCCGCAGCGCCGATGCCCGCGCCAGCCAAGGCTGCGGCAATGGGACCCGCCGCCAGCACCGGACCGATCACCGGGATGGTAACCAAACCGGCTGCGCTTAACAAGAGGCCGCCGACGCCGCCGATGGCAGCGCCAATACCGGCGTCCGCAACCACATCGGAAGATTTGTCGGATGTTTCCATGTTCTCGTAACCTGTTGCATTCTTATTGGCGACAATGCTTATATCTCCGCGGGAGATGCCTTCCATTTCAAGATCGCGCACAGCTTCCTGGGCATCCTGAACCGAATTAAACACCCCAACAACCGTCTTGCTCTCATTTGCAATAGTCATTTATTGTCTCCTTCTACGTGGGTAGGATTGCGTATAACTCATGCATACCGCCAGAACTGCGCAAGGTTACACGTACCTTTCTACTAGCAACGGAAGGTCCACGGCGGCGGCGAATAGCGTCAACCTCTTCAGGAAATCGCCCTGCTGGCTCCGGTGTACCGGTTACCTTATGAGGAAAGATTTACAGCTCACCTAAAGAGTAGCGTGACGGGTGTTAGCCGAGTTCAGGTCGACCGGCCGGTTCGCTGCAGCCACGAGCGAAACATCGCTACACAGTCCTTGGCATCTCGCGAGCTTCGCATCTGTTCCAATGTGTAGCGCATCTTGTGGCGCCAGTTGGGGTACTGGTGCGTGCTGCCGGGTAAATTCTGCTGGTCTCGATCCTTGAAGAGATCCTCCTGGTTCAGGACCATCAAAAGAGAGGGAGTCAGCGCCAGGAATCCGACGGCCGCATTGTGCAGCTCTCCGGTAAACTCCGGCATCTGCTCTACCCTTCGCGGGAACCAGGAGGGGAGCAGGTTAAGCCGCCAGAAAAGATCCAGCATTTTCTGCTTCTCGGCCGTGCGATTTGCGATCTGCTCGCGATAGCTGTCGTCGTCCGGCAGCAGTCCGGCGGCCCGCCGGGCCTCGATATCGCGATGCGTCCAAAAGCCGGCGAGAGTAGGCAGATCGTGCGTGCTTACCGACACCAGCGCCTGCCGCGGATATTCATCCGGCCGCCGGAAGTCGCCCGTTCCATTTTTTTCGAAATACAGTAATCGGTAGCTCAAAATGCCGAAACGGTGGAGCGCGTCGCGAATCTCAGGCTCGACGGTGCCGAGATCCTCGCCGATTACCACCACGCGATTCCGGACACTCTCCAGCGCGAGGATATGCAGCAGGTCTGCGTCATAGTCGCGCACATAGGCCCCCTGCGTCGCATCCATCTGATCGGGAATCCAGAATAGGCGGAAAAACCGCATCACATGGTCGATACGCAGCGCTCCGCCGTGCTTGCAATTTTTGCGGATCGATTCGATAAAAAGACGGTATCCATCCTCCCGGTGCCGCATGGAATGCGGGGGCGGAAAGCCCCAATCCTGCCCGTTGGGCGAGAAATCGTCGGGTGGCGATCCCACTCTGCAGCCGTTCACGTAAAAGGAACCATGGGCCCACAAATCAGACCCGCAACGGTCGGTAGCCAGAGCGAGGTCGTGATAAAGACCAATTTCGAGGCCGCGCGCCAGCGCATGCTGCTGCGCTTCTCCGAGTTGCAAGTCAACTTGCCACTGCACGTATTTATAAAAGAGCACCGACCGGCGATGGCTCTCGGCAAACTCCCGCACTGCGGGGGAATTCGAGTCTTTGAATTCAGCCGGCCAGTCCGGCCAGATCCATAAATTGGGGTCCTGTTTGTGCAGCCTTTCATCCAGGGCGCAATACACCGCGTAGCCGTGGAGCAGGTCGCCCTCGGCCTCAACGAAGCGTTGAAATGCCTCAGCGCGCCCCGAGCCCTGGCGCTGCTCGTCCAGAAAGGTTCGAAAAAGCAGCTTCAGCATGCGAAGCTTCAGCGCATAGACCTTTTCGTATTCCACGTGCTCGGAAGCGCGCAGATCGCGGATCTCCTGCTGTACCGTCGGACCCGCGGCAATCTTGCCGGCCCATTTCGATCGCGCGAAATCTTCGACCTTTTCGATATCCAGATAAAGCGGGTTCCGGTAAAAGCTGCAGTTCGGAAGGTAGGGGCTAGTATTGTATGGCTGCCTGTTGGGAATCGCATGCAGTGGATTCAGCGCCAGAAAGCTTCCTTTTACTTCGTCGACCATCCAATCCACGGCCCCGCATAAATCGGTGAAATCGCCGCACCCCCAGTTTCTTGCCGACCTGAGCCCGTACACGCTGAGAGCCACGCCGGCGGCCTTTTTCCCGGCCGCCATGGACTTGCTTTCATAAGCGCGGTTGGGACAGATGATCAGCCGGGTCGCAGCCTCATGAATTCTCTGTTCTTCTCGGGCTATGCTGACTTGCAGCTTGTGGTAGCCGAGCGGCCGATGCGCCGGCAGCGGAAGCCGCTTGCGTACAAAGTGCGTACCACGAAGCTCGGCCTCGCCGCCTTCCAGAAGATCGGCAATCTGGAACTGGGACGACTCCAGCCGCCCATCTTCCCATTGCACCTCGGCGATTACGACATCCTTATAGAAAATGCGAGGAATACAAATGGCGATGGCCACGTCCATTTCACTCGCTACCGTGGTAAATGGCACGAGGCCGGACCACTCCTGCCACAACTGGTCCTCAATAGCTGCATTCAGGGATGCGAGTGAGGCTGTGTCCATACCCAGCGAAGTCAGGATCAACTGCTGCAACTGTGGAGTGGCCACATGACGATTGCCGAAAATGTCCCAATATTCCGGCTGCACTCCCCGGAGTTGGCTAGCCAAATGAAGGGCTTGCTCGTAAGTCTGAGCGGGTTCAAAGGTTACGCGGGGGGGCGGCATGAAAAGCTGTTCCAATCTTAGCCCGGGAGAACGGAATTTCAGGAATTCCCGAGACATTTTGCTCTGAGCCGCCGTGAGATACTGGTGGTAACGCCATGGAGAACCGAACCAATCTGAGCCAGCCCGAAGATCTCTTTGCCCGCATCGACCACGAATTCGGCGAGAACATCTCGGATAGCATCGTCACCACCACCGTCGATCAGGCAATCAATTGGGCCCGGAAAAATTCCCTTTGGCCCATGACCTTCGGCCTGGCCTGCTGCGCGATTGAAATGATGGCCATGAGCGCCTCCCGGTTTGACATCTCCCGTTTTGGCGCGGAGGTATTTCGCGGTTCGCCCCGCCAGTCCGATTTGATGATCATCGCCGGGCGTGTTTCCAACAAGATGGCCCCTGTCATCCGGCAGCTTTATCAGCAGATGCCGGAGCCTAAGTGGGTGATCTCCATGGGAGCCTGCGCCACCTCCACGGGAGTTTTCAACAATTACGCCCTCATTCCGGTCAATCAGGTGATCCCGGTAGATGTTTACGTGCCGGGGTGCCCTCCCCGGCCGGAACAGCTGATCTACTCGATTATGATGCTCCAGAAAAAGATCGAGAAGGACAACGGCTCATTAATGCGCGTCCTAAATCTCGCCTGAGAAATCATTCAACTTTTGGGTTCGTTTGTCGATAAGGTCTTTTCTACGATCCCTTTGATCGGAGAGGAGGACCAATGGACATCCAATCTTTAGGCTCGAACTTCTCGCAGTCAATCCTTGCTCCAGGACAGGCGGCGCCCGAGAAGCTAAAAGAGGAGCGCGAGATTATCCAAGCGGTGAAGGCGTTGAATCGGGTGGAACTGTTCGGCGATCAGAACGAGCTCACCTACGTTCTGGACCCGGATCTACACCGGCCGGTCCTCCGCATCGTCGATCGTATAACCAGCGAGGTCGTGCGCCAGATTCCGGCCGATTATGTGCTTCAACTGGCTCGACGATTAAAACGGCCCTAAGCTGAAAACGTGTCGATAAGGCTCTTGTCAATGCCCCTCCCAGGAAGCCCGCATAACTCGTACTTGGAAAGTGAAATCCACTCCGCCGACCCCGTCAAACTGATTGCCATACTCTACCGCGCCGCAGTCGAAGCAGTAGGCGCGGCCCGGAGCCATCTCGCCGCCGGGAATATCGAACTTCGAACCAAAGCAGTGAATAAAGTAATCGCCATCCTCACCGAATTGACAACTTGCCTCGATCGGGAAAAAGGCGGCGACATTGCCAACCACCTCGGCGAACTGTACGATTACATCGGCCGCCGCGTGCTGGAAGCCAATTGCCGCCAAATCGATGCTCCCCTGGCTGAAGTGGAGAGCCTGCTTGTTACTCTGCTGGACGCCTGGCAGAATTGCTCCCCCTGCTATGCCGAAGTTCCACCGTCGGGTTATGCTCCCCTCGTCTGTAGCTACTAAGCCTTCTACCGGATAGAATTGTTACCGCGCCATGCCGCTGGTACAAGCCTTCGAGTTATCTAAGTCGTTCGCCGCAGTCCAAGCCTTGCGCCACGTGGATTTTGACCTGCTGCCCGGCGAAGTCCATGCCTTGGTGGGTGAAAATGGCGCGGGCAAATCGACCCTTGTCAACATTCTTACAGGCGCTCTCGAACCCGATTCGGGACGTCTTGTAATTGACGGTCAAGAAGTCCCCCAATACTCGCCTGCGATCTGCCGCGAGAGAGGCATCGCGGCTATTCGTCAACAGCCCGCCATTTTTCCGCATCTGAGTGTCACAGAGAATATTGCTCTGGCGCTGGAACCATTTTCGCCCTGGACACGGATCGACAGGAAGCGGCGGGCCCAAACCGCCACCGAAGCTCTCCAGCAGGTGGGCGGGAATTTCCCCATCGATCAGCCGGCCGGCACGCTGAGTATCGCCCAGCAACAGTTGCTTGAGATTGCAAAAGCGATTAGTGCAAAGGCACGCATTGTCATCATGGATGAGCCTACCGCCTCGCTGACCGATCGTGAAGTACAGCATCTGTTCCGAATCATTCACAGAATGCGGGAGGCGGGCGCCGGGGTCGTTTACATCTCCCACCGGCTGGAAGAGCTGGCTACAATCGCGGACCGCGTCTCCGTCCTGCGGGACGGCCGGTCGATTGCGACCCGGCCGATGAAAGATGTCGAGGCGCCCGCGCTTGTCAGCTTAATGGTGGGCCGGGACCTGCAAGCCGAATCCCATGAGACCTCCGTGACTCTGGGGGATGTAATGTTGGACGTGCGCGCTCTCGGCTGTGCGGCAACCGGTGTGCGCAACGTCAGCCTCGAAGTTCGCTCCGGAGAAATTGTT
>DATLBY010000275.1:0-4790 GCA_035526665.1 Bryobacteraceae bacterium
AGCAAGTTGACAGCGAAAGCGAAACAGAATATGGACAGCAACATCCATGTGCGATGCAAGATGATTTTCCTCATCGGGCTCCTCCAAAAAAGGACCAAACCAATAAGCACGCTAATCCTGAGAAACATCTCGGCCGTACACTATAGCGGTTTTCTCTCGGACCGCTGTCTAGGCGCCCAATGCGCTTGAGCTGGGATTTCCATTTTGGGTTCTCCAGCACGGTTGAGTATATACCTAGCCGCCATCCTTTGATGCTGCAAATCGAACCTAAAACGGAGATCGCCTGCGCATCCTGGACACAGATATCCCATTCGACTCTGAGCACCTGTTTGCCGGGGTCCAAAGGGGTCCAAAAGGGTCCAAAAAGGGGACAGTTCCAACCGTCCCTATTAAAGCTCCCTGCTTGCGCCGCTCTACAGCGTCGAGAGGATAGCGTCCTGCTCCACCGCGGCTGGCGGATGGAACTGAAGCCACCGGCACAGAACCTCCGCAAAATGCGCCGAAACACGGCGCGAGCTCTTCCTGCGACGGCAAGGTTCTTCCCGGACTAGGTGGAGGCGAATGGACTTGGGCCTGGGTGGATCGAAGAAGAAAGCAGCCGTCGCTTCGATGGGCATTTTTCCGCAACTCCTCCCAGGTGTCTCTTGCGGGAAGATGTTTTCGGTGAAGCATTCGGCGCACTAGCCGCCGTCGGCCTCCTGTGGAAAATGAAATGGAAAATGGGGACAGTTCCAACTGTCCCCATTTAATGCTACGTAGCGGCCGGCAAATGGAACTGAAGCCACCCCAGGCACAGAACGTCCGCAAAATGCGCCCCGAAACATGGCGCGAAAATCTTCCAGCGACCGGCAAGATTTCGTCGCGGACCAGGCGAATGCGCTCGGGCTTGGGTGGATCGAAGAAAAAAGCGGACGCCGCTTCGAGGGCGTTTTTCCGCAACGCCTCCCAGGTGTCCCCTTGCGTGAAGATGTTCTCTGTGAGGCATTCGGCGCAAAAGCCATCTTTCAGTCTCCTGAATGACCGCAAACACCAGCTACGCCATACGGCTCATCATAGCCAATCCGCGTTGATCTCCGTTCATCCGCGGCCCAAAAGAGCGTCCTGCCAACTCTGCCGGAACAGTTAAGATAACCGGGTGGATGAACTACCGGAAGAGCAGACGGAACTCGCCCGCATTTGGCTGGAGGATCTCCGCCTTGCCACGGACGAGGGTGGGCCTCCGCTCGATGCCGCGACGCTCGCCTCTGTCGATCGTGCGCTTGCCGATGTTGCGGAAGGTCGTGTGAAGCCCGCGGCTGAATACCAGCGCGAACGGGGGCTGTGACCTATTGGGCCAACGTTGCCCACGAAGCTGAAATGGGCTGTGAAAGTCGCCACCGCCGTTAGCAGCCGCTAAAGCTTGCGCAAGTCGATCAACCTCGATGATTGCAGATCGATCTATTTTAGGGGGACAGTTCAATGCCGCGATCTCGACGCGTTCCATATCGTTACTGAACGCGCCAAATCCGCTTTACCAGGCCAAGCAAATCTGATAGCATCACTCCGATAACCTCTAATCCGCAATTTCCGCTGGAGACCAACAATGCAGAGCCATCTCAGAACACTGGGCGCACTGACGATCACCATCCTCTTGTCTGCTTCGTTGTTGTCCGCGCAGTTAGACACCGGCGCCATCACAGTCAACGTCAAGGACACGTCTGGCTCATCAATACCGGGTGCCGCCGTGGTCTTGCGAAACGAGAATACCGGTGTGGCGGTCCGCTCGGGAACCACGAATGAACAGGGCAATCTAAATCTCCCCCTGATTCCGAGTGGCAGCTATGCCGCGCACGTCGAGGTCAAAGGCTTTAAGGCTTATGAGCAATCCGGAATCTACTTACAGGTGAACCAGCAACTTACTCTGCAAGTGGCGCTGCAGGTAGGCGAGGTTAGCGAGCAAGTAACTGTCACAGCCGCCGCTCCCATGGTGGAATCCACCTCGGGTGTCCTCCGCGAAACCATTGACCACCTGCGTGTCTCCGAGTTGCCGCTCAACGGCCGGAATGTATTGCAGTTGCAAGTGCTCGTTCCCGGCTCGGTAAGTGCTGGTTCGCTCGATCAGGGAGCGGGCACGCCAGGCTACGCCGTAAATGGCGGTATAGGCGGTTCGAACATGTACTCCCTCGACGGCGGAGAGTATCAGGATGCTTACTTCAACGCGCCTCTGCCGTTCCCCAACCCGGATGCAATTCAGGAGTTTACCATTCAGACAAACTCCTATAGTGCCGAGTTCGGCCGCAATCGCGGAGCTTCCATAAATGCCGTAACGAAATCAGGCAGCAACGCCTTTCACGGCGGTGCATTCGAATTTGTGCGCAACGACAAATTCGACGCACGGCCCTTCTTCTCTACCGCGGCTCCGGTCTTCAAGCGGAATCAGTTTGGCGCACAGCTGGGAGGGCCCATCCGAAAGAACAAAACGTTCTTTTTCGCAGCGTGGCAGGGGACTCACGAACGCGGAACGCCGACCACCAGTAACGCCACCGTCCTAACCAGTGCGATGCGCTCCGGCGACTTCTCGCAACTGCTGCCGGCCAAAGTGCTCATCGATCCCTTAACCAAGTCGCCATTCCCCGGAAATATAATTCCCAGGGCGCGATTTAGCAGGGCGGCTGTCAATTTCCTCGATAAATTCGTGCCGCTTCCGAATTTTGGTAACAATTTCGTTGCGCCGCTTCCGTCACCCAAAGACGGCAATCAATATCTGACCCGGATTGATCACGAACTGGGCCAGAACGACAGGCTCTACGGACGCTACATCTATAACGATGACTACCTCTTCAGCCCTGCGGGAAATCTGCCCGGCTGGGGAATCGACCAGACATTTCACCGGCAAGGCTTCGTTGTGGGCGAGACGCATCTGTTCAGCCCATCCCTGGTGAATTCGTTCCTGTTCGCTTACAACCGCACCTACTCCTACATCGTGCAAACCCCGGACTTCACATGGCCGGAGCTGGGCGCAAACATTCCCGAGGCGAATCCTGGAACCCATAGCTGGCAAAGTCTTACGTTAAGCGGGTATTTCACCGCCACTACAGGTACCTTCTGGGATTTGGCGAGGAAGACTTACAACATCAACGATTCGGTGAGCTGGAATCATGGCCGGCATTCGGCCAAATTCGGAGCCCAGATTTCCCGCTACCACGTCGACCAGGTAAATGAGTTCTTTTCCCGCTTCGGAGGAACTTTCAATGGCTTCGCCACGGGTGACGCCGCGGCCGACTTCCTGCTGGGCAACATGAACCAGCTGCGTACCGTCGGTATCCTGAGCAACAATCTGGACCAGACCAACTGGCAGTTCTTCGCCTCGGACGAAATAAAGCTATTGCCTCGGCTGACCGTCACGCTGGGAGTCCGCTGGCAACCGGATCTTCACTTCACCGAGGCCAGTGGGAAAGAAAGCTCGTTCCGCCCTGGGCAGCAGTCCACTGTATTTCCAAACGCGCCGCTTGGACTCTTGTTCAAGGGCGATCCCCAGCTACCATCGAATGTGATCGCGCCGAATTGGCTGAATATTGCCCCTCGCTTTGGCTTCGCCTGGGACGTTTTCGGCGACGGACGAACGGCGGTCCGGGGTGGATACGGCATCTTTTTCGACGACTTCGCATCCATCCGGTTGAACCGTTTCCCGCTGATTCAACCCTACGTTCTCGACACCACCGTCTTCGATGTTCCTCTCGATGACCCTTTCCGCGGCCGCAGCCCTTATCCTTTCATTCCGCCAACTACGCCGGAACAGAAGAAGGCTTACCAGTTCGTTCGGCCGGCAGCTACTACCTCGTTTAACTCCGATTTCCGGACTCCTTACGCCCAGCAATGGAATTTCAACATCCAGCAGCAGGTGCCCTTTGAAACGGTGGTGACCATGGCTTACGTCGGTTCCAAGAGCTCTCGGCTGTTTGGATCGCATAATATGAATCCCGCGATCTACCGTCCCGGCGCGACCGCCGGAGACACGCAGGCTCGTCGTATCTATCAGGATTTCGGCACAATCGAGGATGAGTCCACGGTCGGTTACTCCCAGTACCATGCCCTGCAGTTGAGCGCCAACAAACGCTTGTCAAAGGGGTTTACACTGCTAGGCTCCTACACGTTTGCAAAGGACGTCGGACTGACCTCCTCGCAGGGCGAAGGTTCGCTCGGAACACGGGATCCGAACAACTGGAATCTGGACAAAGGGCTCATGCCCACGGACCGGCGTCACATCCTCGCCATATCGTCGGTTTGGATGACCCCTTCCCTCCATGGCAACAAAGCTCTTGCTGCACTCGTTAATAACTGGCAGTTAGCAGGAATCCTCACGGCAAACACCGGAGCCCCGCTAAAAGTGAGCGCAGGCGTCGACCGCTCACTCAACGGTCAGGGCCTGGACACGGCGGACGTGGTTGGCGACTGGCGTATTAATGAGAGCAGGTCGCGCGCACAGAAAATCTCGAAATGGTTCAACACTTCTGCGTTCGCTCTGCCGGCTTTGGGTACGGTGGGGACGGCCGGAGTGAACATTGTTACCGGACCGGCGCTTTCGAATCTCGATCTCGCCCTTTCCCGGCTGTTCCAGGTGAACGAACGCTGCAAGCTGCAGTTTCGCGCGGAGTTCTTTAACGCGCTCAACCACCCGGTGCTCGGCAATCCGAACACTACCTTTACCAACGGGAACTTCGGCAGAATTCTCACAACGCAAACGGCCCCGAGGGTGGGGGAACTGGGAATAAAGCTTTCATTTTGACGTGGTCGCTAGCGGCGCCTGAGGA
>DATLBY010000276.1:0-5353 GCA_035526665.1 Bryobacteraceae bacterium
TTTCGTTGCGAATGAAAACTGCAACTGCTCCGAGTGTCCTTATATGCGAATGAACACGCTCGAAAAGGTTCGCGATTCCCTGCGGGATCTGCAGCCCAGGGTGGAGCTGGATCCTGAGTTGATGCGGCGCGCGCTGCTGCCCATTGAGCGCATGCTCGCCGTGAAGTAGATGCCGCTGTACGACACGCACGGACGCCTGCACGACAATCTCAGAATCAGTGTGACCGACCGGTGCAACATCCGCTGCTTCTACTGCATGCCGGAGGACAACGTGGTCTTCGGCCGGCGGGAAGAGATCCTGTCCTTCGAAGAGATTGAACGTTTTGTAGGTGTCGCGGCAAGTCTCGGAGTAACCAAGCTGCGGATCACAGGCGGTGAGCCCCTGCTGCGCAAAGACCTGCCAACTCTGATCTCGCGCTTGAGTGCCATTCCGGGGATTCAGGATCTGGCTCTGACTACCAATGGCGTCCTGCTCGGCCAGCAGGCCGCCGCGCTCTATCAGGCAGGACTGCGGCGATTAAACATCCATTTCGATACATTGGACCCTGTCCGGTTCCGGGAAATCACGCGGCGCGACGACCTCGATCGCGTTCTACGAGGCGTCCAGGTGGCGCGGGACCTTGGATTCAAAATCAAGGTGAATGCTGTCGCTTTGAAGGGCGTCACTGAGGCAGAGCTCGTGCCTCTGGCTCTCTACGGCCGGGAGAATGGCTTTGAGATTCGCTTCATCGAGTTTATGCCCCTGGATGCGCAGGGAATCTGGGACAAGAACAAGGTCCTGACCGCCCAGCAAATGATCGACACTTTGTCGAGCGCCATTTGCCCGCTGCTGGAGGTTCCCGACCAAGATCCACGTGCACCGGCCACTGAATACGTGTATGCCGATGGAGTCGGACGAGTGGGTTTCATCGCGAGCGTCAGCCGCCCATTTTGCGGCAACTGCAACCGGATCCGCCTCACGGCCGACGGCAAACTGCGCTACTGCTTATTCGCTGTCGAGGAGACGGATGTGAAGGATCTACTTCGCGGCGGCGGCTCTGACGCCGCCATCGCGGCTGCGCTCCAGCAGAATCTGAATGCCAAGTGGGCGGGCCATGAGATCAACACCGCCACCTTCGTGGCGCCGCCCCGCCCCATGTATTCCATAGGGGGCTAAGTGATTTTATTTCCTTCATCCGAGGACTGCTGGCGACTTGCGTGCTCGTAAATGGGCGAGGTACACGATGAAACCTTTAGCTTTAGTTTTGGGCGCAGCTCTTATGCTTGCCAGTTCAGCAGCTTACGCGGAGCACGACGGCCGCATGGAAAAAAGAACCCACCGGGATTCGGCTGATTACCGGAATAATATGCCCAAACGGACGCAGAAGGATTACCGGCTAAGGTCGGGCGAGTACCGGCGAGACGGCTCCATCTTCGATCGTTATGGCAATGTAGTGGGAACCTACGGAACGAACCGCCGAGCCGTTCCCCCAGGTTTAGCCAAGAAACCGGGCGGGATGCCTCCGGGGCAGCTCAAAAAACAGATGCGTGACGGCTACTATCGCTAGATTTGTGGGCGACGGCCGCAACAGCGCAGCCGCCGCTTTCCACTGGTGTACTAGGGTGTCTTCGGCTTTTCCTCAGCTCCGAAGTAAGCGTCGTCCATGACCACCTTTGCCTGCTTACGAATGTCCTCCACGACCTGCTTGGCGACATCAGGCTTTAAGCTCTTTTCAATGTCAGGCCGGGCCTCTTCGAAGTTCTTCGATTCTTTCTTTTCAACCTTGATCAAGTGATAGCCGAACTGCGTTTTTATAGGTTCGCTTACCTGACCCACCGGAAGCGAGAAGGCCGCCTGCTCAAATGCCGGCACCATGGATCCCCGTTTGAAAAGGCCTCCCAGCTCGCCTCCATTGGCGCCTGATCCAGTATCGTCAGATTCCTCTTTGGCAAGCTTTGCAAAATCTTCGCCCGCGGCGATGCGCTTTCGTAATTCCTGAGCCTTCACTAAGGCCTCTTCTTCCGTTAACTCCTTCTTACCTTCGCGCTGCGGAACGGGAGATCCTTTGAATTTCACGAGAATATGACGAGCAGCGACCGATTCATATTCTTTCTGATGTTCGTCGTAATATTTTTTGACAGCGGCATCGTCGGTCTTGGCGCCTCCTTGAATATCCGCGAAGAGAGCGCCGGCGAGCATGTTGTCGATCTGAAATTTGATACGCGCCTGGACCATTTTGTCTTTATCCAGACCGCGCTTGCGAGCCTCGTCGGCAAGCAGTTTGACGCGAACCATCTGTTCGGCGACCTGCCGTTTTTGGACCCTGTACTGCTCCGGCAGGATCTGCATGAAATTTTCGAATTCAGCGGCGGTAACCTTTTCGTCGCCAATCGTAAGGACAACTTTTTCAGCGGACGGATTAACGGGCATAGTCACTTTGACGGCGGGTTTCGGCTGCGCGGAATCGGCGGGTTTGGGAGCCGGGCGGCTAGCAGAACCTGCAGGCCTGGCCGGAGCCGCGGCCTTGGGCGCAGCCGGTTTAACAGGGGAAGGGGTCTGCGCGAACAGGGAGGCGGACGCGCACACCACGGCAAAATAAAGGTTCACTTTCATTATTACTATTGTTGCATCGGTACAATGGACTTCACATGCGAGTTGCGCTGGGCCAAATTAACAGCACAGTCGGGGACTTGGCTCAGAATGTGCATCTCATGGTTCGCCAAGCCCGCCAGGCGGCGGACGCAGAGGCTGACATTCTGGCTTTTCCCGAACTCTCCCTCACCGGCTATCCGCCACGCGACCTGGTGGAAAAGGAGAGCTTCCTGGAGCGGACGGCGCAGCAACTACAGCGGCTCGCCGCCGAAACCGCGGATCTTGATCTAGTTCTCGTTTGCGGCTATGCCAGCCGCTCCACTGGGTCTACCGGGAAGCGCGCCGTCAACAGCGCGGCAGTGATGGAGCATGGAAGCATCGTTTTCCGCCAGGATAAGATGCTGCTGCCGACGTACGACGTCTTCGATGAAGGCCGCTATTTTGTCCCGGCTGACAAGCAAACGGTTGTCGTTCTTCGTGGACGAAGAGCCGCCATTACCATTTGCGAGGACGCCTGGAACGACAAACAATACTGGGAGCACAGGCTCTATCAGCGCGATCCGGTGGAAGAGTTGGCGTATTCCGGGGCTGAAATCCTGATCAGTATTAACGCCTCGCCGTATCACATGGGAAAGCGCGAATTGCGGCGCAACATTTTCCGTGCGATCGCGCAGCGGCACAAAATTCCCGTTGTCTACGTGAATCAAGTGGGCGGCAATGACCAGTTGGTATTCGACGGCAGCAGCTTTGCAATGGATGCGGCTGGCAACGTGATCGCCTCGGCCGCCTCTTTTTCAGAAGACCTGGTGTTGGTGGACACCGCGACTAACAGCGGCGACCAGCATCAAAACTTTTCTGATGAGTGCGATGCATGCTATGAAGCTCTGGTCCTCGGCACACGCGACTATATCCACAAGTGCGGCTTCCGGCGCGTTCTGATCGGCCTAAGCGGCGGCATCGATTCCTCGCTCACAGCGGCCATTGCGGTAGACGCGGTGGGGCGCGAAAATGTGACCGGTGTGGGTATGCCCGGACCATTTTCATCCGACGGTAGCGTCACGGACGCCAGGAGTATGGCGGAGCGGCTCGGCATACGCTTTGAGATGGCAAGCATCAACGGAGCGTATCGCCAGTTTCTCGAAGTCTTGCAGCCGCTGTTTCGCGGCGCAGGGCCCGACGTGACGGAAGAAAACCTGCAATCGCGGCTGCGCGGCGTCACTTTGATGGCACTTTCCAATAAGACGGGCGCGCTGGTACTCACCACCGGCAACAAGAGCGAGCTCGCCGTAGGCTATTGCACTCTCTACGGCGATATGTGCGGGGGCCTAGCGGTGATCAGTGATATTCCCAAGACACTGGTCTACCGGCTTTCCCGCCTCGCCAATAAGCGCCACGGCGGCGCCATTCCGGAGTCCGTATTTACCAAGGCTCCCTCGGCGGAACTGCGTCCGGATCAGAAGGATACCGATTCCCTGCCCGATTACGAAATTTTGGATCAGATTCTGAAGGGCTACATTGAGGACTATCAATCGCCGCAACAAATAGCCCACGCGATTCAAGTGCCGGTCGAATTGGTGCGAGACATCATCAACAAGGTTGACCGGAATGAGTATAAGCGCCAGCAGGCTGCTCCCGGCCTGAAGGTCACCACCAAGGCTTTTGGCATTGGTAGGCGTTTTCCCATCGCTCAGAGGTTTAGTGAATGAAATTATTTGCATGCTGTCTGCTGCTGTCCGTGGCGGCGTTTTTGTGTTCGCAATCGCCACCCAAGGAACAGGTGGGACCCGTTGAAAGCGGCGGCTTCCTGCTCAACAGCGGCTGGCGCCTGCAGCCGGCCGGCAAACAGGTGCCGCTCGACACCTTGCCCATGTCCACGGCTCTTTCCAAGGACGGAAAATACCTGCTGATTTTGAATGGTGGCTATAAACCTCCGACGATCAGTGTGCTTTCCGCAGATACGATGCAGGAGGTGCGTCGTGTTCCAGTGGCCGACGGGTGGCTGGGGCTGACGTTCTCGCCGGATGGAAAATTCGTCTACGTCGGCGGCGGTTCGCGCGCCTGTGTCTACGAATTCTCTTTTAGTGAGGGCAAGCTGGAGCCTGCGCGCACCTTACAGATCGTGCCGGAGGCTACACGCAAAAACACTGACTTCATCGGAGATGTGGCGGTATCGCCGGATGGCCGGCTGATCTACGCCGCCGATCTCTTTCACAATGGCATTCATGTTATAAACCCGCAGTCCGGCCGGGTGATTGAGCATTTCGCTACCGGACGGCGGCCTTATCGCATTCTCTTCCATCCCGATGGCAAGTCGTTTTTTGTATCCAGCTGGGCAGATGCGAGCATTTACCATCACCGCGCGGATAACGGAGACCGGCTGGCCGTGCTTCGTGTAGCGCAACATCCCACCGACATGGTGTGGCGAGCCCGCAAGGAGGATGAAAAGGACGAGGATCAAGCCCCATACTCGGGCCGTATATTCGTCGCGGCCGCCAATACGAACAATGTGTATGTCGTGGGCGTATCCGAAGCCAAGGACATCCGCCTGATCGAAACCATCAATATCGCCATGACGCCGCGCCATCCGCTGGGGATGACCCCGACTGCGCTGGCCATGAACGGCGATCAGAGCCGGCTATACGTCGTCTGCTCCGACGCGAACGCGGTAGCGGTAGCAGACATCTCCGAGTCCCGCAGCCGCGTGATGGGATTTGTTCCGACAGGTTGGTACCCGACGGCCGCACGCGGTCTTTCCGACGGCCGGCTGGTGGTTCTGAATGG
>DATLBY010000277.1:0-7666 GCA_035526665.1 Bryobacteraceae bacterium
ATTTACAGTTCCCGGATTTGCCTGCCCGCGCGATGCTTTCATCGCCTGTCCGACCAGGAAGCCGAGGACAGCTGTTTTACCGGATCTGTACTGCTCCACCTGTTTTGGATTGGCGGCGATCACCTCATCCAGGATTGCGTCGAGGGCGCCGGAGTCGCTGATTTGTTTGAGTCCCTCGCGCTCCATGATCACAGCCGGCGAGTCGCCGCTCGCCACCATCCGGCCGAAGATATCTTTGGCAAGTTTGCCTGAAATTTCACCTTTGACGATCAGTCCAACCAGTTCGCCCAGGCGCTCAGCGGTAACGCTGGAGTCGGAATAGTCCTTGTTTTCCGCCTTGAGAACTGCGGCCAGGTCTCCCATGACCCAGTTTGCCGAGATCTTGGGATCGCCCGCAATTGCTGCGGTCTTTTCGTAGTACTCACTGGCTGAGCGCGTCAATGTCAGCACCTGCGCATCGTATTCGCGCAGTCCATACGACTCGATAAACCGGGCCCGCTTTTGCGCCGGCAATTCCGGCATGTCACGCCGGACGGCGTCCATCCAGGCGTCACTGATGTGGAGCGGCGCCAGATCCGGCTCGGGAAAGTAGCGGTAATCATGGGCCTGCTCCTTGCTGCGCATGCTTGCGGTTTCGCCGGTGTCAGCGTTGTATAGGCGGGTCTCCTGAATCACCTTGCCGCCGGCCTCAATCAGTCCGATTTGCCGCAGGATCTCGTAGTCGAGGGCCAGCTTCAGATACCGGAAGGAATTGAGGTTCTTCACCTCAGCCTTTGTCCCCAGCTTCTCCTGGCCCTTCAAACGCACCGACACGTTCGCATCGCAGCGAAGATGTCCCTTTTCCATGTCGCAAGTGGAGACATCGATAAACTGCAGCACCTGTTTCAGCTCAGTCAAATAGGCGTAAGCCTCATCCGAGCTCCGCATATCCGGCTCGCTGACGATCTCAATCAGGGGCGTACCCGAACGGTTGAGATCCACATAGGAGTATCTGTCCGAGTCTTTGAATCCATCGTGAATGCTCTTGCCGGCGTCGTCCTCCATGTGAACGCGCGTGATGCCAATGCGCTTGCTCTCGCCCCCGGCGGTGACATCGGCGAAGCCGTGCTCGGCCAGCGGCTTGTCGTATTGCGAAATTTGGTAGCCCTTGGGAAGGTCGGGGTAAAAATAGTTCTTCCGCGCGAAGATGGAACGGGTCCTGACCTGGCAGTTCAGTGCGAGCGCCGCTTTGATGGCCATCTCGACGGCCTGCTTGCTGAGCACCGGGAGAGCGCCCGGCAACCCGAGGCAGACCGGGCAGACGTTGGTGTTCGGCGGCGCGCCGAAGCTGGTGGGGCAGCCGCAAAAGATCTTCGTGCGTGTGGCGAGCTGGACGTGGACCTCGAGTCCGATGACAACTTCGTACTTCGCGCAAACTTCCGGCGAGGGAGGGCCAACACTGACGGCGGACATTTTTTCATTATAGAAGCGGCCGGGGGTGGGAGCGAAGTCTAGCCAAGCTGAAGGCGGAGGTTAAGGTAAGCTACGGGATTTCCTTAGGCTTTAGGCTCGTTTTTTCCGTGAGGCGATACAGTGGCGCAACTAAGCACTCCGCCTGATTGGGAAGCGCCATCCATGTCTATACACTTCTTACAGTAGACGACTTCCTAAATTATGCTCCTTTCCAAAGCGTTACAAGTTCATTATTCCGAGATCGAAGCAGCGGAACGACTCGGCGTGAGTATTGAAGAGCTGCGGTCTCTGGTGCGCAATCACATTGTTCAAAGCGATGATGAATTGCCAAACTTGGAGAGCGCAAGCTTCAAGCAGTCAGACCTGGTGGTTTTGAAGATATTTGCGTCGCAAATACCTTCCGTGAGTCGGGCGCCTGAGGTCGCGGAGTTTAACCGCGGAGTTTAACCAAAGATGAGCAGCTTGTTGTCGCCTGAGCCTCCCTCGTCGTAAAATAGCCTTTCTGTCTGGGAGGCTTCGCTTTGGCAAAACTGGGATTTTTAGGGCTTGGCGTGATGGGCTATCCGATGGCCCGCAACTTATTGAAAGCAGGACATGAAGTAGCACTCTGGTCGCATACAGCGCAAAAGGCGGTGCAACTTGCCGCAACCGGCAAGGGGACCGCCTGCCTGACTCCCGCCGAAGTTGGCTCCAAGGCGGATTACATCTTTCTCTGTGTGGGCGACTCGGCCATGTCGGAAAACGCCATTCTCGGAGAGAACGGAATTGCGACTACTGCGAAACGGGGGTCCACTATTGTGGACGCCAGTACCGTGTCACCCGCCTCCAGTATCCGCATTCACGAAGCGCTTTCCAAAAACGGGATTCATTTCCTGGATGCGCCCTGCACTGGATCCAAACCCGGGGCCGAAGCCGGTACTCTGACCTTTATGGTAGGGGGGGATAAGGCCGTTTTCGAGGATGCCAAGCCCCATATGGAGCCAATGGGGAAACAGTTTTACTACTGCGGCGGGCCAGGAATGGGGCTACACGCTAAACTGACCCAGAACCTGATTCTTTGCAATATTATGCAGGCATTCAACGAGGGCATGGTGCTCAGCACCAAGGCAGGAGTCGACCCCGAGCTCATGCTCGAAGTGCTGAGCAATAGCGCAGCCAAATCAGGCCTGATCGCGTTCAAGGCACCCTATGTTCTGAACCGCGACTTCTCCACAAATTTCGCTACCAAGTGGATGCATAAGGACATAGGGCTCATGTTGGACTCCGCTAAGGACCTCGATGTCCCGCTTCCGCTCACCGGACTGACTCAGCAGATGTTCCGCGCCACAATCGCGAAGGGCTACGGAGAAGACGATATCTGCTCTACTATCAAAGTGTTAGAGGAGTGGGCAGGGGTTGAAGTCAAAAAAAGATAAAAAATCTACAGATTCTTGTTGCATTCCGTAAAGCCATATACTAATATTGGAATTAAGCCGGGGAGGCAACTCCCACCAAAGCGAGACTAACCTCATAGAAAAGACCCCTGAAGCAATCCTTCCCGGCGCCCGCAAGGGTCTTTCTAACAAAAAAACAAATTCCCACCACAATCCGCACTCAACCGAAAAGGTGAGAAACTACAACTTCTTCTTCTCAGATTTTTCGGTGGCGGCGAACTTCTCGGGTGTCTTCTCAAAGGTTTCCTTCTCATCTTTGCTGCAAAAGTAGTAGGTTTTGCCCTTGTATGTCGCCTTTTCAGCCGTTTTCGTGTCCACAACCATGCCGCAAACCGGGTCTTTGGCTTGCGCTGCTTCCTTTGACGGCTTCTTGTCAGCAGCCAGTAAGGCGCCTCCGAATCCGAAGATTGTCAGCAGCCCAACCGAGAGCAATTTCTTCATATTCTGATCTCCTTTCCGACAGTGCAGGAGTGCACTATGAGCGCAGGAACCCGCGCCTTCGGTGATATGATTCTATCATTGAAAGCCATCACTCTCCTTGGATCTACGGGCTCTATCGGCACTTCCACCCTAGACGTAATCCGCCGGTGGCCCGAGCGATTTCGGGTCTTCGCACTCGTAGCGGGCCAAAATCTGGATGTCCTGGTCCCGCAGATATTAGAGTTCCGGCCTGAAGTAGTAGTTGTTGCAACCACAGAGCTTCTGGAGGATCTAACTATCAGACTCGGCACAGCCGGACTGGCGCTTAGCGCTTGGCCGGAGTTGCTGTCCGGCCCGGAGGCAAGAGTTGCGGCCGCCGTCGCTGAGCCGGTCGATTTTGTATTGTCCGCAATTGTCGGCGTGGCCGGACTGGAAGCCACTTATGCGGCGGTCCAGCGCGGCAAGACGATTGGTCTGGCGAACAAAGAGGTATTGGTGGCGAGCGGAAAGCTGGTGATGGACGCAGCGCGCGCAGCAGGCACCGAACTGATTCCCGTGGATAGCGAGCATAATGGAGCTCACCAGTGCTTGCGGGCTGGGCGCCGGGCAGAGGTGAAGCGTTTGATTCTAACGGCTTCCGGTGGGCCGTTCCGAAAGACGCCCGCATCCGAGTTCCCTTCCATTACCAAGAAACAGGCGTTGAACCACCCTACTTGGAAAATGGGCCCGCGCATCACCATCGATTCCGCAACTCTGATGAATAAAGGATTCGAAGTGATTGAAGCCTGCTGGCTGTTCGGCTTCGCTCCGAGTGAGGTAGGGGTAGTGGTACATCCTCAATCGTCTGTACACGCCATGGTTGAGTTTGCCGATGGTAGTGTGATGGCTCAGGTTTCCACTACGGACATGCGTATGCCGATACAGTATGCGCTGACCTACCCCGAGAGAGCCGATGCGCAGGTCCCGCGATTGAACTGGGAAGAGACTCGCACGTGGGAGTTTTCGCCGCCCGATCGGGCCAAATTCCCCCTGCTGCAACTGGCATACGATGCACAGGAGGCTGGTGGATCGGCCACCTGCACGCTGAATGCAGCCGACGAAATCGCGGTGGAAGCTTTTCTGCAGGAGCAGATTTCGTTCCCGGGAATTGCCGAAGTAATCTCCGAGACGCTGTCCAAAATTCCATCCAGAACACCAAGTTCGGTTGCCGAAGTCTTAGATATCGATCGAGAGTCCCGCCTGGCCGCTCGCGAGTGCGTTCGTCAACGAGCTACGGTAGGCGCCTAACCCTTTTCTTATGAATTACGTACAAAATTTTGCGCAGAATGTGTGGTGGCTGCTCGTACTGATCGGAATCATGATCTTGATTCACGAATTAGGCCATTATTGGGCAGCCCGCTTATTCGATGTCCGGGTGGAGGCCTTCAGCTTCGGTTTCGGGCCGCGGCTTTTCGGCTTTCGGAAGGGAGAGACCGATTTTCGATTCTCGGCGATCCTTTTCGGCGGCTACGTCAAAATGGCGGGTGAACAGCCCGGCGAAGAGGGTGCGAACGACCCCCGCTCGTTTTCCGCCAAGCCACGCTGGCAGCGGCTGGTGATTGCGGCCGCCGGGCCCTCCATGAATATTCTGCTGGCCGTGGGCCTGCTCACCGGTCTGTTCATGGTGCGGTACCCGCGAGTGGCCAACTACAATGCTCCTGCCACTATTGGATACATACAAAAAGGTTCGCCCGCCGATAACGCGGGGCTCCGCGAGGGAGACCGGATCGTTCAGATCGACAATCATACCAACCCGATCTGGGAAGACGTCATGTTTGAGACCGTCACCAACGTCAATAAGCCGATTCTGGTGAGCGTCGACCGCAACGGCCAGCGCTTCAATACCACGTTGACTACCATTGCCGATGAAAAAAGCGGTCTGGGCTCGGCGGGCTGGGACGAACAGAACGATGTTCAAATCGGCGGCATTCTTTCCGGCATGGACGCGGAAAAGGTCGGGCTTAAGAGAGGCGACATTCTAGTGTCACTGAATGGACAGCCTGTGCGGTCCATATCCAGACTCCACGAGTTGGTGCGGTCGAGCGAAGGCAAGCCGGTGGAGGTCACCTACTCCCGCGACGGCCAACAGAAGGCGGTCACGATTCATCCGGCGTTCAGCAATCTGGAAGCAGGCGGCGGCCGTTGGATGATTGGAGTGCAACTGGATCCCCGGGTGGTAATTACGCAGCTCAGCTTCCCCGAAGCGCTGCGCGAATCGGCGAAACAGAATGTAAAAGGCGCGTCGCTGATCTATCAATTTCTTCGCGGCATCGTTGAGCGGCGGATGTCTCCGAAATCTCTGGAGGGCCCCATTCGCATTGCCCAACTCTCCGGGGACGCAGCCCGCCAGGGTCCGACCGCCTTTATTGAATTGATGACCATGGTGAGCCTTAACCTGGCAATTTTCAACCTGCTGCCGATCCCGATTCTGGACGGCGGAATGATCCTGATGCTGCTGGTTGAAATGTTCATGCGGCGCGACCTGAGCGCGCCGGTAAAGGAAGCTGTTTTAAAAGTCGGAATGGTCTTCCTGATGGTGGTGGTCGTTTTTGTGCTCTATAACGACCTCTCGAAAATCCTTTGATGGTTTTCAGTGCTTCTGAAAATTCGCATCGGCGAAATCCAGATACTGGGCCCAATCGTACGACGTGACGTCGTGCTTCCCGGCCCGCATGTGATAGCGTACTGTGCCCCCGATAGGCGTATTCACTTTCGGCATCTCGTCGGTACCAATACCCGGTTTTCCGAATAGCTTATACACCTGGCCGGCGTGAACGGCGGAAAGGAACTCGCCTCGCGGGTCGGCGTGCAGATCCTGATCCGCGCTCGCCACATACAGAGGCCGCGGAGCAATTAGTGCGAGCAGCATATGGTGGTCTACGGGCAGCTTGTCGACGTCATCCGCGTACTTGCGATAATTCCTGGAGAACCAGTGCGGGAAATTCATATTCAGCTGCGCGACGGTTTCCCCGAAGTCACGCCGCGACAGCGCTGCCCCGCCCTCGCCTGAGTCGTTTGAGATCACGATCGCAAAACGTGGATCCTGAGCGCCGGCCCATAAGGCCGTTTTTCCCAGCCGGGAATGCCCGATGACGGCAATTTTCTTCGAGTCGATATCCTTGTCCGTCTGCAGGTAATCCATCGCACGGCTGAGCCCCCACGCCCAGGCGCCGATGGCTCCCCACTCATCCGGGCCGGGTTCGGTTTGTCCTGGACGGAAAAACAAGGGCCGCACTCCGAATCCAATTCCGCCCGAGAAGTCCGGCTCGATGTCATAGTAATTCGCGGTGGCAAGCGCATAGCCGCGATCCAGAATTGTCTCGACCGGCCAGCGGCTCGCGACCGCTCCGCGCGCTGTTTCGTCAGCGATCCGCTGGTTGAACTTTCCCTTTACTTGCGGATCCTTTGTCCATACACGGCCCAGGTTGATGCCCGGGTCGGCATTCACGGCGTGGTTACCCTGAAAGTTCAGGCCCAGGAAGAGTGGCGCGGGCTTGCCGCCCCGGGCCGGCACATAAATCAGCAGGTCCATGCGCGGTCCATCACTCTTTTCCGAGAACTGCAGGGTGACCTGTTTTCTAATTGCTTTTCCGCCTAACGCTTTTGGGTCGATCTGTGCTGCGCCAGCGGTAATCTTTATCTTTTGCCGGGGCGTGCGGCCGTAGACTTCAGACTCGAACTGTTTCAGGATTTCCGGTCTGCGTTTGCTGTTCCACGCCGCGGCATCGCGTACCGGCTGGCCATTCTCCAGGACCAGAAGTGGAGGCAAGGTATAGTTACCCACCCGCGCTTCGTCCAAATTCGAAGGACGCCGAACCTGCGCCCAAACCAAACTGCTCAGCGCCACCAGACTGCAGGAAAGAATTACTTTCACCCGACCTCCTCGTCAACCGCAATTACTTCGTGCAACCCTACTCCCGGCACCTCGACCTCGAGACGCCCTGATCGTATATTTACATGAAGCTGCCGGCCGTCGACCAGTAGCTTTGCGGCGCGCGGACGGAACCGATCCGGAAGCCGAAGGCTGACGCTCTGCGGACCCAGCGGGATCACCTCGCGATACGAGCCGCGCATGGTCATCGGGTTGGTCAGATTGACCAAGTGGACAGCCATGGAATGTTTTTGCCGCCACAGCGTAATGTCCAACTTTCGCAAACCACGGCCGCAAGCCGTTGGCGATTCCGTCAATCACCCAAATTTTGAGCTCTTCCGGGTTTTGCACGGAGTCCTTCCACCGGTACGGCTCCTCCACGCCCACGCTGAAAATTCCTCCGACGGGCTTGCGGCCGAGGGTGGCGCGGTACTCCTTTGCATTCTTCCCG
>DATLBY010000278.1:0-4004 GCA_035526665.1 Bryobacteraceae bacterium
GCGCGCCAGTCGACTGCGCCGAAATGCAGGAGCAATTTCTTGCCTTTTAGACTGGGAGCGGGAAATGTGCGCCGGTACCACAGGCGCTGGTCTGGCGTGAGCGCACGCTTGACACCGGAAAGCGCCGATTCCACGGCAAACGGCACCAGGATCTGACCCTCAAATTTCCGTGGACGCCCTTCCTCTTTCGGGCGAATGGCGTAATCCCATAATCCATTTAAATTGGTCCACTCCTCGCGTTTCATCTGCGGCCGGGGGTATTCGGGAAGAGTCCGGGCGGCAGTCACTTGCGCAGTCCAGGGGGTAGTCAAAGGGCTCGAGGCCGGCTTCCATTCAGCCGCAAAGACCGGCGCCAAAAGGCCGACTGCGGCGAGCGCAAACTGTGAGAATCGCATGGCAGTCATGGGTGTGAATATTGTATGCCATTTCGCGAGCTATATCCCGCAGGTTGCGTGGTCTGGGAACATAACTGCAGAAGTGAGCAAGGTTTTCCCTATGTCTGCAAAATCAACCACTTCGGCTCTCTAGTGAGCTCGGGGGTTAACACCTGAAGGGCTGTAAAAGCTTCAAGATAGCAGCAGTCTAAGCAGTTTCCGGGTTGGTAGTCCAATTGCTCACGTGAGTGTAACGGCGCTTATAGAGGCCGTTGAACCTACTATGATTCGCTTTCTGACAGCATGCATGATAGCGGCCCCCGTCGGTTGGGCCTCACCCGTGATTGAGCAAGAGCGAGCCCATTTAAATACCGAGGAGATTGTTAGCCGAATGTCCGCGGCCGACCGGGCTCAATCGCGCGACTTGCGGTCCTACTCGGCGTCGCGGCGGTACACGATTCAGAATCCGGGGAAACATAAGGAAGCCGTGGTGACGGCGCGCCTGGAATACACCGATAAAACAGGTAAAGTCATCAAGGTTCTTAAAGAGGAAGGAAGCGAAGGACTGTTCCGCAGGGTGCTTTATAAGGTACTCGACGGCGAGATCGAAGCGAGCAGAAAGATAGAGCACGACGATGCGCGTATTGACGCAAAGAACTACAATTTTCGGCTATTAGGTACAGAAACCACCAGCGGCCGGCGCTGCTACATGCTTGAAATGATCCCCAAGAAAAGCAGCAAATATCTGATGGTAGGGAAGCTGTGGGTCGATACTGAGGATTTCGGAATCGTGCGATTTGAGGGCCGACCCGCCGCCAGCCTGGGTTTTTGGGTGGGCAAACCCCACATTGTGCAAACCTTCCAGAAGGTAGGTCCTTCCTGGTTTCTGTTACAAAACAAGTCCGTCGCTGATGTAAAACTGCTGGGAAAGACGGAACTCACTATCGAAGGCTACGACATTCAGATTCCATCCCGCGCGGGCACTGTAGCGTCGACGCGAAAGCATGCACTAGTGAAAGCGACAGTTCAGGATTAGGCAGCGCCAGAGTTACGCCCCAAATTCGCGAAGGTGGTGGTCGACATGAAGGTAACCCCACCGCAACCATTCTTTTTCAGTCATTTTCCCGAATATGGGATGCGGATGTTCCGGCCGGTCTGTTCTCTGGCAGAAACGATTCAGCACACATAACAGTTTCTCTTTGTCCTCATCAAAACTAGCGGGCAACGTGCCGCCTTTCCCCTGCTCTACCTCGGGCCGTGTTGCAATGTTCTTCGGCCAACGAATCGGGGCATAGATGGCAAACCACTTCATCAGACTTTTCTGAAGAACACCGGTAGCGGGACTTACCTGCTTTTCCCCGAAGCTGGTGAGAAAAGAGTCTGTCAAATGGCAAATCATCTGGTGGGCCGACATGCGTCCCCAGAGTCCCTTTCTTCCAGCCTCCAGCCGGGAAACACGGTCCTCAATAGATCTCCGAACGGTTGCGTCACCGAGGTTTTTCATGGAAAAATCTATCCTACTACGGCGGCCTGCGGCCAGCTGCGTCCGCTTTCGGATATGATCTGGAATATCCGATTCTTCTGGTAGGAGAGAGGCACACAAATGAAACTGCATACTCCGGCATGGGCTGGTGCAATGGCTCTCGCGCTCATGGGAAGCCTCGCGGCCGCCGATGCGCCAAAGAAAACAGTTCCGGCGTTCACCGTTCCCGTCACTTATTACAAACTCCCAAACGGCCTTAAGATCGCCTTGTCCCCCGATCATACGGCTCCGACGGTGGCGGTGGCTGTTTATTACAAAATCGGATTTCGCGTGGAGCCGCGGGACCGGACAGGCTTCGCCCACCTTTTCGAGCACATGATGTTTCAGGGCTCCAAGAATCTGGGGAAGATGGAATTCATCCGGCTGGTGGAGCAAAATGGCGGGATCCTCAACGGATCGACGCGCTTTGATTTCACCAATTACTACGAAATGCTGCCCGCCCACAAACTGGAGACGGCACTCTGGGCGGAGGCCGACCGGATGAAAGGGCTGGCCATCACACAAGAAAATCTGACAAACCAGAAAGCCGTAGTGAGCAATGAGGTCAAAGTAAACGTGATCAATCAGCCCTACGGAGGATTCCCCTGGCTGGATGTGCCTCAATATGCCAACACTAACTGGCATAACGCGCACAATTTTTACGGCGAACTGAAGGAGATTGAGGCCGCTACTTTGGAGGATGTCAGCAAGTTTTTCAAGACGTATTACGCTCCCAACAATGCGGCTCTGGCCATTGTGGGCGATTTCGAAGTGGCACAGGCCAAGACAATCATCGAGAAATACTTTGGACCTATCTCATCTGCCCAGCCAGCCAAGCTCCCGGATTTAAGCGAGCCCCGGCAGGAGAAGGAGAAACGCTTCAACAAAAAGGATGCTCTCGCCAACCGCCCGGCGCTGGCCATTGCCTATCACGTCCCGGAAAGGAACTCGCCGGAGTACTACGCGATGGGACTGATCGATGAAATTCTGCTGCAGGGTAATGACAGTCTGCTCTATCAGGAGCTGGTGAAGAAGCGGGCGCTCACCGGGCGGGTGTCGGGCGGGATCAATCTCCTGGGGGACATGTTTAACTACAGCGGACCGATGCTCTGGACGGCTTCTCTGTTTCACGATAGTACGACCAAGCCTGACGATATTGTGGACGCCTTCGAGAGCGTGATCCGGCGGCTGCAGGAGAAGCCCGTCGAAGGGTCCACGCTGGACCGGGCGCTGGTCAAAATGCGGTCCCGTTTCTATGACTCGCTGGTATCGCAGGCGGGAGTGGGGCGCGCCGATTTGCTGGCGAGCTTCGCCCTTTTCGACGACGATCCAGGGCGCGTCAACAAACTGGAGGCGGAGTTTCGAAAGGTGACGCCGGCGCTGATTCAGAAAACCGCTAAGGAATATTTGCGGGCCGGCAATCGTACGATTCTGACAATCGAACCAGGCGCCGCACCGGCTCCCAAAGCCGCTGAGTCGAAACCTGCCCCAGGGACAAAATAGCGATGAGACAAGGAACTGCACTTTTATGGGCTGCGGTATTTGCAGCGACTCTTCTGAATGCACAGGAGAAGGAGAAGCCGCCGCAGGGCAGTGCGCCGAAGCCCTTTACCCTGCCGTCGGCCCAGAAGTTCACACTGAAAAACGGAACCCGCGTAACCATGGTCCCGTATGGGCTTGCGCCCAAGGTTTCAGTGCGTGTCATTGTGAACGCCGGTAACGGCCAGGAGGGTCCCAATCAGATTTGGCTCGCCGATTTCACAGGGGAGATCCTGAAAGAAGGCACGGCCACCCGGACGGCCGAGCAGATTGCGCAGGAGGCGGCGGCCATGGGCGGGGGCGTCAATATTACGGTCGGTCCCGATGGAACGACGATCGGCGGTGATGCCCTGAGCGAGTTCGCGCCATCCCTGGTGGGCCTGCTGGCGGACGTAGTGCAGCATCCCTTGATTCCTGCTTCAGAACTCCCGCGAATCCGTACGAATTTTCTGCGGACGCTTGCCATCCAGCGGTCCAGGCCCAGCGCGCTGGCGGCCGAGGCTTTTGCGAAAGCAATCTACGGCGATCATTCGTATGGACGCATTTACCCTACGGAGGCAATGCTGAAG
>DATLBY010000279.1:0-16513 GCA_035526665.1 Bryobacteraceae bacterium
CAATCCGTCTGATCCGGACGGTTCCAAGCTGGAGAAAAGGCTGGTGGACTACGACGTCCCGGTGCATTTCGGACTTTTGGCAAGCTACGACCTGCCGTTCGGACGCGGACGCAGATGGGGCACCGGCATGCATCCGGTGGCCGGGAGCGTACTCGGAGCCTGGAATCTCAGTTTGAACTACAACCGCCGGGGCGGGCCGCCGTTGGACTTCCCAGATGCAGCGCCGCTGGCGGCCCGAAGTGCGCGGTTGTCCCGCGATCAGCAACTGGAGCTGGCGAAAAGCCTGGGAAAGGATAAGTGGGATCTCTCATATGTGCCCTATTTCGACACGTCTCTGTTTCCTCGAAGGACTCCGCTTGCCACAGATTATCGGGCCTTTCCGACGCGCTTTCCGGACGTGAGGGGCCTGGGCCTCAACAACCTGGATCTGACGATCGCCAAGGTGTTTCCGATCAAGGAACGGCTGCGGATGGAGTTTCGGGCGGAGATGATGAACGCGATGAACACCACCTATTTCCGGCGGCTTATCGGCGGGGGCGCCAACGTGACCAATCAGCGGTTCGGCTTCCTTACTCAGGACCCCACAGTGGACGGCCGGATCATTGTGATGGTGCTGCGAATGACGTTTTAGGGAGACTGTTATTCGGGCAGTGAAATTTTAAAGCCCGCAGCCGATATTCGCGCCTCGAGATCGTGTTTTGAGAGGGCGGTGCTGATGAATAGCTCCTGCCTGGCGCCGCCGCTGAGAGCGATCGCCTTCCAGCCGTTGCTGGTCGGCACAGTGACGCGGGCGCGCGCTTCTCCCCTGGCGTCCCGGACAGGGCGGATTACGCCAGGAATCACAGACCGGATTTCCGGATTTTCAGAAAGCAGCCGTTGCAGCAGGCTGCGAACGCCGTCGATGATGCTGTGCTCGATCTTTAATTTTCCTTGCGAAGTCCTCAGGCGCATCACTTGAACCGCTTCTTGTACAGGAAGTCCACGCCGAACAGCCCATTCTCCTCCCGGACAGCCACCAGAGACAACGTCTTGTTCAGGTTCCACTCGACTCGCACGATCTGCTGATTGGTGTTGGTCAGATTCGTGATGTAGGTGAGGGTGATGTCCTTTGAGATCTGCTGTTCGAGCGTCAGCCGGGCCTGCGGAATGGCGTCGATTCCAGTGAGCTGCGGGTCGATCTTCAGGCGGCTTACGCCGAAGAAACGCTGCAGGCGGTTGGAAACCGGTGTGGCGATGGCTTGTCCGAGCAGGGAATTTGTACCGGTAGCCAGGAAGCTCTGGGAGGAGACCGTCTGGCTGCTTGCGAGCGAAGTGTTTGACCCCGGAGCCCGTCCAAACGCAAGCACGGCGATGATTTCATTGGTCTGCAGCGGTGGATCCGACCGATAGGACACGTTCAATTTGTTGATGGAACCGCTGAAATTGATATTCACATCCACGCCGCGGACTTTTGTCTCCACATCCATGTCGAGAATCGGCTCAATCCGAACGGGATTGTAAAACCCGATTTCTCCGCGATTGATGGTGTACTTGTTCCCAAAGAACTGAATTTCTCCCTGGTTCACGGTCACTCGTCCAAGAACAACGGGCTTCGCGGCAGTTCCGCGCACCCTGAGATTTGCTTCGGCCTGCAGGTCGCTGGTCAACGAAGTTTGCAACTGGAGATTCGGGACGGTTTCGACGCGCACATCCAGTTGCATGTTCCGCAGGATCTCGTTAGGCGTTGTGGGAGTAGCGATAGGCTGCGCCGATGCTTGCAGAATTCCCCCAACGTCGGCATGCGGGTTGAACCCAGCGCGGCGGATGGTAACCAAGCCTGAGAGCAGACTTCGATCGGTGCTTCCCGTTACGGTGAGCGTCGCGTTAAGCGTGGTGCTGACACCTTCCGGATAGCGGACCCGCACATTGTTACCGCGAGCCTGCAACTGGTACGTCATTTGAGTCCCAAAGCCGACAAAGCCCGTAGCCGAAATCTCGCCGCCACCGGTCTGCGCAGTCAGGTGATCGATGGTCGCCCGATTCTTATCAAATAAGATCAATCCATTTGCCTTGTCGAGGCCGTTCGGCATATCAGCAAGATAAAAGGATGCATCCTTCAGTTCTAATCGTCCATTCACCTGCGGATCCGAAAGGCTGCCACGAACGCTCGCATTGATGGTGGAATTGCCAGCGGCGAGAAGGTCGGAATTGAAATCCTGAAGCATGGCAAGGTTCAGCGTGCCGTTCACACGCAGATCCCAGGGACTCTTGTCCTTCAGATTCACGGTCCCGGAGGCTTCAATATTGGTGTCGCGGCCGACTAGCTGAGCACTGCGGATGTGGATGCCTTTTTCGTCCATTTCCAGGACAATCGGCTTTCCGTTTCGCAGGGCAAGCTCGCGATTCTGCTGGGGAGTGCGGGTTTTTTGAACCGGGACCACCTCCAATGTCGGCACCTCCATGCGTATGTGCATCAAATCGGGTGTGCGCGCCGGGCCGGAAAAGGTGATTTTGCCGGAGATGAAGCCTTCCGCCGGAAGCGGCTGGACCGGAGTAGTAGAAGACGCAAGGTCATTGATCGTGGAGAAGCTCAGCGGAGAGAATTCCAACGAACCGCTCCCTGGATAATCCCCGGCAAGCTGAAATACTCCATTGCCGCGGACTGTCGACCCGCGCAGATTGCCCGATACGCCCACATTCAACTGCGCGCCGGAAGTCGCCGCGTCCACCGCGAAATCACCGATCGGCTTGCCGTCGACGATGAGATCCTGCAGGGCCAGCTGGCCGTTCAGCGAAGTCAGCAGCGGTTCGGCATCGTGTACGTTGGCATTCCCCACAACTTTCAAGGCAAAGCGACCTTTCATGCCGGGGCGAAATTTCTGTATATTGTCCAGCTGTGACAGCGTGAACCCCTGGCTGGTAGCGTCGAACCGCAGCTTTCCATTCTTCCAGTCGTTTAAAGGGTGTTCGTAGGCGCCGGCCAGCAGGATGCGAGCCGAACCGAGTTGCACCACGCCGTTAATGACCTCTACCCCGCCGCCGGCATAGCGAACCTCGGCGTGCAGCCGGTCAAACTTCTCGCCGTATAAAGCGGGCTTATCGATGTTGACCAAGATGGTAGCCTGAGGATTCCCGGCGGTGCCCCTCAACGTAATGTCTGCCGTCAGCAATCCATCGATGGGAAGATTCTGGCCCGCCTTCGCCAGCAGTTTTCCGAGCTGCGCGCCGCGCAGCTTTACCGAGCCTGACACCGGATTCGCATCGTTGAGCTTCCAGTTGGTGAGCGTGATATCGGCCGCCCCCTCTAGACGCAGGGTGTCCTGGCCCAGAGCAAGGCTTCGAATGCGCGCTCCGCTTTTCGTGGCATCAAACTCCGCGACCAGCTTATCGACCTTCTGCTCTTGCACGGTGAATTGGGTGACCGTCAGACTGCCATTGACGCGTGGATCGGCGAGTTTGCCGACGACTGTGCCCTGAAACGACGCGAGACCACCCGGATCGAGTTTCACCGGCAGTTCCTTGGGCGCGTCCTTGGAACCCATGGCGAGTACCGGAAGAATATCATTGAGATCGTTGGATTGGATGTTGATCTGAAGGTTATCTCCCAGGGTGCCGGCAAAGTCAATGCGGGTGGCGGGTGTCGCGATGAAGGAGTTGCCCAGCTTCAATGATGCGTTCCGCTGGTCGTAAGCCACATCCAGCTTGCCCTCCAGCGGAGTACCGCCCCGCACTGGCGAGATTTTCAGGCGGGCTCCGGCTTTCAGGTCGTTTGCCGCTCCGATTGTGCCGGTTATTTCGACAGGTCCGGAGACGCTGCCATTCCACGGGACCTTCTGCACGCCCTGCAGTCTGGCCAGCGATTTTACGGAGAGACCGTGCACCTCGCCGTTCACCTTGTACTGCTTCATGTCCTTGATTTCCACCATTCCCAAAAAAGTGCCATCGAGCGCGGTCATGCGGACGCCGCGCAGTAGTACCTCATGGGGGCCGAATCGCAGGTCGGTGTCGACGCCAATGTTGGCAAGGCTGAAACCGCTCTCCTTCACGGCGAGTCCATGTCCGGAAACCTTACCCTCGAGTAAATAACTACTTCCGGAGCTATATGTAGCTTTGCCGATGAAGCTGACGTTACCCACGTGAGGCGGTGGAAGTTTGAATGGTTTTCCCAATTCGGCCATCGATCCCACGGCTTTGACGTCGAAAACTATTTGCGGGTCCTTGAAATTGGTGATTGAGCCAGCCAAGTCGATATGGGACTCCTTCATGGCCAGCGTGGCTCCCCCGATTAGAAAGCGATTGCGCTCGATGCCCAGGGTGCTGTCGAAATCAAATGCCAGTGGCAGAATGTCCGAGGTGTTCAAATGCAACTGGCGCATGGAAATCTTCCCCGCATATCTGGGGCCGCTGACATCATAATTAAATACAGCGTTGAGGTTTTCTCCCCTGACGTTTAGCGGGATATGTTGGTCGGCGTAGTAGAGGTAGCCGTTGTTGATCGTGAAGACCTTGATCGCGAGGTCGAGGATGGTTTCAATGGGATCCTTCTCAGAAGCGTGTTTCAACTTCGGCTCGGGGAAATTCGTATGGCCGTTGGCGTCCACCAGCAAATTGATTTCCGGCTTATCCAGCGTGAGAGAAGCCAGGTCAAACTGCTTCTTCATAAGGGAAATGATCTTAATGCCGAGGGTGATAGATTCAGCGCGGAATAGCGGCTTTTCCGAGGCCGGCTCGGTGCCATGCAGGATGAAGGGACGAACATCGGCAGTGAGAGTTTTCCAATCGACTTTAAAAGCGCCGATCTCAGCCTTTCCGCCGCTGGCGGTTTCCACTTCGGCGACCAGGCGCTGGCGAACTTTCTCGGCGAACCAGTGGCTTGGCAGGATCAGCAAGGCCGCCACAACTACAAGCAGCAGCAAGCCGACCAGCCCGCCACCAATCGATAAACCAATTTTCACCGGCCGGGTCATCGAAATGCCTCTTCTTTATAGATGATCCGCGTCTGAGTTCGCGTTTGGCCGAGCCACCGGTCCAGCGCGTTGTCGGTGCGCTCCGACGCTAAAATCTTTTCAATGTCGGTTCGCGCCTCATCATAGGCAGGGGCAGCTTTTGCCGTATTCTTTGTCCACTCCGGCACGAATTTTCCTTTGTAATAATCTGCGAGTTCGGACTCGGGGACCTGGATGCCGGGACGGAAGCGTACGTCGATAAACTTCAACAGTGTAGCCTGCCACTGGAAGTTTTCCTGCAAGTCGCCGTCAATCAGGCCGTAGTCCGCCAGAGCTTTCTTATAAGCTTCGTCGGATGGGTAGGTAATCTTGCGAAATTCCCGGTAAATCGGGTCATACTCAACAGTGGTGGCAGTGGCGAACCGGCTTACGTCGATTTCCCTGCGGATGAGCGCCTGCTCCACCAGACGGTCCGCCGCGGCGCGTCTGCTCTCGGGTGTAAAGACCGGCTTTTCACGGTTGCGAAACGCGGTGATGCGAATCTGGCGCGAGATTTCACTTTCGGTGATGACGCCATCCCCTACGATGACAGCCACGCGATCAATGATCTCAGCTAGGCCGGGACCGGCTACCGCCAGGAATGACAGAACAAGACAGAGCCTCATCAGAACGCCTGTCCGAGAGAGAAGTGAAATTGGAAATGACTGATGCGCTGCTCAGTGCGAACGCCTCCGCCAAACAGCAATTCATCGCGCGTCCCCTGAAAGCCGATAAATCGAGGGGTATTGATGCCGTAGGCGAGGTCGAGACGTACAGGCCCGATCGGTGTCCGGTATCGAATGCCGAAGCCCACCGCATGAACCATGTAATCGAAGTCATTCAAATCGCGCTGGCTGGATCGCAGGGTGATCTTTCCGACATTCGAAAACACATTGCCTGCGTCATGGAAAAACACGCCGCCGATGTTTTCACCAATTAGGGGGAAGCGCAGCTCAAGGGTATTGATCAACAGGGCTTTGCCGCCGACCGGAAATCCCGTGGTGGCATCGCGCGGCCCGGCCTGGTTTTCCCCGAAGCCCCGGTGAGAAGTAGCGCCGCCGCCAAAGAAACGTTCGGGCAGAGGTACGTCCGCGGCGCTCGACTTTAGCAGCGTGCCGATGCTGAGCACGCGTGCGAAGATTAGATCTTTTCCAATACGGTGATAGGTAGCATTGCGCCCTAGAGCGCGGGTAAACGATGGCCGGGCTTTGCCGCACTGATCGGGCGCCGTTGCCCCGGCCGCAGGCGCCTGGCAGGGCACCGAGCTTTGTAGCCCCGTTTTGGGATCGGTTGTGATCTGCTGCATCGTGCCGAATATACTTGCCGCGAATGCGACGTCAATCGTGTTGTAGATACCTTTGTGGGCATCGCTCGAATCGTCGCGGCGGTCCTGAATAAAGGTGCTGGAAACCAGACCTAAATTGATGGGTTGCGAGAGGAGTGGTATTAACTGAGGGGTAATTTTCAAGGTATTCTGGTCCACGGTGACGCGCCGGTAGCCGACTCGGAATTGCATCGAGTTCGCCTTCGTGAGCCGCTGTCCAAGTTGCACCGACCCCTCCGTGCGCTTGGAAGAGAAGGTCCGAATGTCGCGCGAATCGTCGTAAATCCCCGTGAACGTGAGATTTTTGTCCGGGTTTCCTTTGAATTGCGGAGCCAGGTAGGTCAGAACGCCGCGGCGTTGAATGGTGGAGACGCGAGTTTGCAGGCTGACGGTGTGGCCGACGCCGCGGAAGTTTGTGCGGCTAATGCCGAGAGATACGCGCGGGCTGAATCCGGCGGTGCCGCCTGGCGCATCCAGATTCACCTGGGAGCCGCCGCCGATGCGCGCAATCTCCGCCCCGAAGCCGAAGGTAAGCGAATACTTGTGGGCCTCTTCCACCCGGTAAAGAACGTTCTTGTTGTGCTCTTCGCCGTCCGGATTCTGGAGCGCAGTATCGACCCGCGCAAAGATGCCGAGATCATACAAGCGGCGCTGGCTCTCAATCATGCTGACCTGCGAGAGCGGCTCGCCTGTGTGCAGGCTGATGCGGCTGGACACGATATCCGGATTGCTTGTCTTTAATCCGCTCACCAGCACATTCCTGACGAATCGCCGCTGCCCCGATTTGATGGTGAACTTCACATTCATCCGGTAAGGCGCGGCTGAAGGTGTGACCGCGGCTTCGAAGGTTGCGTCCGGATAACCAGCGTTATAGTAATAGTTGAGAACGCTGTCCTGGTCGGTCGCGACGTTCAGATCGCTGTACGGTTGACCTTCGGTGGAGTGCAGCAGGCCTTGGATCTCCGGAAGCTGTTCGTCCGACACACCCGCCACTTCGAGCTTTTCCACCAGCCACTGAACCCCCTCCTTGACATTCAGCAGTACCGCGACATTCTGCTCCTTACCCTGGTAGTCGTCTTCCACTGTGGATGTGACCTGGACATCGCGGAATCCGTTCGACCGATAGAGATCGGTGATCGCATTCACGTCCCGTTTTAAATATGCTCCGCTGTATCTGCCATGCCGGAATCGTATGAAGGTAGCGGGAGTAATATACATACGCTCCCGCAGTGTTGGAGTGGTGAAATATTTATTCCCGGTGATCTCAAGCACAGCCAACTGGTGCCGGTTGCCACGCGCGATGGCATACTCGATCAACTCTTCTCCTTTGTCCGTCTTTCCGATGTCGAAGTCCACCGCCGCGTCGAAGTATCCTTTCGATTCGAAGTACTCCATGAGATTGCGTTTTCCTTCGACCAGAAGGTCCTTATCCACGGACTGTTCCTCGTAAATGGGCACCAGGGTACGAAGCGTGCCCTTGGAAACTTTTGCGCCCCGGGCTTTGACTACGACCTTTGGTCCGCCCTCTACATCCAGATTCGGAACCACGCGGTTGGCGTCTTCCTTGTAATCGATGCGATCGAGGGTAGCCTTCGCCATCAGAAAGTCCTTTTTCTGATAGGTCTGCCGGATGCGGTCGAGACCCTGGGAGACGCGGGTTTCAGTGACTTCTTTCCATCCCAGAAAACCAAAAAACCTTTTCCAGCGGGTTGCCTTAATTAGATCCTCGACTGACCGGTGGGGATTGCCTTTGATAACCGGCGTATCAAATTTTGCCCGTTTGCCGGAATCCACTTGCAGGCGGATGTCGACTTGCTGCGCATCCGCCGGCGTAACTTGCGGCGTGATGGTTGCCTTGTAATAACCATTGACACGCAGCAGTTCAAGCAGGCTCTCTACCGCCTGCTTCATTTGGGATTCCGTGTACCGGGCGCCCAGTTGCAGCTTGGTAGCGTTCACCAACTGCCCCGGATTCGGAGGTTCACCCACGCCGTCAACCACCACGCCACGGATAAATAGCGCTTCCCGTGTGATGAAGGTAATGACCACTCCGTCTGCCTCAGAGCTGGCATCCACGGCGACGTCTTCATAGCGTCCGCTGCCATAGAGGTCCTCGATGGCGAGACGCACCTCGTACAACCGTAGAGGAAAGCCGGCTTTTAGGGGAAGAATCCGCTCAGCTAAATCGGACGCGAGCAGCGGCTGATTGGCGGGTTCAAAGCGAATGCCGACAATTTGCTTACCCTCAAAATCCGCCGGACTCGGAAAAATTGCGTGGGGACGGGCCAGCAGCGCGAGCATCATAAGCAGGCGGATGCCAAACCGGAGACGCACTGCCCTCCATCTTATCTCACGCGCTGTTACCATCTGAGTTGTATGACTCCAGGCGACCGAGAACGTTACTCACGCCAAATTCGCTATAAACCATTGGGGGAAGACGGTCAGCAGAGAATTTTAAGCTCTTGCGTAGCGATCGTGGGTTGTGGCGCGCTGGGCACAGTACAGGCCGCGATGATGGCCCGCGCCGGGGTGCGTAAGCTAACCGTTATCGATCGCGATTATGTGGAGATCAGCAATCTGCAGCGTCAATGGCTGTTCGATGAGTCGGACGTGGAACAATCGCTGCCGAAAGCGATTGCCGCAGCCGCCCACATTCGTCGCGCCGACAGTTCGTGCCAGGTAGATGCCAAAGTGACCGACCTGACTCCGGGTAATGCGGAAGAGATGCTGGAAGGGGCTGATCTTCTATTAGACGGAACGGATAACTTCGAGACACGATATTTAATGAACGACTACGCGGTGCATGCCGGGATTCCGTGGATCTACGGCGCTGCTATCGGCAGCTACGGGATCACCATGCCCATTGTGCCGGAGCAAACACCGTGTTTTCGCTGTGTTTTTCCCTCCGCGCCCCTGGGGGCGCAGGCTACGTGTGAAACGGCGGGGGTTCTGGGCGGAATCACGGCAGCGATTGCGTCTCTTCAATCCGCCACGGCCTTAAAGTTTCTGGCCGGCAGCGGCGCGGACATCGCTGCCCGGATTACCACCATAGATGTTTGGTCAGGGGACCTGAGGCAGGTGGGCATGGGTGATCGCGATCCCGCCTGCGAGAGCTGCGGAACCCGGCGTTTCCCACACCTAAGTGGATCTCGGCGAATACCAGTGAGTCTTTGCGGGCGCAATGCAGTTCAGATTCATGAGCGTACCCGGCCTATCGACCTGGCCCAGCTCGGCATGCAACTCGGGCAATTGGGGGAGGTCCGATCGAACGAATTTGCGCTACGCTTTTTCACCTCGCCCTATGAGATCACCATTTTTCCGGATGGACGGGCCATCATCAAGGGAACTACCGATCCGGGAATCGCACGCAGCCTGTACGCCCGTTATGTCGGCGCCTAGGCGGACACTTGCTCGGGCTTGGCGAATCCCATTCGCTAGAATGTGTCATTGACTCCCAAGCGCGCGCTGATTACAGGAATCACCGGGCAGGACGGCTCCTATCTGGCCGAACTGCTCCTATCGAAAGGATATGAAGTTCACGGTTTTGTACGACGCGTAGTGCTGGAGGCTCCAGAGCAGCGGTTGAGCCGGTTGCTGCCGATCCTGGATCGCATCTCTCTGCACTCGGTGTCCCTGGAAAGTTATGCGGGCATCCACCAGGCGTTGACGGCGATTCATCCGGATGAATGTTATCACCTGGCTGCCCAAAGCTTTGTCAGCTATTCTTTCGACGACGAGTTCTCCACCCTCAATATAAATATCAACGGGACGCATTACCTGCTGGCGGCGTTGAAGATCATCGCACCCCAGTGCCGGTTCTATTTCGCGGGCTCGAGTGAGATGTTCGGAAAAGCCGACCAAGTCCCGCAAAACGAGAATACGCGCTTCCATCCGCGTTCCATATACGGCATCAGCAAGGTGGCTGGCTTCGAGTTGAGCAGGAACTACCGCGAAGCGTATGAAATGTACACCAGCGCCGGCATTCTTTTCAACCACGAATCGCCGCGCCGGGGCTATGAATTCGTCACGCGCAAGATCACATCCGGCGTAGCCCGCATTCTGGCGGGGAAAGCGCGGACCCTGAAGCTCGGGAATCTGGATGCGAAACGAGATTGGGGCCATGCTCGAGAGTATGTGGAAGCCATGTGGCTAATGCTGCAGCAGGATCAGCCGGACGACTATGTGATCGCGACCGGCGCAACCAATTCGGTGCGGGATTTTGCTCAGATGGCCTTCTCGTCCGTGGGGCTCGAATATGAGAAGTTCCTGGTGATCGACTCCAATCTGTATAGGCCGACGGAAGTGAACCAACTGGTCGGCGATGCCTCGAAGGCTCGTCAGCAATTATCCTGGAAACCGCGCACTCCCTTTCCCGAGCTGGTTCGGGAAATGGTGGAGGCCGACTGCAAGTTGCTCGGGCTTAAGTAAGCGGCTTGCGGCAGGTGACCAGACAGCGTATACCGAACGGATACAGCACGTAGCGGCGTAGCCTGCCTTCCAGCCGCATCACGGCTCCCAGCAGCGGACTGCTCTTGGACCTCTGAATATCAGCGGCGACAATTTCCCTCCGGCGCTGTTCGCTGTCGGAAAGGTAGCGTCTGTTACGGAGCTTCACTGCCGCAAAGGCGGGATACAGAAAAAAGCCCAGGTGCGACTTCTCCAAAATATCGAATCCGGTCCCGCGGAGAGAGCTCAGGAGGCCGCGCATTCGATAGCGGCGGAAGTGCATCAGCTGTTTGTCATAGACATCATAGAGATGCGGGCCGGCCGGCAGTTCAATGACCGCAATTCCCCCGGGCTTGAGGATGCGAAACGTCTGCTGCATAGCGGTGAAGTCATCTTCAATATGTTCCAGTACGTTGAGCAGGATCACGGCATCGGCGCTGTTGCCGGGCAGCGGACAGGTCACCAGGTTGAATTGCAGGAAGGGAACATCGGGCAAGGCCAGAGACAGTTTTTCCAGCGGCCTTGCAACATAATCCGCGCCCACCAGTTGAGCGCCGGGCATACGCTTACGGAGGTCGCGCAGCATGAAGCCGGAGGAACACCCGATGTCCATAATTACGGGTGATGGAACACGTAAGTGACGCTGCAGCGTGCCGATAGTGTGCTCTCGCGAAGCGACGTCAATGTAGTGATGTTCGCCGCTTAGGTCCTCGTGCAACTGTGTTAGCTCGTCGCTCCAGTTGGACGTTCCAGTTTCATAGGCCAGCACCGAAAACGTCTTGCCGCCCAATTGAAAGTGATGGCCGTTCCAGACGGGCGTTTCTGCGAAGCCGGGGGGAGCGGGAAAAGTCATCTTCATGGGTTCAGACGCGGGCTTCCATCACCCAGGGGGTCGCCCTGAAGTAATCTACGGTCCGCATGACACCCCCGCGGATCGTCAACTTCGGTTTCCAGCCAAGCCGTCGAATACGATCGCAGTTGAGGAAGATAAAAGGATTATCCCCGATCCAGCCCCGATCGCCGCCGGTGTATTCCAGGCTCGGTGACAGCCCGAGGTGACTGCAGATCCAACCGATCGAATCGTTCACCTGGCAATATTCATCCGTACCCAAATTGAAGACGTTGACTCGTTGATCCGCCTTTTCCAGCGCTACGAAGATGGCATCGATGCAATCTTGCACATAAAGGTAGGACTTCTTCTGCTGCCCGTTGCCGAGAACTCTCAGGCGATCGGGGTGATCCTGCAGCTGCTTGTAGAAGTCGAAGACGTGGCCATGTGTATACCGCTCGCCCAGAATAGAAACAAAACGAAAGATATACGAAGTCATCCCAAAGCCCTCGCAGTATGCGGCTATGAGCCCTTCCCCGGCTAGTTTGGAAGCGCCATAGAGGGAGGTTTGGATGGGAAATGCAGCATCCTCCGGTGTTGGTATCTGAGCCGGCTCGCCATACACCGATCCGGTGGAGGAGAACGCAATTCGCTTCACTTCGCAGGCACGCATGGCCTCCAGCACGTTGGAGGTGCAAATGGTGTTTTGCTCCAGATCCCGGCGGGGGTGGCTAGTGCCGAAGCGCACGTCAGCATTGGCGGCAAGGTGGACTGTTAGATCCGCGCCCCGCATCGCCGCAGTGAGCGCGTCCACATCCCGCAGGTCCCCCTCCTTCAATGTGAAAGCAGATTGCTTGTGGGCATCTTCCAGAAAGGCGCGTTGGCCCGTGGAGAAGTTGTCGAAGCCGGCGACTTCGTGGCCCGCAATGAGTAAACGATCCACCATGTTGCTGCCGATAAAGCCCGCAGCTCCGGTTACAAGCACTTTCAAAGGTGTAATCCTCCAGCGCGCCGAATGATCTCCGTCGGGCTATGTGAACGTCTCTTTATTATCCACCCCAAGTGATTACGGATTAATCCTAGTCCGAATTTTCTGCAAGGCCATCGCTATTCACCGAAAGAGTAATAGAGAGGCACCTTGTTACGTCACCTACCGATTCTCGCGGGGCTCGCTGGTCTGTTCTTTGCCGCGATCGGAAATTGCGAAGCTATCGAAGTCCCCCTATTTTTCTATGAAAGAAAGCCCGACTCGAACGTATATATGGCGAGAACCCCTTACTTGACGGCCTACTTGGACGAGAATGGCTTGGCGCTCGAGGCTAGTGGTATACACCTTCACTTGGAGTTTCTGGGGTCCAGTGCGGGAAAAACTTTGGGGCCTGAGACCAAATTGAATGCTTCCGTAAACATTCTGTTGGGGAAACCTGAAACGTGGCGCACGGACCTTCCTGCTTTCGCAAGGATCCGATATAAAGGCGTATACCCAGGAATCGACGCCGTCTACGGGGGAACCGAGCGAAAACTCAAATCGGAATTCGTTGTGGCGCCAGGTAGCGACCCACACGTGATTCAGCTGCGCTATCGCGGCGCCGAGCAGATTCACGTCGCTGCGGACGGAGCGCTGGTGGTGACTACTGCATCAGGTGAATTTCGGGAAGACGCCCCGGTGATTTATCAGCTCATTAGAGGTCACAGAAAAATTATTCAAGGCGGCTACCGGGTGTCCGCTGACCAGATAGTCTCCTTTGCGATCGACCCGTACGACCGGAAAAAGGAACTGATCATCGACCCGGTTTTAACCTATAGCTCTTATGTTGGGGGACGGGGAATCGATGCGGGTACGGGAATTGCGACGGATGCGGCAGGCAATGTTTACGTCTGCGGCTACACTGAGTCGCCCGATTTTCCCATAGCCGGGGCGATACAAGGCCGAGTCCGCGGCGTTGACGCGTTTGTGATGAAATTGAATTCCGCCGGAGACACATTACTCTACGCAACCTATTTGGGGGGATCGGCGTACGATGCAGCAAACGGGATCACAGTAGATGCAAACGGCAGCGCAATCGTAGCAGGCCGCACGGGGTCCAGTGATTTCCCCACCGTGTCGGCTTTCCAGCCGGTTTTCGGCGGGGGCATGGATGGGTTTGTCGCGAAGCTATCCCCGCTGGGAAACACGATTGTTTACAGTACATATCTGGGCGGAGCGGCCTCGGATGCAGCCAATGCAGTCGCTTTGGACACTGTGGGCAATGCCTATATCACGGGTGACACCTCCTCGGCGAATTTCCCAACGAGGGCAGGTTTTCAATCCATCAACCGTGGACGTAGCGATGCATTCGGCTTGAAGCTGAACACGGCGGGATCTATCCAATACTCCACTTATTTGGGTGGAATGGGTGACGAATCGGGCAAGAGTATCGCCGTGGATACTGCTGGAGCCGCCTACATTGCTGGCAATACTACATCGCCTGACTTTCCTGTGCTAAACGCTTTTCAACCGAACTCCGGAGGCGGCGAGGACGCTTTTGTGACGAAGCTGTCGCCCACCGGTAGTGCTCTTGTTTACAGCACATACCTCGGTGGGAGCAGTGGATCCGTTACATATCCCGAATCGGCGAACGGGATCGCCGTGGATTCTCAGGGAGCAGCAGTGGTGGTGGGCTCGACCAACTCGTCCAACTTTCCGCTGCAAGCCCCTATCCAGCCGCTGCCCGGCGGCACACTCGACGCCTTTGTCACCAAGTTAACTCCAACCGGATCCGCATTGATTTACAGTACTTACCTTGGTGGTGTGGGGCTCGATTATGCAAACGCCGTCACGCTGGATGCGTCGGGCCAGGCTTACGTAACCGGTGGTACCAACTCGATAAATTTTCCCGCAGTGAATCCGCTGCAACCGCAGGTGGCGGGTCTGTATGACATTTTCGTGACGAAGTTCGATGCCGCCGGCACGCGGCTTGTGTTCAGTACTTTGCTAGGAGGCTCCGGCAGTGAAGAAGGCCTGGGGATTGCGCGCACCAACGCCTCGGAAGTCTGGACTACGGGGATGACTACGTCCGGGGATCTACAACTGGTCGGGGCGCTGCAAACATTTGGCGGCGCGGAAGGTAGTGTGTTGCTGGCGCGGATTGCGGATGCGGTTCCAGCTACCAGTTCGGTAAGCCCAGCGTCGGGATACGGAGCTTCACAGGCGTTTCAATTTACCCTGAGCGACCAGAACGGACCGGCAAACATTGTCAGCGCCACCATGCTGGTCAACTCATCTCTGGATGGCAACAATGCCTGCTACGTGGTTTTCTACGCGAATCCAAATTCGGCCGCACTATGGTCGGATGCCACGGCAGGTTGGCTGCCTGTTGTGTTTGGATCTGGAGCGGTGGTCCAGAACAATCAATGCTCCCTCAGTGGAGCGGGGTCTTCTGTAAGTGGATCAGGTGCGAATCTGGTGGTGACTCTCGCGTTGACATTTAAGCGAACATTTGCCGGCACAAAAAATGTTTATGCGCAAGTGACGAATCGGAGCGGCCTCAGCTCGGGCTGGGAGTTAAAGGGCACGTGGACCATTCCGCCGAATCAAGCTCCAGCAGCAATAGTTTCGCCCTCAGGTGGTCAGGGTAGGATCCAGAGCTTCCAATTCACCCTATCGGATCCGGATGGAGCCGCCGACATTGCAAGCGCAACCATGCTCGTAAGTCCGACTCTGGACGGCAATAACGCGTGCTACATCGTTTTCTATGCAAGCTCCAATTCGGCAGCCTTGTGGTCGGACACCCTACCCGGCTGGCTGCCGTTCGCATTCGGTGCCGCGGCTTCAGTTAGTAACGGGCAATGCTCGATCAGTGCCTCCGCCTCGTCGGCAGTCCTCTCGGGAACAGCTTTGGTGGTTTCACTGGCTCTCACATTCAAATCATCGTTCAGCGGAACCAAAAATGTGTATGTACAGGTGCGAGACCAGGGGGGGCTCTCCTCCGGCTGGCAATTGAAAGGAATGTGGACGGTTCCAGCGGACCAACCTCCGTCTGTGGTGGTTTCACCGGCTTCAGGCAGCGGCCGAGGCCAAACCTTCCAATTCGCTTTTAGCGATGTATCCGGCCCCGCTGCCGTAGACCGCGCCACGATGTTATTCAGCCCGGCTCTGGATGGCAACAACGCCTGTTATTTGCTCTTCTATGCCGGGTCCGGCACCGCGGCCCTTTGGTCGGACGCTTCAGCCGGCTGGCTTTTTCTGCAACTGGGATCGGCCACTGTCGTTCAGAACGGGCAATGCGCAATCAGCGGGGCTGAGTCGTCCGCAACAGTAGCCGGTGGGAACCTGGTCCTTTCCCTGGCAATCACCTTTAAACTCGTTTTCAGTGGAACAAAAAATATCTATGCGCAGGTGACAAATCAGAGCGGGATGTCAGCAGGTTGGCAACTGAAGGGTAGCTGGACAGTTCCGGCAAACCAACCGCCTTCGGTCACAGTGTTTCCCGCAGCAGGCAGCGGGCGAGCCCAGAATTTCCAATTCCGTATCACAGATCCGGATGGAGTTTCGGAAATCCGAAGTGCAACAATGCTCGTCAGTCCAGCGCTGGATGGAAATAATGCCTGCTATCTTGTGTTCTATGCAGGTTCAGCCACTGCAGCACTTTGGTCGGATGCGGCGGCCGGCTGGTTGCCCTTCACTCCGGGGTCCAACACAGTTGTTGAAAATGGGCAATGTTCTATCAGTGGCGCTGCCTCCTCCGTGACGGCCAGCAGTTCAGATCTCGTTGTCAGCTTCGCCATCACGTTCAAAGCGTCATTCGTAGGCTCGAAAAATGTTTACGTCCAGGCGAGCGATGCAACGAGTTCGTCGGGATGGCAGTGGAAAGGCATATGGACGGTCATCTAGACGCCCCAGGGGAACGCAGATCAGCTTTTAGCTAATTCGGATTTTTCCAGATTGGAGGAGAATCCCCGCGACGCGAG
>DATLBY010000280.1:0-8514 GCA_035526665.1 Bryobacteraceae bacterium
CGCCGCCGGATCTGCGCCTGGGCGCGCGCGCGGTGCTCAGCATGGCGTGCGCCTGTAACTCCTCCAGGCGATCGCCGAGCGGATCCTCCTGGGCGGCGAACAGTTTGGCGCCGGACCAAAGCAGCGCCACCAGGGTAGCGAAGGCAAACACGAAAATGAATATTCCAAAGAGCATGGCTAAAACTTTGGACTCGCAATCCTGCGAATGATGAGAATTCCGATGATTTCAGAAATGATGGCGTAAGTCAGGAACTTGCTCCCCACCTCGTCGGTATAAAGCAACACAATGTATTCGGGCTTCAAGAACCAGAAACCGACGCCCACGACCAGCGGCAAAGCACATAACAGGCCTGCCGAAAATCGCTGCTGGGCGGTGGCGGCCTTCATTTTGGCGGCGAGATTCAACCGCTCTCGCACCAGCAAAGCAAGGTTCTCGAGCACCTCCACCATATTGGCGCCGGTCTGACGCTGCAGAATCAGTCCGGTAATAAAAAACTTCAAATCGATGAGAGGGACGCGCCTTCCCATGTTGTGCAGCGCGGCTTCCAGCTGCGATCCAAGCGCAAGCTCCTCCACCACTTTCTTAAATTCCATCCGGACCGGATCGAACGTTTCGGCTGCGATCGTGTCGAGTCCCGCGTGTATGTTGTGGCCCGCTTTCATGGACCGGTTAAAAAGGTCAATGGCATCGGGCAGCTGCTCTTCGAACTTTTTGACGCGCTTGTTGCGGACGTGGGTGATGTAGAAGACCGGCAGCGCCCCGATGCCGGCCGCCAGCAATAGTTGGAGCGCGAACATGGTGATGAACAGGCGAAACAGCAGGAAGGAGCCGATGGTCAGCAACACAGAGAGCGAGAAGACCTCAGCCGCCCGGTACTTCAGATTGGCCTGTTCGATGTACATCTGCAGCCGGCGCAGGATGCCGAGCCAGGATACGAAGCCGCCTAGGACCGCAAGTGAGCCGCGGCGGTCGCGCTTGATCAGATCGGGCGCGTTCTTCGAGCGAACGCTGGTGCGGGCCCTTAGCTCCCGCAGCCGGCCGATGAGAACCTGAGCGGATTCCTGCTGCGGCACATGGAACACCATGTACGCCGCGCCGAAAAGGACACCCGAGAAGATCAGGAATGCGAGGAAGGTCAGCATACGGTCTATCGTTCCCTGATGGTCATCTCCTCATCGAAGATGCCATTGGAGAGATGCACGCCATAGGCCTTCAGCCGCTCGATGCACTTCGGCCGGTAACCCGTGCCGCGGAATTTACCGATGGCGCGCCCGCGCTGGCTCATTCCTTCGCGCTCGAAAACGAAAATATCCCGGATGTCCACCTGATCCTGATCGGGCTCCACCTCCAGAACTTCGCTGATGCCGACAATTTTGCGGCTACCGTCGTTCAGGCGCGCGCATTGAATGACAATATTGACAGCCGAGGCGAGCATCTGGCGGACCACATTATCGGGAATGCTGGAGCTTGCCATCATAACCATGGTTTCCAGGCGAGCGAATGCGTCGCGGCCCGAGTTGGCATGACAGGTAGTCATGGATCCGTCATGACCCGTGTTCATCGCCTGCATCATATCGAGCGCTTCCGGACCACGGCACTCGCCTATTAGGATGCGGTCCGGACGCATACGTAAAGCGTTAATCACCAGGTCGCGCTGCGTAATGGCGCCGGCCCCCTCAATATTCATGGGGCGGGTTTCCAGCCGTACGATATGCGACTGCTGGATCTGCAGCTCGGCGGTATCTTCGATGGTCACGATGCGTTCTTCTTCCGGTATGAAGCGGGAGAGCGTGTTCAACATCGTCGTCTTGCCCGAGCCCGACCCGCCGGACACCACAATGTTGAGCCGCGCCTCCACGCACCCATTCAGGAAGTCGAGCATGCCCGTGGTGAGCGTCTCGTTTTTCAAGAGATCTTCGGTAGTGAGAAGCTTTTTGCCGAATCGGCGGATGGAAAGGATAGGACCGATCAGAGAGAGCGGAGGAATGACCGCGCAAACGCGCGAGCCGTCTTCCAGACGCGCATCCACAATGGGAGAGGAGTCATCGATGCGGCGCCCGATGTTCGAAACGATCCGGTCAATGATCATCCGCACGTGCGCCTGATCTTTAAAACGAACATTTGTTTCCACTACGCGCCCGCCACGCTCCACATAGATGCTGTCATAGCCGTTGACCATGATGTCGCTGATGGTGGGATCTTTCAGCAGCGGCTCGAGAGGACCCAGACCAAAGACTTCATCCAACACTTCTTCAATAAGGCGTTCACGTTCAGTCAGAGTCATCGGCAGGGACTCGTCGGTCACGATCCGTTCCACTACGTTGCCGATCTGCTCGCGCACACCTTCTTTGTTCAGGGTTCGCAGCTGATCGGGCGACAGCGAGTTGAGCAGCTTGGTATGAATCTGGCCCTTAACATGAAACCAGCGGTCGGCTCCGCTGGCCGGCCGGACGGTGGGCCGGGTGCCCATCAAGCTACCTCCAAACTGAACATATGTTGCATTGAGTTAAGCCGATTTTGCCACAGACTTTTTGCCACCCGTGGCTTTGTCGACGAAGGCGCGGAAAGCCTTGTCGAAATCACCCGCCAGTTGACGATCTGCTACCAGCGGCCGCGCTTTGTTGATGGAGGTCAGGATCGCCGGCGTGCCGGGAATGCCGTAGAAAACCGTTTGATTGAGCGTCTGCTGAATCTGCTCCAGCGAAACGTAGTTCGGGTTGTTGCGCTTCTGATACTGATTGACCACCACGCGAATCTGGTCCTGCGCAAAGCCCATCCGCATGAGATAGGCCAGGTAACGCTGGGCGTTTCGGATAGACGGGAACTCCTGCGTGACCACCAGGTAAATGGAGGACGACGCCTGCAGCGCGCCGAGCACGATCTCGTTGGAGACCGCGCGACCGGCATCGACGACAATCGACTCGTACTTCTCGACAAGAAACGTGCCGAATTCCCGGAACATCGATTCCGAAAAATAACCGTGCTGCTCGAGTGCATCCGGAGGACCAACTAGAAAAAACCCCAGGGGATCACGGGCCACAAAGCCTTCGAATAGTGCCTGGTCCATCCGCGACAGGTTTTCGCCCACTTCCTGCAGAGTGTATTGCGGCGAGGCGCCCAGCTGCATGGCCGCATCATTGCCGGTCGCGTCCAGGTCAATCAGCACCGTCTGTTGTTTACGCTGAGCGAGTACAGCCGCGAAGTTCACGGCAAGACTGGTAGTCCCAACTCCTCCTTTTGTGCCAAGAAAGGTATAGATTTTCCCCAGCTTGCTTTCGCTGGTGCTTGCACGCCGGGGCGCCTTTTCCAAACGCGTGAGCGCTTCCTTGAAATCGGTGCGCCGCAGGGGAAGCAGCATGAAATCGTTGGCGCCGGCGCGCACTGCGCCCAAAACGTTTTCGCTGTCAGCGTGATAGCCGCAGGCAATGATGTAGATGTCCGGCGCCGCCTGGCGCACCTTCTCCAGTGTGCGGAGCCCATCTTCCGGATCGGCCGACAGGTCCACCACCAGAGCGGCCTCCGGATGCCGTTCCAGATCCCGGAGGACGCGGATATAAAGATTGGAGGCTACTTCCGGATATTCGGATAGGATCTTGGCATTGGGCTGATTCAGCAGGTTCTCGCGGATCATTTCCCGCAATTGTTCATCGGACGAGGCTACTAAAAGAGAGGTTGACATAGGATCTTATGGCAGACACGATCCCTGTTCGGGGTCGCAGCCTGCACTTTCCATTGAGAGGGATGTGTGAAAGTCCGGGATTTGTACCGGCGGCAGCCCCAGGACACTCATAAATCTTCGAAACTCGTAGTTCTGTATGGAGACGGTTACAGTGTCGGGAATGCAATCGCTGCTGCATTCGCCGCCGGCGCAGGTAAACTCTTCCAGCGCGCCGGTATCCACATTGCGGGAGTAATAGGTCACCTGAATATCGACCTGGCCGTTCTGCAACTGATCGCCGTCGATCATCATCGGCACGTGAGTCCGCATGTAAGCGACGACATTCTCCTTGCCTGCCTGCCAGCAATGCGTTGTCGCATAACGGGCCCCATCACGCGTAAAATCCACCACGCTATGCCATACCCAAAGCAGTTGGGCAGTGAAGATGATCATGAATGTAACCGGCAGCACGATGCCGGCAAACGTGATGGCGTATTCAATGGTCGCCTGCCCCGATTCGGAACGCCGTAGCATAATCAGGCGCCCCCGAACGGCACGCGCACGTGCGGCTTGAAGAGAATGGATTCCGAAACCAGGTAGGGTATTGCCGGCCGGATGGAATAACCATCCGGGATGGTTACCACCACAAAGCTGGGCGGACCACCTCCGGCCCCCGTGTCGCAGCCCGTGATGGAGCACTCGCACTCGGATACCTCCTGTGTGGATGGATCGTATTTCTCGATCCGCACATGGATCATGTCGCTTGTCAGATTCGCAAGCGTCGACTGGGCCGATCCGTCGGTGGTGCCGTTGATTGCAAAACTCTTGGCGGCCACGATCGCTGAGTCCGCGTCGTCGCAGAAGTTTACCCCCTGTTGGGTGCTCAAATAACGAGCCAGCGTGTACATCGTCTTCTGCAGCGTGTAGTAGGTATAGGTGATGCGCGCCAGCTCGGTCATGCCCACCAGCAGCAGAACGAGAAGCGGCATCATCATGGCAGTCTCAATCATCGCGCTGCCGCGAGAGTTCAGACGCTTCATTGGTGCAGCACCACCTTGCCGGGTCCTGCCGCGAGTTGACAGCCGGAAAAGGAGCCCTGCTTCACGGGGACTACGCTACCTATATAAAGCCCGACAAAACGTCCGTTTTGATCCGATGGATTTACGGTGGTGGTTCCGAAATTGGGCTCCACAAGAAACTGCCGGAATCCCAGGATAGTCATGGTCCCGGCCGCGGCAAGGCTTTGCACCACGGGGACTGTGATCACACGCCGCAAATTGCCGGTATAAGCGACGTAATCGTCCAGGTCCGTGAGGTCGGTGTCGGCCACATACGCGGTTGCGATAGTCTCTACTTCCGGAATCGATGCGCACACGGTGGGAATCGTAGTGGGATCGAAGCGTGACGCCAGTCCGCACAGCATGCTCGAAACTGTAGCGGGCACGCGATTCTGCGCGCAGGCCAACGGGGCCGCCGTCACCCAGATGCTCTCCTCCGCATTCGCCACAATGCAGGCCTTTGCCGCCGTCTTACTCGGCAACAGACCTTGGGCTCCGATGCGATAGATCTGCGAGGCCTCATCCGTGAATAGCGTCGCCTCCTCATCCAGCCGGTTCAGAATTAAGTAAGGGACTCGGGCGGTGGTGCCCTGCAATAGACCTGGAGTACCGAGTCCATTGCACAGATAGCCGAGTGTATAGCGTGTGTTCGCGGAAAAGCCGAAATTTGTTGTGTCGCCCGCATCGAGGGCAGCCACGGCGAACGGCTCGACGCCGCAAGCCGTGCAGAGCGGCGCGCTCATACCCGCTACGGCCTTTGCCGCAATAGGCGCCCTTCTGGATTGGCCAAGAGACAGGAAGCTCCAGAAAATGAGCGGAGCGTCCGCCTGCAGGGTCACACGCACGTGTTTGGCGGTGCTTCCGGTCGCCTGGGAACCGCCTGCCGCATCGCCTTCCCCGATCGCGGCGGCGCGGCTGTCATAGAAAGCAGGTTCATCCACCTGGCTGGTAAGGAGGCCGCTCGATTCGCCGATAGCAAGCCCGCCGAAGTCGTATTTATTGGCGAATCCGCCGGCGTTGTCGATTGTCAGGTGAGCTGCCGCCACCGCGTCCGTGGTACTTTGCCCGGTGCCGATCAATCGCCCCGCGGCGGCAATCGCCATAGCGTTCGCGGCCGTGTTGAGTTCGCCCCGAATCAGGTACATCCGCCCGAGGTCGACGGCAAATCCCATGAACCCGAACAGAACAGGCACAAGAATGACGATGATCTGAATCGAGGTGGCTCCCCGCTCGTTTGCCCGGATGAGGGGAGCTTTACGGCTTTGGTTCCTGGTGTCCACGCGGCCCAACAAAAGCGGGATCCTTTGCGCCCTTTTTCTTTAATTTCTTCGCATCCTGCTCGGCTTGCTGCTCAGCCACCGTGGGAAGGAACGTTTCCATCATGTCGGGCATCTTCACCTTCTCGTCGGCGGGCACCGGCCGGACGAATCGCGGCGTGATCACCACCAGCAGCTCGTCGGTGGATTTCTTGACGGAACGGCTGCGAAACAGGTTCCCCAGAATCGGAATATCGCCCAGTCCCCGGACGCGATTCAAGCTCTCGATCACGCGATTATCGATCAGTCCGGCAATCGCGAAGCTCTCGCCATCCTTAAGAATGACTTCCGTCTCAGCACGGCGCGTGGAGACAGCGGGAATGAGGAAGCCCTGGAGCGTCACCGCATTGGCGAAATCCAGCGCGCTCACCTCGGGCTGCACTTTCAGATGAATGGCTCCGCTCGGCGCCACCGTGGGCGTAAAACCGAGCTGAATCCCGAACTTTTTGAACTGCACGGTGACCACGGGGGAGACTGCGCCGCCCGTGGTGGTGGCCGTGAGCGTGGGGAATGGGAACTCACCGCCTGCCAGGAAACTCGCTTCACTCCCCTCGAGAGCGATCAGGTTCGGCTCCGCCAAAATTTGCAGAAGATTGCGGCCTTGCAGCGCTCGAATGGTCGCGCCGAAATTCAGGTCTGGACGGAAGACGAAAAGATTCAAAAGGTCCGCAAAGTTGACGGTCGGGTTGCGGACGGTTCCCTCCTGGAACTGCAGCTGGCTGAAGCGCGGCTGCTGAAACTGCTGCGAGGACAGTGAACCCAACGCCTTGTCACTGGTGCTGAAGTAGTTGAATCCCAGCTCCGAGAGTCCTACCCGGTCGATGCTGGCAAACTTCACCTGCAGGAGTATTTGCCGCGGATCCGCGGGCGGAGGAGTCTGCAAGAGATTCACCACGTTCTTGGCGCGCGTGGACGCCATGGCGGCGGCCCGTTTAGCCTCCCCGGCGTCCTTCACTGAGCCGGTTAAAACCAGAGTTTCGCCGCTGCCGGTCACGTTGACGGTCGAGCCGGAAAACTCTTCGTTCATCCGTTTTTGGAAGGCGTCAAACTCGCTGGTATCCGGAGTGACGTTCACGTTGTACCGCATGGCCTCCATGCCGGATTCCCAAATAATGACGGTCGTTTTTCCCATGCCTTTGCCGCTTACCATCACTTCGCGCGGCGAAACAACGATGGCGTCGGCAATCTTCGGTTCCGCCACTACTACCCGGTTCACGTCTGCATTGAACTGCAGCAGCTCGCCGCGGCCGGCCACTACATTCAAATCGCGGCTAGCGGCGGTCTGCGCGCCTGCCAGCAAAGGAAACAACAGGAGCAGGGCGTAAATGAGTTGCGAAGGGCTTCTCATTGGAAGATTTCCTGGACGTGTTTGTCGCCTCGATAGACATCCACCACGAGCCGGGGTTTGGGTGGCTCCTTTTTCTCGTCTTTCACTTTTGGCGCCGCCGGTGACTCCCCGGTCAGATCATTCCAGGCGCGGTCATTTCTAATGTTCGGGATTCGCCCGTTGCCGGCGCGGCGTCCATTTGCATACATGTTCGAGTCCAACACCTCCGCGGTGACGGAAGTGTTATCCGCCAACAGGGAATGATCCAGAGGATTGCGAAGCGCGAGGCTGATCCTTCCCTGGTTTTTCGCAAGCTCCAGTTTGCGCGCGTCCTCGGGGGTGACCATCAGGGTCGCGGCGGTCTGTTGCGGCTTGGCCACCTTCGGATCGAGTGTCTGGCCCACCTCGGTTAACTTCCCGATCGATAGTACAATCACATCCTGCAGAATCGTGGTGGTAAGCGCCTCTTTCATCGATCCGGCGCGAGTGAAGAGAACGTCCACGTGTGAGCGAGGCTGAATCAAGCCGCCGGCACTGCTTAGATCGGTGACGGGAACCGAGATGGCGCGTTTGCCCGCCTCGATGGTGGCGGAAACGCCTTCCGCGCCCGAGAGCGACGCCAGCCGGGTAGTCACCAAAGCCTCATTGGTGTTCGTCGGATACAGCAGCACGCGGTCCAGGGCGATCTTGTCGTCGGTGATCGCCGCTTTGGGCAAGTCTTTTTCGGCCACCGTCACCAGTTTCAGATCATTTTTCCGCAGGCGCGTACCGGCCGGCAGATCGCGTGCCGCGGCTACCACCCTGGTTGTTTTTTCGCTCTTCGGACCTGCAACACTGTGCAGCACCAGCCACGCCAGGAGCGCTGCCGAAACCCACGCCACTGCAAAGATGATGAGTATTTTCTGACGATCCATATCGAGTGGCTACCTTTCCAATAACGTGGCCGTACCATCGCGGTACAGCACCTTCCAGCCGAGTTGCTGCAATCCGGGTATCAAGGAGTATCGATTGGGAAGCAGCGCGTGAGTAAATCCGGCTTTTGCCACCTGCGCCTGCCAGCCGGGGCGAACCTCTATCAGATTCAAATACTCTTTCATGTAGTCACTGCCGTAAAAGTCGCTTCTGCCATCGAAAAATACTTTTCGCGCGCCGTT
>DATLBY010000281.1:0-6585 GCA_035526665.1 Bryobacteraceae bacterium
ATGTCACAACAGAAGACAGAGAAGGCTTTGGAGGTGGTCGAGGCAAGCCGCGCCCGGCTTCTTTCGGCGAACCTGGGCAGTCCGGCCGGGGCGGCGTTTCGGGATGCGGCCGCGCAATCGGGAGCCAGCATTCTCACGTTCTGGCTGGCTCCGTCACAGTCTTATGTCTGGGTTTTGACCCGTGGAAAAATCACTCCTTTCCGGATCCCAGGGGAAGAAAAAATTACGGCCTTGGTGGAGGCTCACTCACGATTTATTCAGAACCTGCGCGACCCGCTTACTTCCGAGAACCCGCCGGGCGCCGAACTTTTTAAAGTTCTTCTCGGCGAGGCTTCAAAATTGATTCCGCGCGAAGGGAAAGCGATCATTGTCCCCGATGGGGCGCTGAACACCCTGAATTTCGAAACACTACCGGTCAGCAGCCCGCAGCCGCATTATTGGATTGAAGATGTGCAGCTATCCCTTTCTCCGTCGCTGGCGGTTTTAGGGAGGGCGGCCCAGGCTCCGGCCCGGCTTTCTTCCGCGCTGCTGATCGGCGACCCGGCGGGCGGTGCGGTTGCCCTGCCGTTCGCGGCGCGAGAGATCGAAGTGATCCGGCAGCGGGTTGCTTCGTCCAATCCCACGTTGTTCACGGGGACGGCGGCGACGCCAGCGGCGTACGCGGGCGCCGGGCGCTACCGCCTGATCCATTTTGCTTCCCACGCCACCGCGAACCGCGAGAGTCCGTTGGATTCCGCCGTACTCTTATCCGGCGGCAAGCTGTACGTGCGGGACATCGCCAAGGTGCCGCTGGTCGCCGACCTGGTGACGGTGTCGGCGTGCCGGAGCGCCGGAGCGCGAACGTATGGCGGAGAAGGATTGGTGGGCTTTGCGTGGGCATTTCTGCGGGCCGGCGCAAAGAATGTCGTGGCCGGATTGTGGGACGTGAACGATGCGTCTACAGCCAGACTGATGGACGATATGTATGCCGGACTGGATCTGGGACGAACGCCCGCCGAGGCCCTGCGGTCGGCGAAGCTTCACATGATCCGATCGCCGGGGGCATACCGGAAGCCTTATTATTGGGCGCCTTTTCAGCTGTACACGCGCAGCCCGGCGCGCTAAGCGGCGCAGCCAGGGGATGCACTATTTGAACGTGATCAGGACGGAATTGCTGGCTATTCCGTCCACTGTGATTACGATCGCGGCATCTCCGAATCCGTGGAGGTCCCGCGTGAGCCGAATGTTGACCTGGTCCAAGCCGGGATATTGCCCCTGGGGCCCTGCATACTGGACGGGCACCGGCCTGCCTCCGACCGTCACACCCACAGCCTGCGGCGAAGACGCCCCTCGAATACCGGTGCCGAATAGACTCAGGTAGACCGGTTTGTCCTGGATATCCAACTGCTTTGTGAAGCAGATTAGCGGTCCGGCGCATCCGAAGACCGGCAGCGGGGTCAAGCTCCCGTTTGACTCGACCTGCACAGCCAGAGCGGCTGCTACGCCCTTGCCGCTGGCGCTGGCGGAAAATACGCCGGGAGCGGCGCGCTGCATTTGGGAGGTGGTGGAGACGCTGGTGGAGTCCGCGCGCACGACCGTGATATTCGCCAGTCCGGTGGACGTGCCGGAGGGAATCAAAAAGTTCACCTGATCCGGGGAGGCATAGAAGAGGGGAGCATCCCGTATCTGCCCGGCAGCGTCCTGGACCTGAATTCGGGTGCCGCCCAGCAGCGTTTCGGGGGCTCCCGGCCGCGCTGTAGCCGTGCTTGCCGCCAAACTCCTTCCATAGATGGAGGCGATGGAATCGGGAGCTAGTAGGGAAGCTCCGCTGGCCGCGGACACTACCAGCGCGGAGAGATCCAGGCCATTGGCCCGGGCCATCCAGTACGGCAGAATGAAGTCAATCCCGGGACTCTCAATGGTTCCGGAGCCGCCGCCGTACAGAAGAAAGGGACTGCGCTGCCAAAGGAAATCGGTATTCACGCGCCGAGGGACCGGAATTACGTCGCACGCCCGGTCCTCGCCGCAGGCTTTCACTTTTCCACGCAGATCGACGAAGAAATCCCGGCGGGGCCGCAGCAGCCACTGCGACAGCAGAGTTACCGTTTCGGAATCGCGCACCCGGTCGGGACCGCGCAATACCCGGTCCACCACGTTGAAGAAGGCATTGCCGTGCCCGCTGGTGGTGTTCCTGAAAATCCCGTAGGCGTCGAGATACTCCTGCAGCTTGGGTGAGTTGGATTCCTCCTGGTGGATGAGCGTGTAGAAGGCGACGGCATTGATGTTGAATTTGAAATAGGATCCATGCTCATCGAAGGACTCGAGTATCAGAGGGAGCTTGAGACCGGAGGCCGATTGCCGCAGGCTTTCATACGACGCCCGGAAGCGCACAGGGTTCACTTGTCTGGCGACCTGCAAAATTGCCAGCTCCTGATCGGGCCGCAGCCAGAATACGGTGCTCTGGCTGCCGTCCGGCATCACCACGGCCCAGTTCTTTTCGAGCAGCCGGTCCACCAGCCGCGTCACGAGTCCCGAGATGGTGGAGCGCATGGGAACATCTTCGATCTGCTCGTAGGCGACGCTCAGGCCGAAAAATACGCCCATATACTGATCGCGCGACGTGTGGCCGATCCACAGATAATCTTTACCGTTGAGCTTGGAGGGGTAGGCCACGTTATTGGCCTCCTCACGCGCAATCCCCGCGGCGAACGGCGAGTCCACTGGTACAACGCAGCGGGCCAGCAGGTTGTCCCCGCCGGTCGCATCCACTAACTGCTGGATGCCCGCCAGAGCGCGGCGCGCATTTTCCAGGGCTTCAGTGGAGCGCGTCACTTTATAGCGAAAGGCCTCCGCCGCCAGATAGTGGCCTGTCCACGTCGCTGAATCCCCGCAGCGCGTGTAACCTATGATCGAATTATTGGACGCAGAGGGATACATCGGGTCCAGGATGGTCCCAAAAGGAACGTGAATCTGCTGGATATTCCTGGAAATTTGCAGCGCCTGATCTTCAAGATTTTGGGCGGACGCGGCAGCCACAACGATCAGGGCCAGAAGGATGCGCAGGGGAATCCACATGATGTAAGTTTTGTTACATTGTCTCATTTTTGTGGCGGCAAAAACGCGTGATAAACTGAGGTCTCTTTGGCTATGATGGAGCGCGCGGGACGAGTACTGGGAAAATCACCAAACGCAGGTCATGGGATCAGCGAGGAAGAGCTGGCCCGCTCCGCCTGGCTGCTTGCAGTGGGCAAACGAATTGCAGCGCGTACCGGGCATATCTCATTGGTGCGGGCCCGGCTGGTGGTGGAGGTGGAAGACGCCATCTGGCAGCGGCAGCTATTCACTCTCCGAGGTCAGATTCTGGCGAAGCTGGAGCAGGCCATCGGCCGGCCACTGGTGACCGAGTTGGAGTTTCGAATTGCCGTGCCAAGGCGGGCTCCACAGCGCGAAGCGAGCCATTCGCGAACGGCTGACGAGGCGGACGAGATTGTAAATCCCGTACTGAGAAATCTATATAAAGCCTCAAGAAAAAGGGCAATCGCTTGAAAATCACGGAAGAAGAAGTCCGGTATGTCGCCGAACTGGGAAATCTGAAGCTGGATGCTGACGAGGTCCACCGCCTGGCGCACGATCTGGATGAGATCCTGACGCATGTGGAGAAGTTGAACGAGCTCGACACCAGCAACGTGGAACCGATGGCCCAGGTGCTGTTCGAAGCCGACGAGACGGCAACGCTGCGGCCCGACGTTGAGCGGCAGCCGCTGAGCAATCAGGATGCCCTGGCAAACGCCAACACGAGCGGAGCAGGCTACTTCAAAGTTCCCCGCGTGATCGAACGATAACCACTCATGCAGATAGCGTCGCTCACGATTGAGCAGATCAGGGAAGGTCTCGCAAGGCGTACTTTCAGCGCCGGCGAACTCGCCGCCGAGGCCATCCGGTTTGCGGAATCGGAAAATCCAAAAACGAATGCACTACTGACTTTGAGCCTGGAGCGGGCACTGGCCGCGGCAAAGAAAGTAGACGATCAGATCGCGGCCGGCGAACCGGCAGGTCCCCTGGCGGGAGTCCCCATTGCGGTAAAGGATGTCCTGGTTACGAAGGGGTTGCGCACGACGTGCGGATCGAAGCTGCTGGAACACTACATTCCGCCCTACGATGCAACTGCGGTCATCCGGCTGGAGAATGCCGGTGGACTCATTATCGGAAAGGCCAACTGCGACGAGTTTGCGATGGGATCGTCGAACGAAAACTCGGCCTTCGGTCCGGTGCGTAATCCGGTGGCGCCCGATCGCGTGCCCGGCGGGTCGAGCGGCGGATCGGCGGCATCGGTGGCGCAGGGAACATCCGTGGTCTCCCTTGGCTCGGATACGGGTGGATCCATTCGGCAACCGGCATCCTTCTGCGGAGTAGTGGGCGTGACCCCGACCTACGGCCGCGTGTCGCGCTATGGGTTGACTGCCTTCGCCAGCTCGCTGGATCACGTGGGTCCGTTCGCGCGCAACGTTCGCGACGCGGCTACCTTGCTCGAAGTCATCGCGGGCCGCGACCCGATGGATTCGACTTCAGCCGCGGCGCCTGTGCCAGCCTATCAGGCGCTGATGACGGGCGATGTGCGGGGCATGAAAATCGGGCTCCCGGAGGAGTATTTCAAGGGACTCGCGAGCGAAACGGGCGACCTGATCCACAAAGGCGTGGAGGTGCTGAGGAAGCTCGGCTGCGAGATTCGTTCCGTTAGTTTGCCGGCAACCGATTACGCGATCGCCTGCTACTACATCATTTGTACCGCTGAGGCGAGCTCGAACCTGGCGCGCTACGACGGCGTCCGCTATACCACCCGCTCGGCGAATGCTACGACGCTCAGCGAGATGTACAAAATGACTCGCGGCGAGGGCTTCGGGGCCGAGTGCAAGCGACGCATTATGCTCGGCACCTATGTTCTCAGCGCCGGCTACTACGATGCGTACTACATCAAAGCGCAGAAGGTACGCGCCTTGATTGCCCAGGATTTTGCTAATGCATTTAGCGAGGTGGATGCGATTGTCACGCCGGTGTCACCGTTTCCGGCTTTCAAGCTAGGTGAAAAACTAAATGATCCGATGGAGATGTATCTTTCAGACATTTACACCATCACTGGCGACCTGGCTGGCATACCGTGTATGAGTGTCCCCTGCGGCGCCACCGCGGCCGGGCTCCCGGTCGGGATGCAGATCCTAACGCGGCACTTTGACGAGGGTGGAATGTTCCGCCTGGCCGAAGCTTTCGAGCGTGCCGGCGGCGTAAACGGGTAGAATGAGTTTGGCCCGAATCCCCGGCCTGCTCAGCACATACCAAACGTAGACAAAGGAGATTTACTCATGCCATTCACCGTACCGCCGCTACCTTACGCCTCTGACGCACTCGAGCCCTTCATCGACAAGACGACCATGGAGATTCATCATGATAAGCACCACAATGCTTATGTCACGAACCTGAATAAAGCCCTCGAGTCAGCCCCCGATCTGGCCAACAAAAGCATTGAAGAGCTCCTCGCGAATAACTGCGCAGCCGTGCCTGAAAACATCCGCACAGCCGTGCGCAACAATGGGGGCGGCCACGCGAATCACTCGCTTTTCTGGACGATCCTGAAAAAGAACGATGGCGCGGGACCCAACGGCAAGCTGGCCGAGGCAATCCAGAGCACCTTCGGCGGCTTGGATCAATTCAAGGAGAAGTTCGCAGCGGCTGCGACCACTCGTTTTGGTTCGGGCTGGGCGTGGCTCACGCGTGACTCGTCCGGCAAGCTGGAGGTCAGCTCGTCCGCCAACCAGGACAGCCCCATCATGGAAGGAAAGTATCCGGTGATTGGACTGGATGTGTGGGAGCACGCTTATTACTTGAAGTATCAGAATAAGCGTCCCGATTACATCGCCGCTTGGTGGAATGTGGTCAACTGGCACGAAGCCGAGAAGCGTTTCACCTCCGGCAAGTAACCCCTGGGCCGTGTGTGCCGGCAGCGGTCCGCACGGCCCTTTTTATGGATCTCGCTCGCGTTGATTACAACCAGATCGCTCCCAATTACGATAGCCGCTATTCCGTAGACCGTCTGCAGGGCATTGAGGAGGCACTGGACGCGTTGGTGAAGCTCCGCGGGCCGGAGCGAATCCTGGAAGCCGGCTGCGGCACCGGACGATGGCTGGAAAGCCTCGCGTCCTATTCTGGATACTTGTGCGGAATCGATTCTTCCTTTGGAATGCTCCAGAAGGCCAGGGAAAAGCCGGGCTCCACACGACTGTCGGTGGCACATGCCAATGCGCTGCCCTTCCGGAACGGAAGCTTCGACCTCATCTTCTGCGTCAATGCCATTCATCATTTCGACAATCCCGAGATGTTCGTGCTGAAGGCGCGAGAACTGCTCACTCAGGAAGGCGTACTCGCGATTATAGGGATTGACCCGAGGCTCATCCAACGCTGGTATCTTTACGACTATTTCCAAGGTGTCTACGAGAGGGACCTGCAGCGGTATCCTTCCGTGGGAAAGATCGTCAACTGGATGGCCGCTGCCGGCTTCGGGCGTATTGATTACAGGACTGTACATACGGTGAAGCGGCGTATTGAAGGCCGCGC
>DATLBY010000282.1:0-3788 GCA_035526665.1 Bryobacteraceae bacterium
GCACTGGCTGGACGTCGTGCGTTACGCCGATACCGACGGGTTCGAATACGATACCCACCGGCACGACGCATGGCGCTACCGCGACTATGTAATCCACTCGTTCAACAGTGACAAGCCGTATTCGCAATTCCTGCGCGAACAGCTGGCGGGCGATGAGATGGATCCGAAGAACGAAATCCTCCGGATCGCCGCCGGGTTCCACCGGCTCGGCGCCCTGCGCAAGAATGCCGGCAACCAGGAAGTGGCAAGCAGCCGGAACGAAGTACTTACAGAGATGACCAACGTGGTCGGCTCGGCGCTGTTAGGCGTTACGCTGGGCTGCGCCCGTTGTCACGATCACAAATTCGATCCGATACGCCATACGGACTATTACCGGATGCAGGCGTTTTTCGCGTCTACCCAACCATCCGACGTACCGCTGGCATCGGAGGCGGAGCAAGCTGCCTGGACAGCCCGCGACAAGGCTGTCAAGGACGAGATGAAGAGCATCCAGAAGTCCATGAAGGGACTTTCGGGTGAGGCCTTCAAGAAGATGGAGGAAAAGCTGAAGGAAGTGGAGTCGTCAGCGCCGCAACCGTTGCCCTCCCTCTACAGCGTCGCCAATGATTCCGCCAAGGCCACGCCCATCCACGTACTGGCCCGCGGCGATTACCAGAATAAGGGCGAAAAGGTCGGTATGCGGACACTCGGAGTGCTGCTGCGGGAAAATACACCCGAGCTGCCACCTGCAATCCAGACGCCCCGCACGAAACTGGCGGACTGGATTCTCGATCCTGAAAACCCGCTGCCCGCGCGTGTCATGGCGAATCGCGTGTGGCTATACCATTTTGGCCGCGGGATCGTGGCTACGCCCAACGATTTCGGGCGCATGGGATTGCGGCCCACGCATCCCGAGCTTCTCGACTATCTGGCGAATCAACTGGTGGACGGTGGATGGACTCTCAAGCAGCTGCATCGCATGATTCTCCTCAGCAATACCTATCAGCAATCGTCACAGCAACCAGCGGGTTCGGCCGCCGCCGTGAAGGATCCGGAAAATACTCTGTTGTGGAAGTTTTCGCGCCGCCGGTTGGATGCCGAGGAGATCCGGGATGCTTCACTGGCCGCGGCGGGACGGCTGAACACCAAGGCAGGCGGTCCGGGAGTGATCGTGCCGGTGGATAAAGACTTGCTCGTGTTTCTGTATAAGCCTTCGCAATGGACCGTGGCCGAGGATGTGGCTGAGCATGACCGGCGGAGTATTTATCTGCTGGCGAAAAGAAATCTGCGGCTCCCCTTCATGGAGGTGTTCGACTCCCCGGATATGCAATTGAGCTGTCCCCGGCGGGACGCCAGCACGCATGCGCCGCAGGCTTTGGAGCTGCTGAATGGCGACTTCTCCAATCACATGGCGGAGGCGCTGGCGGAACGGTTGCGGAAAGAGGCTGGTGAGAGCAGGGGCAGGCAGGTGGATCTGGCCTACCGGCTCACGGCGGGCAGGCCGCCCTCGGCGAAGGAGCGGCAACTGGCGCTCACCTTCCTGGAGAAACAGCCGCTGCGCGAGTTCGCGCTCACGATGTACAACCTGAATAGTTTCCTGTACGTGGAGTAACGATGGCTCAACATTTCCGGATCACACGCAATCGAAGAGAGTTTCTTTCCGACGCGTTCTGCGGCTTCGGTTCTCTCGCTTATACGTCCATGCTGCACGCGGAAGGGGCTAAAGCCCGCCCGCTGAATCCGCTGGCGGCGAAGGCCCCCAACTATGCGCCCAAAGCGAAATCGGTTATTTTTCTCTTTATGGCCGGCGGGCCGAGCCACCTGGAAACGTTCGATCCAAAGCCCCTGCTGAACCAATTGAATGGCCAGAAGCGGCCCGCCTCATTCGGCGAGGCCAAATACCAATTCATCGGCGCCAATCCGCTGTTGCTGGGCACCAAGCGCACCTTCAAGAAGTATGGTCAAAGCGGGATCGAAGTGTCCGATCTGTTACCGCATACCGCTGAAATCGTGGACGACCTCGCGGTAATCCGCTCCTGCCATGCCGACATGGTGGTGCACTCGGCGGCGCAGTACCAGTTGCTGACCGGCCGCATTCTACCGGGCTATCCGAGTGTTGGTTCGTGGGTGATCTATGGACTCGGTTCCGAGAGCGAATCGCTGCCCGCCTATGTGGTAATCCCTGATCCTAAGGGAGCCCTGGAGGGCGGACAGCCCATGTATTCCAACGGGTTCTTACCGGCGATTTACCAGCCTACGATGTTGCGTCCCGGTTCCCGGCCCGTGCTGAACCTGGATCTACCGAAAGGGGTGTCGCTGGACTCCCGCCGCGAGACTTTGAAGCTGATCCGGGGTCTCAACGAGGCAGAGATGCAGCCGGATGACGGAGAATTCGCGGCGCGGATCAACGCGTATGACCTGGCGTTTAAAATGCAAACGGAAGCGCCTGCCGTGTTCGACCTTTCCAAGGAGTCGCAGGAGACGCTGGATCTTTATGGAGTAGGCAAGACCCCGACGGACGACTATGGACGCCGGTGCCTGCTGGCGCGCCGGATGGTGGAAAAAGGCGTGCGCTTCGTGTGTGTGGTGGCGGGCGGCGGTCCGGGCAACCAGCAGTGGGACGCTCACGACGATATCGAAGAGAACCACATTCGGATGTCGGCCGCCAGCGATCAGCCGGTAGCGGCTCTGATCAAGGATCTGAAACGCCGCGGTCTACTGGATTCCACGCTTGTCGTGTGGGGCGGAGAGTTCGGCCGGTCTCCCGAGGCGCAGGGCGGAAAGGGACGCGACCATCACAACCTTGGCTTTTCGATGTGGATGGCCGGGGGCGGTATCAAGGGCGGCCAGGCTGTGGGTGCGACCGACGACCTCGGCATGCACGCCGCAGTTGATCCTTTCCATTTGCGCGACATTCATACCACTATCCTGCATCAGCTGGGACTGAATCAGGACGCGTTGAGCTTTATGCACCAGGGCCGCCGCGAGCGGCTTACCGAAATCCACGGCTCTGTGATCAAAGCAATCGTTTAACAATGACTAATTGCATTTTCTGCAAGATCATCGCCGGGGAAATTCCCACCGCGATCGTGTATGAAGACGAGAAGACAATGGTGTTCCTGGACAATGGACCACTGTTTCCAGGGCACTGTCTGGTGTGTCCCAAAGGTCACTACGACACTCTGCTGGATGTGCCGGCGACGATGATGGAACCTCTATTCTCGACCGCGCAGTTGATTGCGCGTGCCATGGAAGAGGGTCTCGGGGCGGGCGGATCGTTCCTGGCCATCAACAACAAAATCAGCCAGAGCGTGCCGCATCTGCATGTCCACGTGGTGCCCAGGCGGCCGAAAGACGGCTTAAAGGGATTTTTCTGGCCGCGGCAGCCGTATAAGGACGCGGCGGAGATGCAGCAGACGGTAGAGGCTCTCCGTTCCGCCATCGCCGCCAGCCGCGTTTAAGCCGCAATCAACTCGCCACGGGACTGTCGCTTCTCGACAGAACCGCCACAATGTGCTCCTTATGAGCTTCCGCCGCTCCCACTGCCGACTCCATGGCGATCCAATAAAAGACTGCCCCGACCACCACGTCCAACGCTAGGACTGCGTAGAAGGCCAGTTCACTATCGAAGGCGTAGCGGGCTCCAAAGGCAAGCCCCACGGGAACGGCGGCGATGGGATAAACCAGAAGCAGGAACGCCTGAACGCGTCCCACGGAACTGTTCCTCCAGGACTGCGCGGGGTCGACGGGTCTCGGATTCCGGACAGAAAAAATGTTGCCGATCGCCAGCAGATAGAGCGTCAGCACAA
>DATLBY010000283.1:0-3432 GCA_035526665.1 Bryobacteraceae bacterium
GAGAGCCAGCGAGGTATAGATCACATCAAAGCCTATCAACAATTTGAGCCACTGATACAAATCCGCATCCATCGGCTTCCCGGCGACCAACGCGGCGGTCAACTGGATAGCCGCGAGCAGGGCGGGAATCATGATGGGATATACCAGCATGGGAAGCATCAGTTCCCGGACTTTCAGGTTGACCGTCAGGGCGCTGAACATGGTGCCTACGGTGGTGAGTCCCCAGGTGGCGAGCACCACAACCAGCAGCAGGGGTCCTGCCTGCTGCGTCCATTGCACGTTGTAGAAGATGCCGAAGACCGGAAACGAAACCGCCTCGATCGCGAGCAGTATGACGAAGTTCGCCACTGCTTTACCGAGAAACAACGCGGGGCCGGATAGCGGAGCGGCAATCAGAGCGTCCAGGCAGTCATTGGGCAGGTCGCGCGCGAAACTGCGATTCAACACCAATGCGCCGGCGAATGCAAAGACAAGCCAAAGCAGCCCACCGGCCAGCTCATGAATTTGCTCGGAATCCGGATTGAAGGCGAAGCTGAAGAGCAACAGGATTACCAGCGAAAAGGAGAGGGAGGCGTTAATCGTCTCCTTGCCGCGGATTTCAGATCGCAGATCCTTGGAGGCGATGATCAACGCCTGACGCAAAAAAATCACACTTTTGCCTTCACGACGTTGCCGGGTGCAAACTCCATCAAACTCTCGTGCCGATGCCGCGGAGGATGGCCCGCGCGGGTGCGCCGTCGGCTCCCACTATCTTCAAGGGAAGACAAACCAGATCGTAAAGACCTGCCGTCACCGCAGAGAGGTTGAGTCCTTCAATCAACCAGATACCGGCAGCCAGCAGCGCCTGGTGGGATTCGATCCCGTCCCCTTCATAGGCTCCCACTGAGAGGTAATCGATGCCCACCGTACGGACCTTCTTCTCCGCGAGATAGCGGGCCGCGGGGGCGCTGATATGGACAAATCGCTCATGAAACGAGCTGTCTTTCCAGCAGCGGCTGGAATTTACGGTCTTGAACAGAACACGTTCGCCTGCCTGCAGATCGTGGGCCTCCAGTTCCGACGCGGTGACGGCGCTTTCATCGCGAATTTCAATGATTCGCGCAGTCCCGACGGTAGCCTCAAGCGGCATCGAATCGATACTGGATCCGCCATCGATAAAGTGGAGCGGGGCATCCATATGCGTGCCCGTATGCGCGCTCATACTCACATAAGTGGTGTTGCAGACGTCGCCCTTTCCCATCACCATGGGATGGTCGAAACTCACAGATGCGTCGCCTGGCCAATGCACCATGCCGCTGTAGAGCGGGATAGAAATATCAATCCAGTGGGACATTAGCGCTCAGTCAACGCGCGAAGCGCCTGGTGGGAGATGTGAAAAGATTGCATTCGCTATCTATTTTCTGCCAACGCGTCCCGCGGACGCAAATACCAGTCGAGCAACTCGTCGGTGCTAAGACGCCGCGGCTCGCGATCCGACTCGGGATGAGTTTCGCGAAAGCGCGCAAGCATCATCTGCTGCAGACGGGAGACGATGCCGCTATTCTCGGAGGAAATATCTTCCAACTCGCCCGGATCTGTGCGCAGGTCGAATAATCTCCGGTACTTTCCGGGTGTTGGATCGGCAGTTTTGTAGCCGTCCGTGCGCTCGCGCTTCCCCGAGCAGTAGATGTATTTGTGGGTAGCGGTCCGCATGCAGGCCTCTTCGTTTTCCAGATATTCGGAGAATACGTGATCGCGGGCGGCGGCGACCTTTTGCCCTTGGAGATATGCGCGTAGCGAGCGGCCATGCATCAGCGGCAGAGGATCCGCGCCAAGCAGATCGAGGATGGTTCCGGGAACATCGACCGACTCGGTGAAATCATGGACGACGGACTCGCGTACGTGTCCAGGCCAGCGCATAAGCAACGGAACGCGAAGCGCCGGATCGTAGCAACAGTGCTTCTCAAAGCGGCCGTGCTGTCCCAGCGAGTAACCATGGTCGGCCATATAGACTACCAGCGTATTCTCTTCCAGGCCAAGACTGCGGAGCTTTGCGAGCACGGCGCCGATATTGCTATCGAGATAAGAGACCGAGTTGTAGTAGGCGGCGATGATCCCCTGTTTATCCTCCGGGGATAAATCCCGGAAGATCAGCGGTACCTGCCAGGCATCTTCCTTGCCGGCCGCCGGCGGCGTAAATTCACCTGACTGCTGCAAGCGGCGCCGGCTATCCACGGGGAAGTCGAAGGGTGAATGAGGCTCCTGAAAGCTCAACCACATGGCGAACGGCTTGGCTTGATGCGCTTCCAGGTATTCGAATGCATTCCGCATCAGGAACGCGCTTCTCATTTCCTCGCAAATTCTGGGGTAAGGAAGATTGTCCGCGTTCAGCCAAATGCGGGCGGGATCGGCGAAGGGCTTCCAGGGGAGTTTCTTGGTGGCCGTGCCCGCCGGGATGGCAATTGCAGGCGAGTGACTCCAGGCCTGCGTGAGTTCGTTTTCAGTCAACAGCCGGTCGAAGCCGTGGAGTCCGGGAGAGCCCGGCCGGTTGAAATGCATTTTTCCAAAGACGGCTGTTTCGTAACCCGCGGCCTTCAGTTGGCGGGCCAGGGTCGGCTTGTCAGTGGCGAGCGGCGTTTTCAAAACTGTCACGCCGGCGGCGTGGGGAAGCTGGCCCGTGAAAAATGACTGCCGGGAAGGAGTACACACCGGCGAATTGCAGTAGTGCGCGGCAAAACGCGTCCCTTGCGATGCCAGCATATCGAGATGGGGTGTGTTGGCCTGGCGATTTCCGTCCGCCCCAAGCACGTAGCCGGCATGATCGTCGGCGATCAGAAAAAGAAAGTTGGGCTTGGAGGCTGCAGCGCGGGCTGTAGCAGCCGAAGCGCCAGCCACAAATGAGCGCCGAGTAAGCATTCCCGCGTACATGTGCCTCAATATATCAGGCAAACTGGTGGAGTGCCGCAGCGAACATACGTGTGGATCGCCATCGCCTTGCTGGTCTGCCTGTTTGCGATGAATGTGTATCGCGCCGCCACGCAGGCCATTACGATTGATGAAGCATTCACGTCACAGCTCTACCTCTCAAAAGACCTTCACACCATCCTGAATAATTACGACGCCAATAACCATGTGCTCTTTACCCTGTGCTCGAAATGGCTGGTAAACCACTACGGAAACTCGGAGTTCACCATCCGGCTGGCCAGCGTGCTGGGTGGGATGCTCTACCTGGTGGCTGTCTATCTGGTCTGCCGGCTGCTCTTCGGCGCCGGGTGGCTGCTGCCGTCCGGCGTCGCCATGTTGTGCCTGAATCCGTTCCTTGTCGACTATCTGTCAGTAGGCCGGGGTTACGGCATGGGGCTGGGTTTCTGGATGTATGCGCTCTATTGTTGCCTGCGATTCCAGCGAGAAGACAAATCGAAATATCTGGTGCGAGCGGGCTTTTCTCTAGGC
>DATLBY010000284.1:0-5380 GCA_035526665.1 Bryobacteraceae bacterium
GGCCAGATAATCGTTGACCGTAACTACGTGAACGCCCTTGCCTTCGAGCGCATTCAGATAGGTAGGCAGCGTGGCGACCAGCGTTTTTCCTTCGCCGGTCCGCATTTCGGCAATCTTGCCGTGATGCAGGACGATGCCGCCGATCAACTGGACGTCGAAATGGCGCATATGCAGAACGCGCCAGCCGGCCTCGCGGACTACGGCAAAGGCCTCGACCAGAAGATCGTCGAGCGTCTCGCCATTGGCCAGGCGCTGGCGGAATTCCGCGGTCTTGGCTGCGAGTTCGGCATCGGAGAGGGCTTGCAGACCGGGCTCCAGTTCGTTGATGGCGGCGATCAGCGGACGGACTGCCTTCACTTCACGTTCGTTCTTGGTGCCAAATACTTTCGCTAGGAGCGTATCGATCATAGACAGGAATACAGTCCAAGTTTATCAGTTGTGAAGCAGGGCAGCGGTGTGGACAGGCAAATGCAGCCGCGGAGGAGGATCGGGAACCTCCCCCGAAGGCGGCATTCCGCACGGCTAATCGTCTGAACCGAAGATATTGGTGATGGTTTCAAAACCGTGGCGCTCATCGCCGCCGCTGCGGCCCCCGGGAGGAGCCAGTTCACGGCGCATCTTCTCGAGCGTCATGCTCTGAACAATGACCCGGCCGGGGCCCGTCATGGTGGCAAGGAAGAGGCCCTCGCCGCCGAACATGGCCGTCTTGATGCCTCCTACGAATTGAATATCGTAGGCGATGGATTCATCAAAGGCGACGATGCAGCCGGTGTCGACCTGCAGCATCTCGCCCGGCTGTAGCGTGAATTCCACAAAATCGCCACCGCCATGGATGAAGACTAGGCCGGGTCCGGTGAGCTTTTCCAGGATAAAGCCCTCACCGCCGAAGAAGCCCGCGCCGAGCTTCTTTACCATGGCGAGATTCAACTGGACCGTAGTCTGCGCAAACAGGAAGCTGTCGCGCTGCACCAGTACCGATTGCATGGGCGCCAGGTCGAAGACCTGGATACGCCCCGGGTAGCTGCCGGCAAAACCTACCTCCCCGGCGCTCATCGCCCGAAAGTACGTCATAAAGAGCGATTCGCCCATCAGCTTGCGCTTGACCGCGCCCCAGATTTTTGCGCCCAGCGATTCCCCAGTCATCCTGGTTTCCCACTGGACGCTGGGAGTCTTGTAGAGCATTTTGCCGGCCTCGGCGTAGAGCTCCTGGCCAGGCTTCAAACTCACACGGGCCACCTGCAGATTGTCGCCCTGAATCGTGTATTGCAGTGGTTCGGCAGCGGGCACGATGGGCGGGGCCGCGAGCGTGGCCGCCGTCCCGCCGACCAAATTCCCGCAATTCGGACAAAAGCGGGCATCTTCCCGCACCTGAGAGCCACAATTTGTACAGAAGGCCATGTCTTAGTATCTACGGAGAGCGTCCGAAAGTTGTTCCCACTACACTCCATGGGAACGAGAGCCGGCTGGAATCACGTCTACACTAGTAGTACCCGCACATGAATCGACCTTTTACCGCGCTGGCGGTCCTGTTATCCCTATCCCTTGGCGAGGCGCGGCAACAGCAGCTCGACTGCGGCTCCCATGGCGACAAATGGAAAGAAGAGCTGCAACTTCATAGAGTTGCAAAGAAACGCGGGGTCAAGCGCCTGCGCCGGGCGAACGCTGCGCTGGCTGTTGGCGAGCGCGAAATCGGCGGTATGTCCGTGCAGCCGGATGCGGGTGATATCGCCATTCTGGATGATTCAGATGGAGTGGTTTCCCGGCGTAATACGTTCAATTTGGACGGCAAAACGTTGCGATTTCTGCCGGTTTCAAACAAATACCGCTACGAGTTGGCCGATGGCGATTACGACGCCGCGGCGGCTTCGAGCGGCAGTTCGCTTTCGGGATTGGGCGATGACGACAGCCGGGACAAGGCGCTGCCGTTTCCCTTCCCCTTCTTCGGAGCCAATTACCGGTCGGTATTCATTAACTCGGACGGAAACCTGACCTTCGGAACCGGCGATGTGGGCATCACGGATCGCTCGCTCGGACGGATGACGGCGGGAGCGCCCCGCATCTCGCCCTTATTCGCGGATCTGGACCCTTCGCAGGGCGGCAGCAGCGTGCGCGTGCTCGCCGAAGCGGGCCGGTTCGTAGTGAGTTGGGTGCAAGTGCCTGAATTCTCCGATGCCGGCACCGGGCGGCCCCAGACTTTCCAGGCGCGGCTGTATCCGGACGGAAAGATCGAATTTGCGTATTCGGGAACGATGGCAAAGGACACGATTGTAGGAATCGGCCCGGGCGGCCTGCAGGGTTCCAGCTCGCTGGTGAGCTTTGCCACTCCTTCCCCGCAGCTCTATTCCTCGACCGTTGCCGAGCGATTCGCTGGGCAGGAAGAGGTGGATATTTTCACGGCCGCCCAGAAATTCTATCTGACACACGAAGACTCCTATGACTACCTGGTGATCTACAACGCGTTGGGGGTTTCGGCTGCTTCTGGCGCCGTGGCCTTTGAGAGCACGCTGCGAAACAATCGCAGCGGCTATGGGGATGAAAAGGTCGATGTCGGGAACGAAGCGGGATCGAAGAGGCGGCTGCAGGCAATTCTCAACATGGGCCCGCTGGATCAATACCCGCGGGACCCGAATGCGCCAGTGCCGGCGCGAATCACCACCAAAGATACCTCGCTCAGCGTGCTAGGCCACGAAGCCGGCCATCTGTTTCTTGCCTACGTGAGCGTCCGCGATCCCGACAACCCGGACGCCCGGCCGATGCTCGGCAGACAGGGCTCGCACTGGGCATTCAACTTCAACTCGGAGGCTTCCCTGCTGGAGGGAAACCGCATCCGGGATAATGGCCCGGGTGCAAGTCCCAGATTCACGACGGTGGCTACGGTCGAAGGCTACGCGCCGCTCGATCAGTACCTGATGGGCTTCCGTCCGCCCGAGGAGGTGCCCGACACATTTCTGGTGATGAATCCTTCACTTGGAAACGCGGCCCGCGCTCCCCAGGCGGGAGTCAGCTTCAACGGGGAGCGCCGCGATATCCGTCTCCAGGAGATTATCGACCTGGAGCACCCGCGTATTCCGGACTCCACGGTTTCCCAAAGAGGCTTTCGCATGGCTTTTCTGCTGGTGACACCGAACGGCAAGGGCGCCACGGCAGACCAGTTGCAGCAGATGGAAACGCTGCGCAGCCAGTTCCAGGACTATTACCGCCGCGCCAGCTCCGACCGCGCCACCGCTGAAACCACGTTAAAACGGGCTATCCAGATCTCCACATTTCCGGCAGCGGGAGTGGTGACGGGCGCTACTGCCTCAGCCACGATCACGCTGGAGCGGCCGGCGGTGACGCCGTTGGTGGTGCTTCTCAGCTCGCGAAGCGGCTCGCTCAAAGTACCGCCGTCGATCACCGTTCCAGCCGGCCAGACGCAGGCCGTTTTTGAATTTACCGGACTGCAGGCGGGAACTGACGATCTGATTGCGCGGCCTTCGGATGACCGCTATGCCTCGGTTACTTCTAAAATCCAAATTGCCGCTCCGCAATCGGTGAAGCTCACTCTGGAAGGCGGGGACCGGCAGCCGGTCATTGCGGGCACGGCACTGGCGCAAGCCATCTCCTTTCGCGTGACGGATGGCAATGAGCTGCCGTATCCCGGGGTGTCGGTGCAGGCACGAGTATCCGATGGCGGCACCGTCACACCAGCGACCGGGGTTACGGACGAAAACGGGGTGGTCCAATTTCGCTGGGCGCCAGGCAGCGGCGACGTAAACGAACTACGCGCAACACTTGCGGCTGGCGCCAGCGCAGTAGCCACGGCGGTCGGACGGCCGTCCTTTTCCGCGGCCGCTGTTGTAAACGCCGCTTCCTTCGCTTCGGGCATCACTCCGGGCGGCATCGCAACAATTTTTGGCTCCAATCTGTCCGGTACTCCGGGGAGTAAAGTGGAGGTCCTGTTGAATGGCCGGCCGGCGCCAATTTTCTACGCGGACAGCCGCCAGATCAACCTCTATGTGCCGGAGGACGTGACCGGCGCCGCCATCGACGTTACGGTACGGACCAGCGTCGCGTCATCCCAGTCGCTGCGCGTGCCTGCGACGGCGGTGTCTCCCGGTATCTTCTTCGATGCAGCCAGTGGATTTGGAGCCATCCTGGTAAACGGGACAGGACAAGTGGCCGCCGTACGTCCTACCTCGAGCGGCGAGTTTCTGGAGGTGTATGGCACCGGCCTCGGGCGCGATGCCGCCAGGGTAGAGGCCCAGATAGCCGGCGTTTCGGCGCCAGTGCTCTTTGGCGGACTCGCGCCGGGATTCACGGGCTTGAACCAGGTAAACGTGAAAGTCCCGGGCGGTGTGCCATCCGGCATGCAATCGCTTGTCTTGATTGTGAATGGTCTTCGCAGTAACGAAGTGAAAATCAGGGTGCGGTAGACTTTTTGCCGGGCGCCGGCACGAAACGGAAAATCTCTATCACCGCGCGGCCGTTACGATCGTGGAACAGCTTGACGTCGGTCCCCATCAATCCCTCTTTCCGGGCGAACGCCAACAGCATTTCCGTATTCCGGGGAAAAATGCGGTTGCCCTCGGTGTGCGTAACAAATACATTGTTCGGATCATGGATTTGCCTCCGGAGATACGCGCGGGCCTCCTCGGTATCCTCGAGCGCGGCTCCGGCGAGGGGCAAGCGACCCTGGTGCATTAACCGCAGGTTATCGGCAAAGCCCCAATCCGCCAAGCACACTTGATTCACCTGCATTTTGGCAAGCGCGGACGAGAGCGGATAGAAAGCCTCCGTCCATGGGCTGGTTCCCCCATTGCGGATCTGCATCGCGTAATAGTGATTCGTCACCAGCAGGGAGGACACGGCAATAGCGCTGGCAAAAATGCCGAGAATGAGTTTCCCAGCGAGCCCAAATCGCCGGCCGGCAGCGCTAAACACAGTAGCCACCGCCAGGTGCGGCATCGGCCAGAGCAGCACGGCATGGTGCGTCGAAGCGCCCGCGCCTTTCGTGAAGGCCATCATGAGCCAGCTCACCAGGAAGGTAACCAGAGCGAACACGGCCGCGGTTCTCGCCTCCGGATAGCGGCACGCAACCGGCAATAGCGCCAGGGTCACCAGGCAGCCCACCCAGAAAAGCGAGGTTCGAGGCGCCCCGGAACTGGAATCCAGCCGGACCACGGTCTCCTCGACCGGGCCCGCCGGCGGCCTGCCCGGCGTCTCGTCATCGTCGCGTGCAATAGAGGCGTAGAGACCGGCCCCGGCCAAGCCCTCCTGGAGCAGCCCGGCTTTGCCCGTGAAACCCTCCGCAGACCACGCGGCATTTCCCAGCGTGAGCCAGTGACGATGAACGTTGTAAATCAGGAGGGGAGCGGCTCCGAGAATTGCGGCACACAGGGCG
>DATLBY010000285.1:0-8494 GCA_035526665.1 Bryobacteraceae bacterium
CCGGACAGCCAGCGAGCTCACCATTCCACCACCAAAACAGAAGCCGACGGCTCCAATCTTCCCGGTGCAGTCGGACCGCTCCTTCAGCCAGCGAGCCGCGGCGATGAAATCCTCGGTCATTTTCGGCTTGTCCACGCTTGCAAACAGCTTTCCGCCCTCTTCATCATTACCGGGATAGCCGCCCACGCTGGTGAGTCCGTCGGGCGCAAAAGCAATGAAGTTTGCTGTCGCCAGCCGGCGCGCCACATCCTCGATATAAGGATTTAAGCCGCGGTTCTCGTGAATGACCAGCACTCCCGGCAGCTTACCGGCACTTTTTACGGGACGCGCCAGATAGCCCCGAATGCTGCCATTGCCCTGGGGCGAGGGCACAGTCGCCGACTCCGTCTTGATCCGCTTGTCGTCCTTGGGCACCTGCTCTGCCCAGGCATAGTTGGGGCGTAAACTTTCCCAGATCGCCGTGGCGGTCACTCCGCCCACTGCAAACTTTTTCGCGCCGTCCAGGAATTCGCGCCGGTCCACATCGCCATGAACGTAGCGGTCAAACAGGTCCAGCAGCTCTTGCGGAAAGTCCGAAGCTTTTTTGCGATCCATAATGGGCGCAGCATATCACACTGCTCGCGCCGGCAAAGTGAGGAGGGAAAAATTTGGTGGACGGCGGGGGGATCGAACCCCCGGCCTCTGCATTGCGAACGCAGCGCTCTCCCAGCTGAGCTAGCCGCCCTAAACCATCAATATATCACGAGGCCCTTTTCCTCCCGAACTGGGGCCGTTTTAGGGCCCGCTTCGACATCCTGTTCACCGCTCCGCGATACAATGGGAGAGCCGCATGCCAATCAGTCTGGACGAACAGCTTCAGAAGATGAAACGCGACTGGGATGAACGCGCTCGCGAGAACGCGCGCTACTATGTCGCAACCGGCAAGACCGATTGGACGGATGAGGAATTCTTTTTGTCCGGCGAGCGCACTGTCAGCGAGGAAGTCCTGACCGATATGACGAATATCTGTCAAGGACGGATGCCGCTCGATATGAAAGCGCTCGAGATCGGGTGCGGAGCCGGCCGGGTGACCCGCGCACTTTCAAAAGTATTTGGCGAGATACATGGCGTGGACGTCAGCGGCGAGATGATTGCCTGTGCCCGCGAAGCGCTCGCTGGCCGCCCCAATGCTTTTGTCTATCAAAACAACGGCAAAGATCTCTCGGTGGTCCAGGAGAACCGGTTCGATTTTGCTTTCTCCACGATCGTTTTTCAACATATTCCCAGCCGCGAAGTCATCTACTCGTATGTCCGCGAAGTACACCGCCTGCTGAGTCCCGGCGCATTATTTAAGTTCCAGGTGCAAGGTGCGCCCTCCGTGAGCGAAACCTCGCCCGCCGACACATGGCACGGGGTCTCGTTCTCAGACCAGGAGGCCGTGGCGATGGCGGAAGCCTGCGGTTTCGAGCCAAGGTACCGGCACGGTGCGGGAGAACAGTATTTCTGGCTTTGGTTTTTTAAAAAATAGTCCTGCTAATCCTCCCGCCGCCTAGAAACGGAGTGCTGCGTTACACGGCGCAATCCGGTTCTCCGCTCCTCTCGCGCCATCCGCATCCTCTTTCCGGTGAATGCGCTTATATTGCGTGAGCGCCTGCTGACCGCGTTTTCAATATCCGCAATTGCTGCGTCTAATCTGTCTCGTTCCTCAATCAATTCTTGTATAACGCGGTGGTAATCCATCTGACCAGATAGCATATACCAGAATTGTGTCACCGTGTAAAGAACGGCCAAGCGGCGATGAATTTGTAACCGTACTTCCAGATCGCGACGGCCACAGCGGCCGCGATCAGAAGGATGGGAACACTCAGAGCCAGCAGGAATGTGCCCCAGGGGAATCGTCTGTTTTCGCGGCTCAGAACCAGAAGGTAGCTCGCGAAAATCCCAATAAAGTAAAGAAATACCATTGGAACGGCGAACAGGGTCAGGTTAAAAACGTCTGGCGTAGGTGTCACGATTGCCGCCAGAAGCACAATCCCCAAAATAGCGTAGCGTGAGTGCGACAGAAGAAATTTCGGTGAGGCAATCCGCAGCAGCGTCAGAAAGAAGATCAGCACCGGCATTTCAAAAACGAGGCCGACGCCGAGCATCACATTCACGAATAGATCGAAGTATTCGCTGATGGTGATGAGTGGAATCACGTGAATATCCCGCCCGATACCGAGCAGAAACGTAAGGCCGAATCGGAAAGCCACAAAGTAGGCGAACAGACCACCCAGAATGAAAAGCCCCGCCGAGGTAATCACAAACGGGGCAGCCAGCCTCCGCTCTTTCTTATACAGACCTGGAGCAATAAACGCCCAGACCTGGTACAGAATCCAGGGCGATGCCACGAACAAAGAAACCACCAGCGGAAGCTTCATCCAGATAATGGAAAAGCTTTCCATCGGCGAGGTTTGCACCAGGTCCGGCTTGAACCCAAGTTGGGTCAGGGCCGCCGCGGCCGGCTGCTGCACGATGATCCAGAGACGCTCGGCGAAGGTAAGGCACAGCACAAACGCAGCCCCGAGTCCCATCAGCATGCGGATCAGGCGTAGCCGCAGCTCTTCGAGGTGCCCCAGGAAAGACATGCGGAGCATGCCTTCGTCGTCATCGTCCACTTCATCCTCGGGCAGCGGGGACGTTGGCGGTGGCGGTGGCGCAGGCGGTGGCACGGTGGCAACCGAGTGTGTCGGCACCGCTTCGCCCGGGTAATCGGATTGTGGATTGTACCCGTACGGATCGTCGTAATGACCGTAGGAATCGTCTACAGTTGGCGTGTAGCTGGGAACCGGGATTTCCGCTGGAGACAAGCCGGTGGCGTGCTCGGCCTGCGTGTCTTCCACCGGAGGAGTGTCGGTGATTCTCTCTCTGAGGGGAACGGGATCGGAAGGCGAAAGGGGAACCGCCGCCGGCTGAGGAGATTCTGCTTCAGCCGGCGGTAGATTCGCCCCGTCTGGTGCTGGCGCACCTTTCTTATCTTCGTCTTCGCGCATTCCTCAGCTGCTGCCGAAAGGGACACACATCTCTGTCCGCCTTCAGCTGTACCGGGCAAATCACAAGCTTAGCTTCTCGGGACAAGACTCCGTCCCTTCCAGCGGATTACGACTTCAGGGCTGGCGCATCGGTCGCCGCTTTCGGCTCATGTACTACTACGTTTTGCTCGCCCATGGCAGGTGTATGGCTTTCGGCCGTTTGCGTGCCATGTGAAGTCGATGCTGTCGGTTCGGCGCCCTCAGGTGCGGATGCGCTTACGGTCGTTGGGACAGGTGCGGAAAGTTCATGCTGCTCCGAGCCATAGGCGCCGGAATCATAATAGTTATCGTAGTTGTAAATTTCGTTGCTATACTTCGACGTAACTTCTTTCAGCGATTGATTTTCCCGCTCGATACTGCTCATTTCGCGGTCGAATGTTGCTTTCAATTCACCCTTCGCGCGGTTAAACTCAGCCAGCCCCTTTGCGAGCGTTTTGCCGAGTTCGGGTAATTTTTTCGGACCGAAAAGGAGCAGCGCAAGAACAAAGATGACTACGATCTCCTGCGCTCCTAGCGGACCCATTCCAAGTCGCCTCCTAAAATGTACTGCTCCTCTCATGATACTGGTCTGCCGGCTGAAGCGTCAATCTGCCCCTTGGAGGGCTCCCTCGTCGGCTTCCCGCGAACACCGGTTGAGTTGGGAACGGACCGTGTGATCTACTCTCAGGTGTGAAGACACTCGCTCTTGCTCTTATATTTGCCGCTTCGGCCTTCTCCGAAGTGAAGGTGACCAAGGCGGCGGACCGCGCCACGGTGGAGATCGGCGGAAAGCCGTTCACCACGTTCCTCTATGCCCCGGATACCCGAAAACCCTATTTGTACCCAATCTTTACCGGGTCGGGAAAACCCATTACCCGGCACTTCCCCATGGAGAAGGTGGCCGGCGAAACGAACGATCATCCCCACCATCGCGGACTTTGGTTCTCGCATGGCGACGTGAATGGATTCAACTTCTGGGAGAACGAAGCCTCCTACGAAAATCGCAAAAATATGGGGACCATCATCCTCGACCGTGTTCTTTCCGTCAAGAGCGGCAAAAAGGAAGGCAGCTTCTCGGCCATATTCAATTGGCTGGATACCTCGGGTAAAAAGCTGATGACGGAAAAGCGCACCATGACATTCCGCGACGCCTCGCCCAACCGCATCATCGATATCGACGTGGACCTTCATGCCGTTGAGAAGATTGGATTTGGCGATACCAAGGAAGGCACATTCGCGCTCCGGCTGGCCGACTCTCTGGCCGAGAAGAAGACGGGCACAATGGTGAACGCAGAAGGGGCCCGCAAGATGAAGGACGTGTGGGGGAAGAAATCACCCTGGGTGGATTATTCCGGGGACCTGGACGGCGAAAAAGTGGGCGTCACGATGATCGAACACCCGGCTAACCCTTCCTACCCGACCCGCTGGCACGCCCGCGACTACGGTCTGTTCGCCGCCAATCCCTTTGGCCAAGGGGAGTTTGAGGGCGCCAAAACCGCCGGTCCGGCCAGATTCTTCATCGAGCCGGGGAAGAACGCCCGCTTCCGCTACCGCGTCGTGATTCACCCCGGTGACGCTGCATCCGCCAAGGTAGCGGAGTTAGCCCGGGAGTATAAGTAGCGGTCCGCGTCATGCCTGCAGTCATGACGAAGTCCTGAGTTTCCCTTTATGACTTCTTAAGGGGTGTTTGCCTAGCCTTGAGGTTTGGATAACACTGCAAAACTCTCCGCCACTAAAGTAGTCGTAGCCAGCACGGTGATGCTGTCGTTCATTTCCTTCTGGCGGGCCAGCGCCATCGTGCTGAGTGATATGGCATCGTCGGCATTTTATGCCGGCGGCATCGCGGAACAGGCCATCGGCCGCAGCGCACCCTGGTTCATTCTCGGGGTAATGTTCTTCAGCTTTGCGGTCCGTTCGGTATACCTCGAAAGCAGCGGAATGTTTGTCCGGGGCGGCGTCTACGTGGTCGTCCGCGATGCCATGGGGCCTTTTGTAGCCCGCCTGTCGGTGTCGTCACTCTTATTCGACTACGTCCTCACCGGGCCCATCAGCAGCGTCAGCGCCGGGCAGTATCTGGGCCGGCTCATCAACGAATTCAGTGAGATGCTGCACTCCAGTTTCCAGGTAAATCCGAATCACTTCGCTGCCTTTTTTGGAATCGTAGTGACAGCCTATTTCTGGTGGGCCAACATCAAAGGCATGCATGAGAGCAGTGGCAAGGCGCTTCGCATCATGCAGATCACAACCGTGATGGTGGTGGCTTTCCTCATCTGGTGTCCGCTGACGATTCTGATCCGAGGTGTGGCGCAGATTCCTCCGGCGCCCGTGCCCGCTAACCTGCACTTCAGCGCGGAAGGCCTGGGTTGGTTTCAGGGAACGATCTGGCCGGCCTTCGGCCTGGTGGCAATCACCATCGCCTTCGGCCATTCGCTACTTTCCATGAGCGGCTTCGAGACCCTGGCGCAGGTCTACCGGGAGATTGCATCGCCCAAGCTTAAGAATCTGAGCATCACCGGAAATATTGTTTGCACGTATGCGGTGGTTTGTACCGGCGTGATCACAATCTTCGCGGGGCTGATCATACCCGATACGATTCGCAAGGGATATGTGGACAATCTGCTCGGAGGCCTGGCGATGCACCTGGTGGGCCCGCCTCTACTGCGGCTGCTCTTTCACATTTTCGTAGTGATCGTTGGCGTGTTGATTCTTTCGGGCGCGGTCAATACGTCCATTATCGGCGCCAATGGCGTGATGAACCGGATAGCCGAGGACGGCGTCCTGGTGGACTGGTTCCGCAAGCCGCACAAGCGGTTCGGAACAACCTTCCGCATCATCAATCTGATCGCCGTCCTGCAGGTGGCCACGGTTCTGCTTAGCGGCGGAGATGTTTATCTTTTGGGCGAAGCCTATGCGTTCGGCGTAGTGTGGAGTTTCGCCCTCAAAGCCCTGGGCGTGTTTGTCCTTCGCTTCCACCGCCACGATCAGGAATACAAAGTGCCGGGAAACATCCGGGTGGCGGGCCGCGAGTGGCCGGTGGGTCTGGCCGTCACCACGCTGGTCCTCTTCATGGTCGCGATCGCCAATCTGTTCTCCAAGCGGATCGCGACCATCTACGGTATCGCTTTCACCGTCCTGCTCTTTATCGTCTTCACTGTTTCCGAACACATCAATAACAAAAAAAATAAAGGCAAGAAGAGCGGTCTGGAGGAGTTTAACCTCGATATCCGTTCCGAGATCACCAGCCACTCCGTCACGGCGCGCGAAGGCTGCATTCTGGTGGGCGTGCGCGATCCGCAGCGCCTGGGACATCTGGTGAAAGTCCTCGAGAAGACCAATCTTCGCCGTCATGACATCGTCGTCATGACTGTCCGGCAAATCTCCACCGGCGCGGGCGAGTACGACCTAGCTGACAACCAGCTCTTCAGCGAGTATGAAAAAGAGCTTTTCACCCACGTTGTCTCGGTCGCGGAAAAAGAGGGCAAACGGGTCGATCTGCTGGTGGTCCCCGGCATCGATGCTTTCGAAGCCATGGTTCAAACCGCCGCGCGGCTGAAGGCGTCCCGGCTGGTCACTGGCGTCTCCGAAACAATGGACCAGGAGGAGCTTGCCCGGCGCATCGGGCTAGCCTGGGAGAATCTGCCGGAGCCTCGCCACGCGTTTTCCCTGGAGGCAATCCCGCCCGGCAATCGCAAATCGATTTTTGTGAACCTCGGCCCGCACCCGCCGCGCCTCTGGCCCGATGACCTCGCCCGCCTGCATGAGCTCTGGCTGCGGCTCTCCACGGATGCCTTTGGTTCGCGCCTCCACCATCGGGATGTTGTCGGGGTCGCGCTCCGCCGCATGGAAGAGGATCTGAACGGCGCCAATTCCGGTGCGATTCTTTCCGCTATTGAACGGGAGCTTGAGGATCATCAAAGTTGAGAATCTCTTTCTCGCGCTGGACTCGGCGAAAATTGAAGCGTGGTGGTTCGCATAACCCGCTATCTGGCGGCACTGGCCGTCGTGATCGTCATCACGGCTGCCACTCGCCACTTTGGCTTGAACAGCACCACCGTGGCTCTCCTCTTTTTATTAATTGTTCTGGCCGCAGCAACGTTCTGGGGCTTGGGAGTAGCCATTGCGGCCTCCTTGGCGGCGCTTCTCGCATTTAACTATTTCTTTCTTCCACCACTCGGCACATTCGCGGTGGAAGATCCACAAAACTGGATCGCTCTCTTCGCTTTTCTCATTACAGCCGCAACCGCTAGTCAACTCTCCGCCAGAGCGCAGCGCCGGGCCGCCGAAGCCCAGCAGCGCGGGCTGGAGACGGAAAGACTCTATGAACTTGGCCGCGCCATCCTTTTAAACCAACAATTCAATCACGTTCTGGAGCAGACGGCGGCGGATATCGCGAGAATATTCGATATCCCGCAGGTAGCTTTCCTGGATTCGGCGACGCGCACCGTTTATCAGGGCGGCGCTGAGCCTTTCCAGGAGCCTGAGCTGGCTTCGGTCATGAAGACGGGAAACGCCCACCGCGATGGCAGTATGGCCGTGACGCCCGTACGGCTGGGAGGAAAATCCATTGGAAGTATGGGCCTGCGGGGACGGACGCCCATGAATGAGACCTTGGTGGAAGCCATTGCAAATCTCGCCGCGATCTCAGTGGAGCGCGCCCGGGCCATTGAACGGGCTAGCAAAGCCGAGGCGGCAAGGCGTGGGGAAGAGCTTCGGGCTACCCTGCTGGACGCGCTGGCGCACGACTTGAAAACTCCCCTGACCGCGATCAAAGCCGCGATCAGCAGCTTGATCACCTCGCCGCCGCGCAGCTCCGAAGGAGAGCAGGAGCTTCTGACCATCATTTCGGAGGAGACCGACAGGCTCAATCAAACGGTCAGCGAGGCCGTTCAGATGGCACGGGTCGATGCCGCCAAAATTTCTCTCGTGTCCTCCCGCTGCCGTGTGGCCGAGCTCCTGGAGAATTCGCTGGCTGCTATCCGCTCACCCGACCTGGCACGTCGAATCGCTGTGCATGTAGCGCCTTCGCTTCCCGAGGTGGAAGTCGACGCCGACCTCATTCGCCAGGTCCTGGCTCAATTGATCGGTAACGCGGAAAAATACTCGATTGCCGATGGCTGCATTGAGATCGCCGCCGTCGAAGAAGGCGATTCCGTCGTTCTGTCAGTGGCGGACCGTGGCCCGGGAGTCACGCTTGAGGAGCAATCCAGAATCTTTGAGAAGTTCTATCGGGGGCCGCATTCCAAATCGGTGGAAGGCACCGGCATGGGGTTGTGCATCGCCAGAGCGATTGTAGAGGCCCATGGCGGCAGAATCTGGGTAGTGACCAACCATTGGGGCGGGGCTACTTTTTTGTTCCGGGTACGCAAGGCGAGGAGCGCGGCGACTGCATGAGTGAACCGGTCATTTTGGTGGTGGACGACGAGCCGCAGCTTCGGCGGGTGATGCGCGCTACCTTATCAAACCTC
>DATLBY010000286.1:0-4490 GCA_035526665.1 Bryobacteraceae bacterium
AAACACATCGCCCGGCTGCCGCACGGGCGCGCCTCCTTCAAGCAACTGGCGAGGGAGCTTGGCATCAAGGGCGGCGGGCGCAGTCAACTGGATCTGGTTCTTGCCGGCCTGGTCGAACGGGGCGAGCTGATCGAGCTGCGCTCCGGCCAGTATGCCGCCACGCGCGGCAATCGGGAATTTACCGTCGGCCGCATGAACATGCATCGCGACGGGTATGGATTCGTCATCCCGGCCCAACCGATTGAGGGCTTAAAGGGCGATATTTATATCTCGCGCGATAATGCCTCGAATGTCATGAACGGCGACCGCGTTGTGGCGCGTATTCTTCGCATCGAACGCGACGGCAAGGCGGACGGCGAGATCCTGCGCGTTCTGAAGCGGGCCTATGTCACTGTGGTGGGCGAGTTCCATGTCCGCAAACACGGGAATTTTGTGCAGCCGCACGACGAGCGTATCCGCGACTGGATAGAAATCGCCGAAGGCATGGAGATTCCCCCTTCCCGCAAGTCGGTGGACCGGGTTGGCGTAGCGCCGATTGAAATCCACGCTCCGGAAGATCTGGATGGCATGATCGTCAACGTCGAGATGCTTGACTACGGCGAGGAGGGCGATGGGGCCATCGGCCGCGTCATCGAGGTGCTTGGCCGGCCCGGCGACTTCGGGATTGACGTCGAGATCGTCATCCGCAAGCACCAGATTCCCCATGAATTCCCGCCCGCCGTGCTGGCCGAGGCTCGCGGCGTGCCACCGCAAGTGCCCGAGGAAGAGATCGCCCACCGCCGCGATTTCCGGAGCATGGATATCGTCACCATCGACGGCGAGACCGCGCGCGACTTCGACGACGCCGTGTGGGTGGACCGGCTTGATAACGGGAACTATGCGCTGCATGTCCACATCGCCGACGTGAGCCACTATGTGCGTCCCGGTTCGGCCATCGACCGGGAGGCAGAGCGCCGCGGCACCAGCGTCTATTTCCCGGACCGCGCCGTGCCCATGCTGCCCGTGGAGCTCTCCACTGAGCTCTGTTCGCTCAAGCCGCAGGTGGACCGCCTGGTTCTGTCGGCGTTGCTGCAACTGGACAACAGCGGCGACGTGGTGGCCCAGGAATTTACCAAAGGAGTGATCCGCAGTGCCGAGCGGATGACGTACACAAACGTCCACCTGCTGCTGGAGGGTGACAGCGACGTGCGCGCCCGTTACGCGCCGCTGGTGAACCGCTTCGAGCTGATGCGCGAGCTCGCGCTGAAATTGAACCGGAAGCGCGCCAAGCGCGGCTCTATCGACTTCGACCTGCCCGAGCCCCTCATCGAGTTCGACTTGCAGGGTGAGATGGTCGGCATTGTCCGGACTCCCCGCAATATCGCTCATCGCATTATTGAGGAGTTCATGCTCGCAGCCAACGAAGCAGTTGCATCCCACCTGGAAAAGGCCGGGATTCCGTCGATCTATCGCATTCACGAACAGCCGGATCCCAAGCGCATTCTGGATTTCGAGGAGGTGGCCTCAAAGTTCGGGTACTCGCTGGGAGCTGGAGCCGTTCCGGTGAAGAAGTTCCGCAACATGGAGCGCAAGAGGGACGGCAGGAAAGTCTTCAAGGAGATTGTGCTGGCCGATGAGAGCATCTCCATCTCCTCACGCAATTACCAGAAGCTGGTAGCAAAACTGGAAGGCAAGCCCGAGGAGCGTATCCTCACCTACCTGATGCTGCGCTCGCTCAAGCAGGCCAGATATAGCAATGAGAACTCCGGCCACTACGCCCTGGCAGCCGCCAGCTACACGCATTTCACCTCTCCCATCCGGCGTTACCCGGATCTGATTGTCCACCGAATTCTGGCGGAATATCTGGAGCGCCGTACCTCCTCGATCGCGGATGAGGAGCTTCGCAAAATTGCCGACGAGTGTTCTCTCACGGAGCGCCGGGCGGATGAGGCCGAGCGAGAGTTGGTGGAGTGGAAGAAGGCCAAGTTTATGGAGGATCGCGTCGGCGAACAGTTCGATGCGCTCATCATCAGCACCACCCGGTTTGGTTTTTTCGTGGAGCTGGATCAGTACTTTATCGAAGGACTGGTACCCATTGACACGCTTCCCGGCGATCATTACAAATTCCATGAGAATGTGCGTAAGATCATCGGCGACCGCTCCCGCCGGGAATTTTCCATGGGAGATCGCGTCCATGTGACTCTTGATCGCGTGGACGCGGTGGAGCAGAAGCTCCAATTCTCGTTAGTGGTGGAGGAACCGCGCCAAAAGAAACGAAAACGTATTTAAATTCTATTTTTTCTGGAAGACGAGTGTGGAGTCTACGGTCCGCCCATCGGAAGCCTTGCCGGTCACTTGCAGCGTCATCTCTTTTCCGTTGGCTGACAGGGTTCTGACCCACTGTCCTGCAACGGTTCCATTTTCGATAGTCGCGTTCCAGTCGGTCGTCATTGTATTCCCGTTGACCGTTGTCTTGCCAACGTGGCGAAATGGGCCGATGTCATTGACGTTCTCGGATCCATCCGGGTTTAGAGTGAACTCCTCCACCATGATGCCGAGCCAGATCAAGGGATATATCCCGTCCTGCGGCTGATCGTACTGCGATTTTACGAGGAGTTTGCCGTCTTTCATTTTTAACTCCTGCATCAGATTTCCCGGCGCGCCGGCCACGTTCTGTGTCTTCTTCTTGTCGAGGTGCCATTTGCTCAGGAATGCTTGTGCCGGAGTATCGAACTTAGGCGGGGATTTTGGCGCCGCCGGCGCCGCTACGCTAAACGCAAGCACGTAAAAACAGGCAGCAACCGATTTGGAGAGTTTATACATGTATTTCCTCGACAGTTGGACGGCTCAAATGCTGAATTATTTCATTAAGGCTTGTACAGCATCCGCGCAGAGGCCGGCAGCGTGCCGGGATGCGGGCGGAAGTCCGCCCACGGCAGCCTCAACCTTGGCCGCCGTTATACCCGGCAGCTCGGCAATGCCAAGTCCCAGTAGAAGTTCAGTGAGTGCTGAGCCTGCTGCAATCGAAGCGGTACAGCCGCGGGTTTTGTAGGCTACCTCGACAATCCGGCCCCCCTCGAACCGCGCCCACAGCCGCAGGATATCGCCGCAGGCCGGGTTGATGACTTCCACCATTCTCGCGGGCGCTTCCAATTCCCCCACATTACGCGGATTTTGGAAGTGTTTCAGCAACTCCGCACTGTACATGCCACAATTGTATTCTCGTTCCTATCCTAATGAGTCGAATCGTCATCAAGGTGGCTGCCGCTGTCATTGAAAAAGAAGGTAAGATCCTGATTGGACAACGGAAACGGACAGACCGCCACGGCTTGAAATGGGAGTTTCCCGGCGGTAAGGTTGAGCACGGCGAGTCTGCGGTAATGGGGCTTGCCCGCGAGCTTCGGGAAGAACTGGGAATAGAGGCGATTATCGGCCCGGAAATTACCCGTTACGAACATCGCTATCCAAAACGGGCGATGATTCTCCTGATGTTCCACAGGGTCACGGTCTTCACGGGGCAGCCGCGAAGCTTCGCATTCGAGCAAATTGTCTGGGAAGCGCCCGAAAGATTACCGGAGTACGACTTTCTGGAAGGAGATACGGATTTTGTCAAACGCCTTGCTACCGGGGAATTCCTAGTAACCTAATTCTTAAGGCTGAAGTCCACCTTGCGTTCGCTGTTTAATTGCTCCGACAGCGCTTTGTCCACCATCGCCATGGAGACACGGTTGACCGCGCCTTGCGGCGTGACGTAGTGCAGAGTTCCCTCCTCCACCCAGTAACCGATGGCGGAATGCACCGACGAATCCTTGAGCGCGATCAGGAAAATAGTAGCCGGGTCATCCCCGCTAGTGCGAGCTGCCCTGGCCGGAGCGGGAACTGCGGCCGGCTCATCATCCGAAGTTCGCCGCGGCTTCCCGCCGTAGACCTTAACTCCAGAGGATGGTCTCACCTCCTCGTTATCCGAGTCCCGCATCACTGGATGCGCGGTCTCGGGGACGTAGTTTTGATTGATTACAACCGTGGGTGTAGGCTGCTGGGGAATCACTACGGTCACATTGGTGGCGGGCTGCTGCTGGTACCCATAGCCATAGCCGTAGTCCCCGGGGTAATAGACAGGGACTCCATATGGGACGATGACGGTCCGCCCCCGATTCCCTCCCCTCGAGTAGCCGGGACCCATGGGATAGCCGGGACCGGGCGCCCCGGTCATGGGCAGGGTTCCGTTTACTGTGGCGCCCAGGCGGGTAACGTGATTGGAGGGTACGCCGCCGGGGAATAGGATATTTCCGTAGGTGAAGGCGTTGGGCGAGGCCAGCGGGCTCGGCTGCGTTTGCAGGACACCTACATGCTGCGCCAGTAAGGAAGCCCCGAAAAGGCAACCCAGTCCGAGAGTTTTTACCCGAATCGTCATAGAGCCTCTGCCTCCACGAGCTTACTCTAGTGAATGACGCACGGCAATGGGTGGACGTTTACCGCCATTTAGGACTGCCGGCGCGTTCGCAGCCCTA
>DATLBY010000287.1:0-8979 GCA_035526665.1 Bryobacteraceae bacterium
CGCGTGACCGCCCGCTACGCCGGCCGCAGCCAGACCCAGGAAGTGCTCAGTCAGTCCAGTTTTTATTCCGTCAACGATTTCCGGCTGCACTTTGGTTTGGGCGCGGCGGAGAACGCCGATCTGACCGTACGCTGGCCGAGCGGCGCAGCGCAGACGTTCCCAGCCGTCCGTGGCGGACGCCTGGTGACTATCAAGGAAGGCGAGAAAACATTCAGCGAGCAGCTTTTCCGGGAAAAAAACGGAGGCCGTTGATGTCGTTCGGTACGAAAATGGCTGCAGCATGACCCGTGTGAGGATAGACAAGTGGCTGTGGGCCGCCCGATTCTTCAAAACGCGCACGCTTGCTGGCCGCGCGTGTGAACTCGGCAGGATCGAGTCCAATGGACAGCGAGCCAAGGCAGCGCGTGAGGTCGCGGTGGGCGACCTGCTGCAAGTGACGAACGACGGCGGTGTCTTCCAAGTAGAGGTTTTGGCGCTCAGTGAGGTCCGCGGACCGGCGCCCGTGGCGGAGACGCTCTACCGAGAAACAGAGGCGAGCCGGGCAGCGCGCCTGATGTTGGTGGAAGAAAGGAAAGCCATGCGGCATTTCGAAGGAGCGCGGGAAGGCAAACCATCGAAACGCGACCGCCGCGAAATCCACCGCTTTCTGGGCGATTCGTGACGGCGGCGCCGCACATCGTCCAAACACAGGTAGTAACTCGGCAATTGTAATTTGAAATCGATTTGGCGCATACTGTAACACAACTGCAGCACGATGAGGTGAAATATGCGATTGGTCTATCTATTTTTCTGGGTCGCGGCCGTATCCTTGGCACAGACCGGCACCGGGAACATTCAAGGAACCGTGAAGGACGTGGCTGACGCCGTCGTGCCGAATGCCACGGTGAAGGTCCTCCACACTGCTACGAATCGACAGTATCAGTCTCTGACCAATGAGGTGGGTTTTTACCTTCTACCTTCCCTCCAGACCGGCGCCTACCAGATCACGGTGGAGTCGCCTGGAATGGAATCCTGGAAAGGAAGCCTCACGCTGGTCACAGGCCAGTCCGCGCAGGTGGACCCGGTACTCAAGCCAGGGGCCACGGCCACGTCTGTGACTGTAGCGGGCGACGTTACCCCGCTGGTTACCACCAACAGCGCAACCATTTCTACCGTGCTGGAACGCGAGCGGATTGAGCAATTGCGATCAACGGCCGCTTCATTACCACGTTGCTTTACATGACCACGCCGGGCGTGGAATCCGGCTCGGTGCCACGCGTGTATGGATTGCGCTACGCCACGGAAATGCTGCAGGACGGCGCCGTTCTGGAGAACCGCGAATGGCAATCTCTTCCCGCGCGGCCGCCTGGGCTCGACACCATAGGCGAGGTGCGTTCCGAGACCAATAACTCCTCGGCCAAACTGAATCGGCCGGGAACCTTCATGCTTACCACCAAATCGGGCACCAATGAACTGCATGGGTCCATATTCGAAACCGCCCGCAACAGCGGCTTGGGTGTAGCCCGGGCGCGCCAGGACTACTATCAAAAGCCGCCGCATCTGGTACGCAACGAATTCGGCGCCTCGCTCGGCGGACCGGTATGGATTCCCAAACTGTATAACGGCAAAAACCGCACGTTCTTCTTCTTTGCATATGAAGGCTACCAGCTTCGCCAGGCGTCAACGCGCAGTATCGCTGTTCCCACGGCTGCCTTCCGGCAAGGCGACTTCAGCGGCCTGGTGGATGCGCAGGGCCGCCGCTTCACCATCTACGATCCGCTGACCACAAACGCACAGTGGGAGCGGACCCCGTTCCCCAATAATCAAATTCCGATCAGCCGCCAGAGTCCTCTAGCGAAGTACCTCTATAGTGTTACGCCGCTGCCCACGCATAGCGATAACCCGCTGGTCACGGCAAACTGGTTTGGTCTCGGATTCGACAACACGAGACAGCACACGGAAACTGTGCGCGTCGATCATAAAATCAACGATACGAATCATCTGTTCTTCCGCTATTCGCACAGCCCCGCTAATTCCGAGCGCACCAATGATCCGTATGGCCAGTCCCCCACCACGCTCGACCGCCGGGCCAACGCATACATCGACAGCGGCCAGAATGATAGCGGCGTCGCCAACTGGACCCATACCTTCTCGCCCACTTTTTTCAGTGAGACTCTAGTCAGCGTGGCCCGCGATTACCGGGGGCAGCTTCCCTTCACCGGCACCGAGGAGATCTCCAGCACTTTGGGATTGCCCAATCCGTTCAAAGGTGTTGGCTTTCCGCGTATCCCATATTCCATGTCATCCAGCACCGGAGTGGGGATGGCCTATGATTCCAGCATCAACCCCACAATCAACTATGGCCGCATCTACAACGTCGACCAGAACTTCACGAAAATCTCCGGACATCATGAGTTTCAATTCGGTGGGCGCCTTCGCTATGAGCAGCTCGAAACGCTCAATGACCAGCAGATCGCCCAGGGCCAATTAGACTACAACAACGTCTCTCAAACGGGGCTCTATGACCCCAGTTCGGGTAACTCCTACAGCGCTGCTCCCTTTACCGGCCACACTGCCGCTAATTTCTTTCTGGGTCTCGGAACATATCAGGCGCAGTTCGAACGCTCCTGGTATCGTCCGCGGGTTCACGAGCGCGCCCTCTACTTTCAGGACAATTACAAGGTCACATCACGACTCACCCTGAACCTGGGATTGCGCTACGAATACAACAGCCCCGTCAATGAGCGGGATCACACCATCTTTGGTTTCGACGAGAAGAAAAAGGCGATCATTCTGGGCAGGTCCATCCCGGACCTGGTCGAACGCAAAATCCTTCTTCCCTCGATCGTCGATGCGTATACCAAGCTGGGCATGAAGTTCACTACACCGAAGGAAGCCGGATTGCCGGATTCACTCACTTACTCGAATTTCCTCGATTTCGGCCCGCGCGCCGGATTCGCCTACCGGTTGGGATCGGCGCATCGCAGCACTGTGATTCGCGGCGGGTACTCGATCTTTGCGTATCCTGAGTCGCTGCGGCTATTCGCCGGTAACACCCAGAACACGATTCCGGGACGCGGCAATATCAGCTATAACCCCAACGCAGCCGAACAAAGTCCCGACGGATTCCCCAATTACTTGCTCCGATCCGTGCCCACAATTGTCGCCGGCGTAAACAGCAACAACATCCTGGATCCCAACAAGGTCACAGGCATCACTCGTGGCGGCGGCGGGCTGTTCTATCTCGACCCGCACCAGCCTACAGCCCGCGCTCACCAGTGGAACATGCTCGTGGAGCGGGAGATATTTGCCAATACCGTGGTCAAGTTCGGGTACATCGGCACGCACGGCATGCGCATGTCGCAGTGGTACACCTACAACGACAACTCTCCCGCTTATGTTTGGTACACCCGGACGGGAGAGCCCTTCCCGACCGGCGAGTACGCGAACGTGGCCCGCCGTCCCTTTGATCAGCAGCTCTTCGGAACGATGCAGCGCTACCAAAAGACCGGCTGGTCGAATTTCAATGGCATGCAACTGGAGTTCGAGCACCGCTATTCGAAAGGTCACGCTTTCCAGGTGTTCTATGTGATGAGCAACGCGTTGCGGGTCGCCGGGGATGGCTGGCGCGACGACGTGCTGCGCCCCGCCAGCTATTATCTGCCGGGCACTGTTCCAGAGGACGACGCCGCACGGAACCGCCTGCTCTTCTACCGCCGCGATACCGGAATTCCGAAGCATCGTGTGAACTGGAACTTCCTGATCGACCTGCCGTTCGGGAAAGGGAAGGCCATCGGGCGCAACGCGAATCGTTTCGTAAATGCTTTTGTGGGCGGCTGGCAGCTGGCCGGCAATGGTTCTCTAGTCAGCCGTTACTTCCAATTGCCCACCAGCTATTGGGGACCGCAGGGGAAGGTCGAGGTTTACGGCAAGAAGTACCAGGTCCAGGATTGCCGCAGCGGTGTCTGCTATGACGGCTGGCTCTACTGGAACGGATACATCCCGGCAAACCGCATCAATAGCTACGCCGCCAATGGGAAACCGAACGGCGTCATGGGGGTTCCGGATAATTACAAACCATTCCAGACACCCACGATACCGATCCCGGCGAATGGCGGAAATTCGAGCGACCCGAATTTCGGATTTTACGATAGCAACACTGTGTATGTGCCCCTCAAAAACGGCACGATCCAGCGGACCAGTCTCGACACCGGACTCCACCCGCTGCAGAACCAGTTTATAGCCGCTCCGATGATCTGGAACATGGCAGGGTCGCTATTCAAATCGTTCCCCATCACGGAACGGGTGGCGCTGCGCGTGAATGCCGACTTCCTGAACAACCTATTTAATATGCCGGGAGACACTGTTCCCCAAAGTGACGGGCTTCTGATCAACCGCAACTCCGCTAACCCGGCGCGGGTGCTGCAGTTGACCATGCGGCTCACTTGGTAGGTGATGCTGCCGCAGATCGTCTTATTTGCCTTTCTTGCGCAAGCGCCCTCTCCCCGCGGAGCAGCGGCCCTGGTCGATGCGGGCGTGGAACTGTTGCATCAGGAGAAATTCAACGAAGCGGCGGAGAAGTTCGTGCAGGCAGTGGCTCTCGATCCCAATCTGGCCGAAGCACATTACCTGCTTGGGCTGGTCCGGCAACAGAGCGGCCGCACCGATCAGGCGCTGTCTTCTTTCCGTTCCGCCGTGCGAATCAATCCACGTTATGCCGAGGCACAGGCCCGGGTTTGCGAGTTGGTGACTGCGGCGGCAAAAGCGCGCGAGACCGGATTTGAAGCGGCCGCGAACGAGTGCCGCCGCGCCATAGCATTGCATGGAAATGATCCCGAGTCTCATTTCCATCTGGGATGGGTTGAAGGCAAGTTAGGCAATCGCGCCCACGCTATGCAAGAGCATCAGATTGTTCTGCGGCTCAATCCCAAATTCCCGGGTGCGAAATATGAGCTCGCCATGGCATACCTGGACTCGCAGGAACTGGATAGCGCCATTCCCATACTGAAAGAAGTGATCGCCGCCGAGCCGCGGAATGCTAACGCTCGTTTTCAGTTGGGCGCGGCCCTCGCCAAAAAGGGCGACTGTGCCGCGGCCATTCCGATGCTTGAAACCGCTCCGGATAACGCCCGGACACAGTATGTTCTGGCCGGTTGTTATAAGAAGCTCAATCGCGGGGAAGAAGCCGAGTCCGCACTGAATAAAGTGAAAAAGCTTCGCGCGGGCGCCGACGCGCGCATGCAGGCCAAATACCGCGCCGCCGCGGCCCATAAGCTCGCGGAAGCTGGAAAGCTGGACGAGGCCATCACCGAATACCGCGCTGCTCTCGCGCTGGTGAAGGACCCTGCGGTTGCCATCGACCTGGCGGTGGCGCTGCTCAAAAAGGGCGAGCCGCTGGAAGTAGTCCAACTGCTCGGCCAGGGGACTGACCCGCTGGAGCGCTACCAGGTGGCGCTCGCCTATTTTGCGCTCAAGCGATTTCCTGAGGCGCGGACTACTTTGGAGTCTGTACTGCGCGCCCGGCCGGAATTTGTAGAGGCCTGGTATCAACTCGGGCTCACATGGCTGGAACTGGGCAACGCACTGGCGGCCGAGCGGTCGTTTCGCCGGGCCACTGAGCTCCGGCCCGACGAGCCGGCATTTCGGCTCGCGTGGGCAGATACGCTGAGGCAACTCGGCCGGCTGGAGGAGGCCCGCAAGCAGACAGGGTTAGCCGCTCCGCCGGCTAAATAAATTGGTTGCAGGCGTGAAGGCTATATCGCTCGCGCTCCGGCCAGCAGCCCGATGATACTTACGTCTTCATCTACGCTTGGCCAGCGGATGCCCTCACCGTCTCCCAGCAGTTCCCACTGCTGACGTTGTTCGTCCGAAGCGTGCAGTATACGGGCGAACCAAGTCAGAGGCACCGAAAGCTTCCGGCCATCCTTCAGGCTGATTAACAACTCGGCGGACGTAATCTCCGCTCCAGCCGCGCGCGGGTTTGCTTCAACAGTGAAAAAATTCATGCCATCCCTCCCCAAAGCGAGTTGTCCTCAACCCTTGCCATATGTGGCGAGCTTTCGCTGGGCTCATCGCTCTAAAGGAAGAAATGGTACTGGTCAGGTCCCCATTCGTCTCCAATCCGGAGTATACGGCCTTTCCAACCCCGATTCCAGGGATGTCGTCGCAGAATGGTCCGCAGGGTGTGCCCGGGCCCGGAAGATTCCTATGGTTGTGCGCTCCCGGCACTCCCGTGGAGGTGCTATACTCTCGTGAAACTCGTTCTCGACATTGGATATTCTCAGGAGGTTCAAGATGATTTGGAATCGCAAGACCGCTAGGTACCTAGTCCTGCTCATTTCGCTGTTCGCCACGCTACGGTTGGTCGCACAGACTGGAAGCGGCGTAGTGCAGGGCACATTCTTTGATGTTTCAAAGGCCGCCATTCCGAACGCGAACGCAATCCTTAAGAATTCGGATACCGGTATCGTCCGGAGCGCGACTGCGAACGGCGTCGGAGTCTATTATTTCGGCGCGGTGCCCCCGGGCCAGTATGTTCTTTCGGGCGAGGCGCCAGGCTTCCGCAAGTGGGAGGGTACCCTCAAGGTCGAGGTTGGCCAGTCGCTCACCATCGACCCAACGCTCGAAGTAGGCTCTGTAGGCGCGGCGGTGGAGGTTACCGGCGCCGCCCCTATCATTTCCACTGAGGGAATGCAGGTCAGCGACTTCAAAGATAGTTTACGAATCCACCAGCTCCCGCTGAACGGACGCGCTGTCACCACTCTTTTCGACTTGACTGCCGGCGTCGAAGGCGGCGGCAATCCCCGGGTGAACGGATTGAAAGTCGGGTCTACCGACATGCTGCTGGACGGCACCACTTTGGTCAATCGCTTCGGCGGCGGGATTGTGCAGGTTCAACCCGGTCTGGACACCATTCAGGAATACCGGATCGAGACGGCGGGCTCCAACGCGCAATACTCCCGGCCGGCTACTGTGACCCTGATCACCAAGAGCGGCACCAACCAGATCCACGGCAGTGTCTTTGAAACTCACCGGAATAACTTCGGCGGCCTCCGCGCGCGCCAGCGGCAGGATTCGAATGTCCCGCCCAAGCTGATCCGCAATGAGTTCGGGGCATCGGCAGGCGGCCCCATTATCCGCAACAAAACGTTCTGGTTTGCCGGGTATGAAGGCCTGCGGCAATTGCAGGCTCAGTTTGCACGGACTTCCGCGCCAACCGACGCAATGTGGAACGGAGACCTAAGCAACGCCGTGACCACCAATGGCGAGTCAATCACCATTTACAACCCGTTCTCTACCCGCGCCGACGGAACACGTGATCCGTTTCCGAACAACATAATCCCGAAAAATCTGATCTCAAGTTACGCCTCCGTCATGCGCGGTGTTTCGGCGTCCCCGGGAGGTCCCAATGCGGGAGCCAATCCCTGGGTTACTCCCAACTTCCAGACCTACTATCCACAAGTGAGTAATACCAACACGTGGACCGCGAAGATCGACCATATTTTTTCAGAGAAGGACAACGTGTCGGGGCGATTCACACGGTCATGGCTAGACGGCCAGACCTCTGGGGGCGTGTACGGCTATCCGCCGCCGGGTGCTACCGATGCAGGCGGCACGGCTCTGCAGAAAACTCGAACGTTTACGACCTTTACTCGCTGGAACCATGTGTTCCGTCCGAACCTGCTCAATGAACTGCAGCTTTCCGGCGATCGGTCCATCAACCATGGCGGGACGCTGGCAGACACCACGAACTGGGCCACGAAGCTTGGCTTCCCGAATCCATTTGGCGCCCTGGGGTGGCCGACCCTTTGTATGGGCGGCGGCGATCCGTTTTATGACGGCTGCTGGGACGCGGGAAATCCGAGCGACCAGAATCTGACCGGTTTTCAGGTCGAAGATCACGCCACCTGGATCAAGGGATCCCATGTGATTAAGTTTGGCTTCAAGGGACGGCAGGAGTACAGTAACGTCCGCGAACTCCAACAGGCGCAGGGCTCACATACCTTCGGATCCGACTGGACTTCCCAGTATGACCCGGTGAGCAGAAACGCCATTTCGCGCACCGGATCGGGCTTCGCCAGCATGCTGATGGGTTTGCCGACCGGGCTATCCAATCAATACAACCGCGGCTACTTTTACTTTCAGCAAAAAGAGCTGGGACCCTACGTTCAGGATAGCTGGAAGGTGAGCCGCCGTCTGTCCGTTGAGCTGGGCATGCGCTGGGACAAATGGACTGTCTATCACGAAAAATATAACCGCCTTCTAAATCTGGATTTGCAGAATTTTGCGGGCAAGATGGAGGTGATCACGCCGGGCAACACGACCATGGAAAGCCTTCCGGGAATCCCGCCCGCGGTGCTGGCCTCCTGGGCCGCGCGCGGACTGACGTGGAAAACGGCGGAGCAGGCGGGCTTCCCCTCTGGACTTCTCCCTGCCGATAACAACAACTTTGCGCCCAGGATCGGCGCGGCTTTCCGCGTGACTGACAGGTGGGTGGTCCGGGCCGGTTTCGGCACTTACTATTGGACCATGCCGCTGTCCCAAATCCTGCAGAGTTCCCGTACGAATCCACCGTTGAACCTGCGTTTCCAGAACCAGATCGGCAGCCAGAATGGAACCGATTTCGTTTATGCGCTGAGCCACCAGCCCGGCCCGAACGACGTGCTGGGCAAGGCAACGGTCGATACGCAGGGAATTGTGAAAATTTCCACCGCGTCGCAACCGTTCATGCCCTGGAACACCAAAGCTTGGAGTGACAGTAAGGCGCAGGAATGGACCCTCACGGTGGAGCGGGAGCTGATGAAGAATACCGCCCTGCGTCTGAGCTACATCGGGAACCACGGCAGTAACCTGGAACAGAGATGGCGTTGGAACGATCCGGAATCCGCCTACAATTACCAGGCGCGGACCGGATTGCAGGCTCCTACCAATGCCGATCTTCGCCGAGTCAATCCAAACTGGACCAGCGGATGCTGCAACGCGCCGATTTACCACAATGGA
>DATLBY010000288.1:0-19608 GCA_035526665.1 Bryobacteraceae bacterium
ATCCAGCGAACGCAACCGGCTGTTCATCTCCACTGCGCTGCGGTAAGGCAGCGGAAACGCCAGCCGCCAAAATTTTTCCGGCGCGGCGTCGAACGGAATGCTCAGATACCCGCCGGCCAGGCTCTTGATGTAGCGGATCGCCTGATCGGGTGAACCGCGCCTGTCAGCCATCTGCGCCAGCTCCATAGCGAGGATGTGGGGTTGGGAGTCGTTTTTCGCGCCGAAACGAAGCTCATTTTCAGCCCAATCGTCCAGCCCGGCGCCGCCTAACAGCCTCGCTCTTTCCATCCGCTGCCTGGTTTCCAACACCGGTTCGAAGCTCAAGCGCGGACCTCGCGGAGGGAACTGGATGGTTCCCAGGAAGTCGGTGACTTCTTTAGAGGGCGCGGCTCGCACAAGTGAAGTCTCCTTGAGCTTTTCACGCGCCAGCACGGCATGGAAAAAATGGGGAAACCGCTCCACGATCTCCGCATAGTAAGCCTTGGCATCTGCCGTCCGCTTCGCCTTCTCGGCATTTCGAGCCAGGAAATACAGCGCCGCGGCCGCTTTTTCCGACAGCGGATACGTGACCAGATGGGCACGCAGCATCGCCACGGCTTCCGGATTCCGGTGAAGATACGCGTTCCAGGTCACCTTCCAGTGGCAATTTGCCGCCTCGGGATCGTTGGGAAACGACTCATAGCAGGCCCGAAACATGGGATCTGACTGGTCTACAACATTGCGGACCATAAACTGATTGGCGGTCGACAGCATAGCCTGCAAACGCCATCTGGACTTTGGATGCCGCTTGGTCAACTGCTCTAGTGCATCGGCCGCGTCCGCATCGCGGTTGAGGCGCCGCGCCGAAGCTTGGAGGTAGTAAAGCCGCTCGGCATCGGCCTCCGGCGTAGAGACACTGAGCGCCTTCATATAGCGGAGCGCCGCCTCGTTCTCCTTGGCGAGATAGCTTGCTGCGCCGGTTCGCACTTTGGCAATCTCGCGCTCGGCCCCGCCAAGCTGGGATTGCAAATTTTCGAGTTCCCGGCGCGCCCTTGCTGGATCTCCAGTGTTCAGCATCCGGAATGCCCGGTCCAGCAACGCTTGCGAGGAAGGCACCGGAAAGCTGTCCCCTAGCGTTGCCCTAAGCCGCGACAACGCGGTTTCCGCCTGGTCCGCTTCCGCGCTGTTCGGATAGAGACAGTAGACGCGCTGATAATATCCGGCCGCTCCCAGCCCATCACCCATAGCTTCCGCCGCAGCGCCGGAAAGTAGGTCGCCCTGTGGCTGTGGAACCACCGTTGAGTACTTGCGCAGCAGGTCTATGGCGTCTTTCGGTTTCTTCAGCTCCAGATCAGCCTTCGCGGCCAATAAGAGAGACTTTGCGAGCAAGGGTGATGCGGGGGCCTGCTTCCACACAGTCTCCAGGCGCTTTAACGCCTCTGACGGATTATTCAGTTCCGCTTTGGACGACGCAGCCAGATAGGCGGTGTAATCGGCCAGCTTTGGGAGCCGCTTCTCGGCGGCTTGCAAGGAGAAAATAACCTCCGCGAATGCCCGCCGTTCAAAATCGGCCGCGGCAAGCGCGAGCAGCGCCTCGGCGCCCTCAATATCTTTGGGATGCGCTGCGGCAAACCGGACGAGCGCCGCGCGGTTCTGCGAAGAGGGATTTTTTCGATAATTCCGGCCGAGCGCCTCGGGTGTTTCAGCGTGCAGGGAATGCCCCGCGATCGCAAGCGCCGCCAGCGTCAGGAGCGCAGCAGCGTTAAGGCAGCGGCCCCGGGTAGCCGGCTCCAAGAAGCGAGTTGTCCTCATTAGCCAAGGTTCGGACCAGTTCGAGATGATAGTAATCCACCATGGATGGACAACTCGACATGAACTGCTGGCGAAAAGCCTCACGTCCGGCATCAATCTCCTCTTTCAGCGTAGCGTACAAAGATCCCTGCAGGCGTCCAGCCTTCACTTTCTTCACTTTGTAGAGCAGAACCTGAGCCACTTCGGTTCGCGCGAACCTCTGCGCCTTGAGGTGGGTTTCCTGTTCGGACTTGGATAGCAGAGACCAGGCGGACGGCTTGCCGGCCGGGGAGACCTGCTGCTCGCCGCCCGCGATGCGAACCAGGTCCGCGGCGCCGGTCTTCAGCGTGACAACTTCTACTTCCATCGAGTTCACAGCCAGCGATGTCAGCAGTTCCAAGGCGCTGACATCCATCAGATCGTCGCCCGGCTCGGCGTAGAGCACAGCTACAACAGTCTGACGAAGCACCATCGGGAAAAGGTAAATCTTTTTGTCGGCAGATTCACCGGCCAGAGCTGCTATCGCTTCCGAGAGTTCTCGCCGGGACGCCATCGCGACCACTGTGTCTCTGGATTCCACGGCATTCGCAAACGCGGGAGCCGATGCCAAGGGGATCTCGACGGCGCCGCTTAGACCGTTCCCGGCCTCAAATTTGAGATTCTTTCCGTTGACCGCAAAAAGGGCCCCGCGTCCACAGAAATTTTGCGTTGCATCCAGCAATGTCCGAATCCAGATCGGCCGCGATTCAGAATGCTTTAAACGGCGTGCCAGGTGATTCAAATGCTCGGTAAGCTCGCGGCGCGCCGAGGTACGGGCAAGCCCAACCGATCTCTCGACATGCTGCTGGGTTCGATGATCAACCTGCGCGGCGAGGTCCTGCTGCAGCCGCCCTTCTATCTCTGCAAACCGCTCCTGGAATATTTCTTCCAGCTGCTCTCTCCATCCCGTGTCAAGCTGCTCGCGGATGCGGTCGACATGCAACTGCCATGCGGCCGTAACCTGTTCAGCCGCGGACGCGCGAGCATCGTCAATTGCTGATTTCAGCGGGCTGGATACCTCACCTTCGGGGAAATGATCCATGCTTCAGGGTGTCAAAGCCATTCTAGCAAGCCTAAGTGTATTCATAACGTCTAACGCGTCGCCGCCTCCTCCTTGGTGACCGCCAACTGCAATGGGACCAGCGGCCCGGCCACGTGCATCACACGATCGCCGGATGCCAAAGTGAGCAGCAGTTTTCCATCGGCTTGCGTCTCGCCCTGCCCCTGGAATTTTTCCAATCCGACGGCCGCTTCCAGCGATGTCAACTTCAACTTGGGATCTCCGCGCGCCATGGAAAACTCGTACACTCCGGAAACGGTCCGCAGCGTGTTCTCAAACAGCACCGCGATCGACCTCGCCTGAAAGCTGCCGTCGGAGCTCAGATTCAGCAGAAAATCCGGCCCCATGCCGGCGGATTCCAGTGTGCCGGCGACGTCCACCCGGCCGCTCTTCCAGGCGATGTTCTGGGCCTCCACCCGCCCCTGATATTTGGGCTGGTTATTCGAAAGATCGGCCTTCAGACTACCGGAAACCATCCCTTCGTCACAGCGAGCCTCCACCTGCGAAAGCCGGACGTCCGCTCCGTCCCATTCCACGTTCATCCGAAGAGTTCTCAGCTCCACATCGCCCATCGTCAGAGCGCCGATACGGACTGTTCCCTCGGCATGACGCTCCTTCATCCAATCTGGCATACTCGCAGGATTAAATCGCAAGGTGCGAGCCAGGAAACTCTGCTCGCGGGAAAGTGCCGGACGTAAGAGGCGTTCCAGCTCCGCGGTGGAAGCCAAAGGGACGGCTAACTTGAAACGATGCGGCCGCGACGCGGACGGCTCGTACTGATATTCCCCCTCGACGTTCAGCTTTCCCACATGCGCACGAAGCCGGGTTACTGCGACGCGGCTGCCTTCCAGCACCACCGACCCTGCGGTTAGACGAAGCGGATCCGCGAGGCCTGGAACGATCGTTTGGGCGTCCCGCACGTCAAAATTCCCGCTCCAGACCGGAGAGTTTTGATCGTCCGCCTGGTAGCGCAGCCATCCGGACCATTTGCCCTTCGTGAAATTCTCCAGCAGAGGCGCTCCGGCTACTGATAAAATGTGGCGGGAGCCCATTTGCACGGCGGCGATGCTCATGCCGCGCGCCTTCACCCGCACCCTCAGTGCGTGGTTCGCCAGGGCGTAGCTACCCTCCAACTCCGCCGCCTCGCCCGCATCCCCAAGCACCTCGACGGGCGCAAGCTCGACCAGGTCTCCGTTCATCGATAACTCCGCTCGCGGCACGCGCAGGTGGGAGGTATCCGTCAATCGAAGGTCGCAGTTGTCTATGGAAGCCTGCCCCTGCATCCCTCCGGCTGAACTGTAGCCGAATACGCCCATCACCTTGCCGTCGACGGCCAATTGGGGGGGTACGGTGACGCCCATGTGCCGGGCTACTTCTACTACAGTGGCGGCCGGCAACTGATCCAGCGTAATATCGGTAGCCCAGCGGGGCTGACTCAAATAGTCGAACACGCGCAGGCGAATCGCCAGCGGGCTGCCCGGATTTTGTTTGGGCGTGGCCTCCAGTTCAATCTTCTGTGACCGTAAATCCACTCGTCCCTGATAGTTGAAGACCAGACCGCCGCTCTTGGCCGGGAGAAGGTCCCAGCGGTGAATATCTTCAATTCGTGTACGTCCCACAACTTCGAGATTGGACAGTGGCCCCGAAATGCGGGCCCGCGATGCGATAAAACCATGCAGCCCGAATCCCTCGCCCCGGATAAGCCGGGCAATCTCCTCCATGGCGCTTTTTTGCAGCTCGATATTCATATCCAGCTGGCTCTCCACCCCGGACTTGGTAACCCATCTGCCTTGAGCTGCAAGGGCACCGAAGCCTTGGCCACTGCGATCGGTACGCGCCGGCTCGCCAGTAAAACGCACATCGAACGAACCTGGCTGACCGAAACGCGGGGAAATATCCACCTCCGCATTGGTGATGTAAAAAGACGACTTAATATCGCCGAACTTAAAATACAGCCTGCTGTTCCCGGTAACCTGGATCTCAGGCAATCGGACCTGCGGGTCCCCGGCGCCGGCCCGCAATTGGGACGTGCGGTTCAACAGCGGCATGATGTTCCAGCCGCCTGGCGTTTTCACAAGATTGACGCTGGTTTCATTCAGCCGGAGCTTGGAAAACTCCAGATGCCCTGTCCATAGCGTGGACAGCCGCAACCGCGCCTGGAGGGAACCCACATAGGCAAAAGGCTCGATTCCCGTGGAAGGGTCTTCGTGAATCAGCACATCATTGATGGAAAAACCCGGCCCGGTAAATAGATTGAAATGAATTTCTCCAATCTCAACGCGCCGCTGAAGCGATTGCTCCAAGGCGTTTCGGATACGTCCTTCAAACCGGTTTACCTGGACAAACGGGGCCGCGATACCGGCCATTAGGATAGCCCCTACGCCGGCGGCAACAAGGCCCCTGATCAACTTAGGGCGAAGCATCACGCGCCTTCCGTTGGGCTCAATAGCGACAAATAGGCTTCCCGGTCATCGATATCCTTCAGGGTGCCAGCATCCTCGACATCCACATATTGGGTGCGGCCGACGTGGCGGTGGACCACATCCCGCGCCTGCGCCGACGCATCCAGCGCAAGAAATTCGGATATGAGCGCCGAGTGAATCAGAACAGGATGCCCATGCCTGCCTTGATACCGCGGCGCCACGATAAAATCCTGGTCCGGACGAAAGCGCTGAACCAGCGAAGCCGCCGTGGACGTTTTGAAGCCCGGAACATCCACTGGACAAAAAAGCACCGCATCGGATTCATTTTGCACGGCACGCAGACCGCACTGCAAAGAGCTCAGTTGCCCCAATTGGTAATGCTCATTCACCACGTAATGCACGTTCAGGTCTACTGGCGTACCGGCGCGAATCACGTCCGCGTCGTGCCCGAGGACCACACACACCGAATCACAGTAAGCGGAGAAGATATGAATGAGGCGCGTCAGAAAGGTTTCGCCGCCAATGCGCAGCAGGGCTTTGGGGGCCCCCATCCTGCTGGAGGCTCCGCCTGCGAGTATCAGGCCGGCTGTTTTCACCGCAGGAGCGCCCGTACCGGCCGACCCTCGTATACCGATTTCGAGATTGTCCGCCATGCTGATTCCGGAGCCCGCCGGATGGCAATCATCTCGGCCACAACCGCCACTGCAATCTCTTCCGGCGTAATCGCTCCAATGTCGAGCCCCATGGGAGCAAAAACCCGCTCAAATCTATCGCGCGCGATACCCTCTTTTTCCAGTTCCCTGATCACCGAGAGAACCTTGCGTTTGCTGCCGATCATGGCAATGTAGCGCGCGGGCGTCTGGATGGCCCACTTGAGCACCCGCATATCATCCCGATGACCCCGGGTGACGATCACAATATAGCCGGTCTCGTTCACCGGAATTGAAGGGAAAACCTCTTCGTATTCGCCGGCGATTACTTCATCGGCATCGGGGAAACGCTCCCGGTTGGCGAACATCTCGCGGTCGTCCACCACAGTTGTCCGGAAGCCTGCCATGCCGGCCACTCGGGACAGACTTTTAGAGATGTGTCCGGCGCCAAAGATGAACGCCGCGGGCTGTGGCAACACAGGCTCGACGAAAACGTTCAATTGACCTCCACAGATCAAGCCGTTGTCGTAGGCGGCATCCTGGCCCAGGCTGAAATTCAAATGCCGGGGCTTCTCAGTTTCGATAACTTCCCGGGCGACGTTCCAGACTTCCGCCTCCACACAGCCGCCCCCGATAGTGCCCAACATGGAGCCGTCTTCTCTTACCAGCAGCTTGGCGCTTTCAAAGCTCGGAATCGAGCCCTTCACTTGAACGATGGTTGCCAGTGCGGACTTCTGCCCCAGCCGCCGGAGACGGATGATCTCTTCGTAAATATCCATCCGTTGTGAATTATACCCCGCAGGTGTTTACCCTGCCCTGCTGTTCCACAAACACGACATCCCATTCACCGTAAGGCAAAATTCCAGCGGGACAAGCCTCAGTTCTGAAGTAACCCTCCCCACATATGCGCCATCTGTAGTAGCGTGATCACCTATCTTGCGAAAAATAGCGGTCTCTTTTATGGACTGGCGGGAGTATCCGCAGTGCTGCTCTTCGGCTGGATGCATGGCACAGACCGGGAGGCGCCTGCGGCGATGTCGGTCGAGCGGGCCGTTTTCGTCCCAGCAGGCGTCTCGCGTTTGAGCGCGCCTGTTAGGTCACCTGAGGAGTTCGATACTCCCGTGCCGGCCCCCGCAGTTCCTAGCGAAAGTACGAGGACAAGACACGCGGCGACGGCTCGGACTCGCACGCCTTATTCCGCTGCCGTTCACAAGCCTTCCCCCGTAGCCGCGCCGGCCGCAGCAGCCGCGGTGATTCCTGCGCCTGCATCCACTGCCGGAACTCCAGATTCGACCGCCCGGACGGACGCCACGCGGGCGCCGATGAAGCCGCGACCGCCGGCCGGCGGCGAGCCCACCTCTCAACAGCCAAGAGTTGAGGGAAAATACCCGGGCAATCGTACGCCCGCTTCTACAGTTAGCCAGCGATCCCGCGAGCAGTCCATCGCGATCATGGCCGGTAGTGCAGCCGCTGGTGCGCTCATTGGGGCCATCGCGGGACATGGAAAAGGCGCGGCGATTGGCGCTTTGTCCGGCGGTGCGATTGGCGTTATCTACGATAGGATGACCAGAAACAAGACCGTCTCGTCCAGTGCGGGGCCGGCGGCAAATTCGGGCGCGGCCGGGGCCGCTACGCACTTTGACAGCATCTTCGCGCCTGATGTGAGCCGGGATTAAGTGCGCTGGGAGGAAAGGCCGGTGAGTAACCTGGTGACGTCCGACGATTCGACCGGCGATCCAAAGTAGTGGCCTTGCGCTTCGTCGCACCCCGCTTCCCGGATCAATTCGAGTTGTCTTGTGGTTTCCACGCCTTCCGCGGTAACGCTTAAGCCCATGTTGTGAGCGAGTATAACGATCGTCTGAATCAGCGGTAAGGAGCCAGGGCCCAATTCTATTTCCCGCAAAAAGGACTGGTCGATTTTCAAAGCGTCAGCCGGCAGCCGCCGCAAGTAGCTCAGTGAGGAATAGCCGGTACCGAAATCGTCGATCGTGATGCGGATTCCAAGACTGCGCAACTCAGACATGCGCTTGACGGATTGCTCCACGTCGCGCATTACCAGGCTCTCAGTAAGCTCTAGTTCCAGCCAGCCGGCCGCCAGGCCGGTTTCCGATAAAATCTCAGCGACCGTGTTCACGAAATCACTCTGTCCGAACTGTAGCGCCGAAACGTTGACTGCGATCCGTACCGGTTCGTACCCGTCCCGCTGCCATTGTGCCGCTTGCTCGCACGCTTTTCGCAGCACCCAGAATCCAATGGGGAGAATCATGCCGCTTTCCTCGGCGATCGGAATAAACTGCCCGGGAGATACTCGCCCCATCTTCGGGTGATCCCACACCAGCAGCACTTCGAGGCCGGCCAGCTTACCATTCAATTCCACTTGGGGCTGATAGTGGATTTGAAATTCGTCATTGTCGAGTGCCCGGCGCAGATAGTTTTCCATCTCCAGGCGCTCCAGGGCCTTCGCGCTTCCCTCGGCGCTGAAACAGTGGACATCGTTTTTGCCGCTATTCTTTGCTACATACATTGCCGCGTCGGCATTTTGTAGCAATGTGGCGGCATCCGTTCCGTCGTAGGGGTAAAAGCTCAGTCCCATGCTGGCTGTCACAAAAAGCTCATACGAATCCACGCGGTGTGGAGCCCGCAACGCCGCCAGCATCGTCCGCGCCGTTTCCACGGCCTTCTCAACGCTTTCCGTATCCGTGAGAATGGCGGTAAACTCGTCGCCGCCCATGCGAGCCAGCGTATGCCCCGGCTTCAACGCATTCTGAAGTTTTCGGGCTACTTCCTTGAGCAGGTCGTCACCCACGCTATGGCCAAGCGTGTCGTTGATCTGCTTGAAACGGTCCAGGTCGATAAAAAGAACCGCTAGGAGCGAATCGTTTTCATTCGCGCGTACAATAGCGTGATCCAGACGATCCTTCAGCAGCACGCGGTTCGGCAGACCCGTAAGGGCGTCGTGGTGCGCCTGGTAAGCCAGTTGGGTGGTAAGCTGCCGCTGGTCGATCGCGATGCCGATGCTTTTTGCCATCAGCTCGATGATTTCCCTTCCCTGGGGGTGAGCGATGGCGGGGAACTGCGCTTCGGTGGACCAGAAAGCGATTGTCCCGAACACCCTCTCGTTCAATAATATAGGTGTTCCGATGAAGAACAGGTACGGCGCCGTTTCGGTCATCGTCGACGTCAGGGTCTTTTGCTCGGCGGTGATCCTGGTAAAAAGCGGCTGATGGAGCTTTGTCACGCCACCCTGCGAAGCTCTGATCTCATGCAGATCCTCGTGTACGCGAGTAACGACTCCCTGCAGAACACTGAAAATCTCACAGCCGGTCGCCACATAGTCCTTCAAGAGGTTATGCAGGTGCTCATAGTTTGTGGTGCTGAGGCGATGCAGCAGCTGCAGGTGCCGGCTGAAACGGGCCAGTTCGCTGGTTTTTTCCAGCAGTTGCCGTTCGGCGGCAGTATTCGCTATTTCCTCGGCGACATGCCGGCCCGATGCCTGGATGGCGGCTGGGGCTCCGTTCGCAAACAGCAGTTCCGCGTTTACTTCCAACAGCACGTCGTTTCCCGCCGCTCCATGAATGCAGACATTGTAGGCGGGTTTCTCCTTCCCTCCTCCGATCTGCTCCAAAATCATCTGTTCAGCGACACAACGATACTCGGGCGTGAGAAAGGCGAAAAAATTCTTACCGGTCAACGACGCGCATGAATATCCGGTGACCCGCTCAAATGCGGCGTTCGCACTTAAGATGTTCCCCTCGAGGTCGTGCACATATATCAACTCTGGTGAATCCCCCAACTTGGGCTGGGGTTGCTTGCTCAAATCGAGCATGCGTTTGGCTGCTTCTTTCACTGTTCCTAAAAGGATGGTAGCTCAACTTGGCACACGAGGGTCAATTGCGCTAAGTCAGGAACCCGCCGCGCAGCAGCATCAAAAACATCAGAGTACCCAAAGATATAGCCACGCCGTGAGGCATGGTGACAGCCTCCGATCCGCCGATATCGAGATCGCTGCGCGAAGCATGCGGGGCCCGCAAATGGAGCATCTCATGTAGGATGTAGCCCACGTTCTGCAAGCTTCGTCCCAGCCGTCCACGAAAAAGAAGAAATATAAGCGCGATAACTCCGCCGATCATGGACGTGAAAAGGAAGATCAAGAACCAGTTGTGCGCCCCGGTGATGGATCCTACGGCGGCCATGAGCTTGACGTCGCCCCCGCCCATTGCGCGCAGCATATACATCGGCACGTAGATCAGCAGCGCCAGGCCAAATCCTCCGGCTGCCAGCCGCAGCCCCGCCCATCCGTCCAAATAGATATTTAATAGGAAGCCTGCAATCAGTCCCGTAACAACCAGCCAGTTCGGGATGGTCCGCGAGCGTAAATCAGTCAAAGCCGCGGTAACCGTCAACAGCGCGGCCGCCAGTTGCAGAATGTCCGCGAGTGCCGTCATGCCAGAGACAAATTCGTCATGGTTTGTTCTATTTAGTGTAGCGAAAGGCCGTCTGCTACCCTAAAAGTGACCGCTCCCACAACTGCGTGCAATCTTCATTTTTCCTCATCCCGGCCGTCTTTGCCCTCAGCGCGCTCGCAACCGGAGCGCTGGGCGTGTGGCTCACGGGCGCGCCTGAAATATCCCGGCGCATTGTCCCCGTCAGCGGCCTCATTTTGATCCTCATCTCTTTTGTATGGATACTTCCGGAGCTCTCCTCCAGCATCGGGGGAGTGGCGGGACTCGCGTGCATGATGGCCGGCTTCGCGGCGATCTGGTTGATCGACCGGTATTTATATCCTGTTTGTCCGTCCTGTTCTCACACGCATAATCACGATGCCTGCAGCGCTCGTTTGCACGGCTTCGGTGCTCCGCTGATCGCGGCGGCGATACTGCACAGCCTGTTCGACGGATGGGCCCTTGCGGCGGCTCAGATGCAGCGCGCCTCCGGGATCGGGTTTGCCGTTGCCTTTCACAAGATGCCTGAGAGCATTGCGTTCGGCGTAATTTTGCGAGCCGCGCTTGGCTCCCGCCGCCAGGCAATCCTATGGCTCGTCCTCACCCAGATGGTAATGCTCCTGGGATCGCTGCTCGAAACATTCACGGAACCGTTTCTAGGGGCACAATGGATCACAGTCCTGCTGGCGCTCGGCGGAGGCACATTTCTCTACCTCGGCGTACACGCTGTGCACGGTGAATGGAAGCGGCGCACCAGCCCGCAGGCAATTAGAGGCTAGGCACGGGAGGACGTTTGCGATGCCAGTCTGTCCGCTTCTGAAACTCTTTACCGATGGAGAGTATCAGGTTTTCCGTGAATGGGCGGCTGACAAGTTGAATCGCGATCGGGAGATTCCCGGCAAAGCCGCAGGGTAGCGACAGCGCCGGCAGGCCCGCCAGGTTTCCTCCAGGGATCAGCGCACGCATGCCCGCCAGCTTGGGCGCAGCGCTCTCGCCTGTGGTGTTGCGATCCAGTGGATCGGCCACCTTGGAGGCCACGGAATAGCGGCACGGCGCAAGAATTGCGTCTACATCGGTCAGCACTCTGCGGAACTCTTGCCGGACTAGCGTGCGCAGCCGCATCGCCTTCAAGTAATCTTTAGCCGGAATTTCAAGACCCGCGCGCAGGCCGGCCACTTGCTTCTTATCGGCAAGCTGGTCCACTTGCCCGCTCTGCACCAGGGGCTCGAAGATGGAGGACCCCTCCGCCGAAATCACGGTACTCGTTGCGGCTCCATAGGGCAGATCCGCTATTTGCACTTCGACAAGCTGCAGACCCATGCTCCGCAGTACTTCAATGGCAGCGCGGAATCCCTCCCGCGTGACCGGGTCGGCCCACTCCTCAAAATCGACCGGTGCGAAGCCCAGTTTTATCGCACTGAGTTCGCGCGAAAACTGCGGCGCATAGTAAAAACTTTTGCCGGCCGATGCGTAGTCGTTCGCATCACTGCCTGCGATTGCCTGCAGTACCAGACCGCAATCTTCAGCGCTCCGGCACATAGGGCCCACTTTGTCCATGGTCCAGGACAACGCCATGGCGCCGAACCGGCTCACTAAGCCATATGTGGGACGGAGACCCGTGATGCCGCAATAGGCGCTCGGCGTGAGAATCGATCCAGAAGTTTCGGATCCGAGGGCAAACGGAGCAAGCCCGGCCGCGACCGCGCTGCCCGATCCGCTGGATGAGCCGCCTGACCAGCGCGATTTATCCCAGGGGTTCAAACCCGGCCCAAATAGCGAAGCACCTGCTAACCGGTAGCCGCCACCGCCCGCCAGCTCCACCATGGAGAGCTTGGCCGCCAGAATCGCGCCGGCCTTTTCGAGTTTGGTCAGGACCGTGGCATCGTAATCGAAGACCTGTGCGGCGTATGGCTTGGCGCCCCAGGTGGTGATCTGCCCCTTCACGCTCAGCAGATCCTTGGCGCCGAACGGAATGCCTTGCAAGGGACTGCGGAATCGCTCGCGCTTCAGGTCTCCGTCTACCTCTTTCGCTTTCCGGACGGCCGGCTCACGCAAAGAAAGGGCCAAAGCGTTGTATTGCGGGCCTATCCGTTCCAGCCGGTCGCAAAATGCGTGTGTCAGCTCAACGGCGGAGAATTCCCGCGCGCGCAGCTTGGCGTTGAGCTCCGTAATCGTGGCAAAAAAGATATCCTCGGTGAAACTTGCCATGTTGGATCAAGGCTTGAAAACGAAGCTGGGCTCGACCGACATCGAAACTGAAGCTTTAGCGAGCTGCTCGCTATTCTGCTTTATTTGCGCCCGCGACAACGCGTCGTAATCAGGTGGGGCCGTACTATCTGACGGCCCTTGCGCGCTAACGGGAATCGCCGTTAGCGCTACCGCGAAGCCTCGACGCGTCAATTTCACATCCATGGACAACCTCCCTGGCCGCGGCTAGGCGTGCCCCAATATTTCTAACGCCGCCTTTTCCATCGTAGGCCGCGGAGCCGCCTCGCCCGTCCAGATTTCAAACTGTTGTGCCGCCTGCTCCAGAAACATACTCAGACCCGGTATCACTTCCTTATTCTGCTCCTTGGCGCGCTTCACCAGGAGGGTCTCCAGCGGGTTGTACACCATATCGAATACCATTTCAGCGGGAATGCGGTCCTCAAAAAAACATTCGCCCACATGGGGAAACATGCCGAGGGGCGTGGCATGCACTAGAGCATCGAAGTTCCGCGATCCGATCTGCTCTTTCAACAGCGGCTCGGCGCCGCATACCTTCGCAAGGGCGCGCACACGATCCGGGTTGCGGCCTACGATCGAGACTTTGGCCCCCGCGTCTACCAAGGCAAAGGCAGCGCCCCGCGCGGCTCCTCCGTTGCCGACCAGCAATACCGAGGATTTGGCAAGCCGCATCCGCTTGCGCAAGGGAGCGGTAACACCCGCCGCATCGGTGTTTGTGCCGCGCCACTTTCCTGCCTTCCGCCATACCGTATTCACCGCGCCGATACGGCGCGCCAAAGGATCTACCACATCCAGATACCGCATGATCTTTTGTTTGTGCGGGATCGTGACACTGAACCCCGCAATCGGAAGATTTTCGGCAAGTGTAAAAAAATCCTTTAATTGGGTGGGCGGAACGAGAAACGGGAGATAAACGGCATCCAAACGCTTGGACTGAAACGCACGATTGTGTACAGCAGGCGAGATCGAGTGGCGGACCGGGTCGGCGATAACGCCGTAAATTTTGGCCAGCTTGGAGAATTTTTCCACCCGGTACAGATTCCGCAGCAGCCTTGCGCTCATCTGCCCCACGGCAGTGCCTGCGGCCGATGTCGGCGCGGCGTAGGTGTACAAACTGCCGAACGCTGTCGATAATATTCGTGTCGGGAAACCGAGCTCCCCCATGGCGAGCAGGATCACCGCCTCCTTGGGGTGTGCTTTCCCAATGGAAAGGACGCGTTGGATATCGCTGGGTTTCCGTGCCGTGGTCACCAGCTTGTAGGCGTCGGCCGGAATGCGCAGCATGCGGCGCATGAGCGCATCCACTGAGGGAGTTGTCTCGTAATTGTGATACGAGAGCACGAAGCAGGTGCGGCTGCGCAGCGCATCCAGCTTAACGCCCACAGCCTCGGCACTTTCAATCTCGACATCCACGGCCCGGGCTCCGGCCTCAACCGCATCCTCCAGAATCCGGACCTGCTCCTCGATGCTGCCGTTGAAGCGGCCATGGTTCTGATGCCGGCGGCAAGTAGCGAGAATACTCGCATCCGGGTATTCATCTAGAAATGTTCGTATCGCCTGAATGCCATGTTCCGGGTTGTTCAGATAATCGAGCCGGAACTCAAAAAACCGCTCGCCCTCGCGAATCTCATGCCTCGCATGCTCGAGTAGCATCTCAGGCTCGGCGAAGCCCATAGCGATACAGATTCGGGGAAACGAGGTTCTCGATGCCATTAGCGTTAGCGGCTTATCAGGATACCATGCCTCTTTCGCGTGTCTGACGTCCGCTTCACCCTTCTGCCGCCGCTCCCGACGCCTGCTGCTCCAGTTGCGTTTTCCAGTCTTCCAGAATCGATGCTGTTTCCGTGGTGCCAAAGCGGTGGCAACCGGACTCCTCCACTTCGAGGGCCTGTGCCAAGGACTCCACTCCGCAAGCTGCCTTCATCAGCAGCCGCTCCTTCAACTGGGATTGCATCAGGCGAAGCTCATGAAGATCATAGTCCACCGTGATCATGGGCGCTTCGATGCGCCGCAATATCTTCGCGGCAATTACTTTCAGGTCTTCGGTCAAATATCGCGTGCCGATGGAGACTTTCAATAGCGCCCCGGCTTCCTGGCAGGACTTCGCCATCTGCATCAACTCCATCTCCACATACTGGAATTGCCGGGATATCAGTTTGCCGACGTTGATTGTGATATCCAGCTCGCGTGCTCCACGGCGCAAAAGATCCCGGCCTTCGTAGAGCTTCACGGCTGTGCTGGTCGAACCGTCCGGATAACCAACGGTGCTCGCCAGCTTCACCGGGCTGCCTTCCATCCAGCGCATCGCCGCATCCACATCGGAGGGCCTCACCACTACGCTTGCCACTCGATATTCGCGCGCCACACGGCATCCTTCGGCGATTTCGTCGTCGGAGAGTTCCGGCCGCAGCAGCAGGTGATCCACCATACCCGCGAGCGCTTCATAGGTTTGCATTCTTTTTCCTCGCTTAATCGATCAGGGGAAGTCGCTCCAGGAAGGGTAAATGAACGGAGGGAAATACTAGCGCCTGCGCTTCTTTGCGGCCGTAGTGTGGGCAGCGCCCTGGGCTGAGGGTACACTCAGCCCAAGAGCTCGCCGCTGGGACCTGGCCTTCGGCGCCACTTCACTATTTGGAAATTTCTGAATTACGTTCAGGAACTCTTTCGCGGCTTCGGTCCGCTGCCCGGATTTCAGCAGCGCCATGCCCTTCATATACATCGCGTCCGGCGTTTTGTTGTTTTCCTGAAAGCGCTCCAGAACTGCATCGAATGCCTGCAGCGCCCCCGGGAAATCATTTTTATCGTAGAGAATTTGGCCGATGTAGAACTGCGCGTTCGGGGCCAGGTCCGTGGTTCCGTAGTACTGCAGGTAAGTAGTAAAACCCTGCAGCGCAAGGTCGAGATTTCCGCCAGTCCGGTCCCGCATGGCGCTGTCGTACACCTGTTTGGCAGACATCCCAGCGGGTGGTGCGGCGGCGGCAGCGGGTCCACTGGGTGTGGCTGCTCCCCCACCCTGCGGCGGCGGCGCGGCGGGTGGAGCCTTCATCACGTTCAGTGTGTTTCCCACATCGGTAACCTGCGATTCCAACTTCTTCATCCGCGAAGTCAAATCATCCATCGACACGCGAACCGACTGGAACTCGGTTGTCATCTGGTCGACCTTTGAATTCAACCCGGCCACCGGGCCGACCAGATTCTTCGATTGCTCGCTCAGGCGGTCCCGCATGCCGTTTTCCAGGACCGCCAGCCCCTTGTTCGTGTTATCCACGCGCTCCAGGATCTGGCGGACCATCTCTGTCAACGTGGTGATGCTCTTGTCCAGCCGCCGGATGTCATCCTGCTGCTGGGCGACGTCCCTTTGCAACTCTTTCAGCACATCCCCGGTCTTTTGCGGGAAAGCCGCACCGGGCATCAGCAGTGATAAAAAGAGGCTGGTCCGGATTAGTTTCATTTACCCTCCACTGCGCTGTCGCTTCTTACTGCCCCGCCGCAAAGTGAGCACGCCGGTTCGATTGCCAGCAGGTCTCGTTTGAGTCAGTGCACTGCGGGCGCTCCTTGCCGAAGCTCACAGGTTTGAGACGATCGCCCGGCACCCCAAGCTGCACCAGAAAATCCCTTGTTGCCGTGGCACGGCGGTCACTCAGGCCCAGATTGTACTCGGCCGACCCGCGCTCGTCCGCGTGGCCTTCAATGACGATGGATGCATTCGGGAACTTGGCGAAGATCGCCTTCAACGAATCGGCATCCCGCGCCAGAATCCCGCGGGCATCTTCGCGGATGTCGTACTTGTCGTAGTCAAAATACACATCCGTTACAGTGCTGGCGAGCAGCTCACTCAGACTCTTCGCCGGAGTTCGATCCGCTACGGGAGGCGGGGCTGGAGCCGCATTGATGGTCACGTTCGCGGTAGCCGTATCGGTTCCGCCCGGACCGGTGGCGGTCAGAGTATACGTGCTGGAACTGCTGGGGAATACCTGACGGTTTCCCGTTGCTGCCACGTTCCCGATGCCAGGGGAAATGGTGATGGACGTCGTCTCGCCCACAACGGCCCAGCGGAGCGTCGCCGCCTGGCCTTTCTCAATCGTGCCCGGCTCTGCCTCGAACTGAGAGATCCGGGGCTTCTCGGCCGGTTTCGCCGGCTGCACCACCGGCGGCGGGGGGGCGGGCGTCCGAGCGACTGCGACCTTCTTCTTGCAGCCCGCCGCAAAAATGCTAAGTGACAATGCGATAACCACCGCACTCACTCGTGTCTGTCTACTGCTGCCTGTCGTGTACCTTCCCATGCTGGGAAATATCCTCCTGAACTGAAAACCTACCTACCTGTACCCTTACCCCACACAGGTTTTTCGTTCTGCCCTTGTGTGGTGAGCTGCTTGACCTGCGTTCCATCGGCCAGCATGGAGTAGATGTGAGTCGCACGCCCACGGCGGGATGAAAATGCAATATGCACGCCATCCGGCGCCCATGTGGGGTTCTCGTTGCGCCCCGCCCCGTGAGTCAACTGCTGAATCTGCCTGCTGGCTACGTCCATCACGAAAATATTAAAATTCCCCGGCTCGAAACCGCGCGTCCAAGCAAATGCTATGTGCTGACCGTCCGGGCTCCATGCCGGATTTGACGCCTCGCCTTCACCCGTCGTCAGGCGTTCCAAATCGGCGCCCTCCAGGTTCATTCTGAAGATTTGCTGCGGTCCCGATCTTCCGGACACGAATACAATGTCGGTACCAGTCTTCGGATTCACCTTCGGCTCGACGTCAATGGCGCGGACGTTCGTCAGCCGCCGCAGGCCGCTGCCGTTCACATTTGCCATGTATAACTGAGCATACCCTCCCGCTGCAGTGGAGGAAAATACAATGCTTTTGCCATCCGGTGTAAAATCGGCCGTCGCGTTCATCGACGCCGTCTGGTTGTAAAAAGGCAATCTTCTTCCGTTTTCGGCTGAGTGTACCAAAATTTCCGGCTGTCCGCGAACATAACTTGTAAAAGCGACCTTTGCACCATCCGGCGACACCGCGGGCATCGTCGAAATCGACCTGTAAGATGTGAACGGTTTTTGTCCGGAGCCATCATACTCCATTTGCCAAATCTCTTTGTTTCCAGTTCGCGTAGATACGAAATAGATCTTGGTTCCCGCGAGGCTGACAGCCCCAAACTGCTTCAGAATATCGGCCGCAAACTCCTGCGCAACCTTCCGGGCACCGGCCTCGTCCACCGTGCCGAAGTAGACCTTGCCGATTACCTGGGCATTCTGCAGATCGTTCTGCGTGACATTGTAAAACAATCCGAACAACACCAGTTTGTTGTCCTGCACCGCGGTATACCCGAACGCCAGATAATTGGCGTTCACCGGCGGACCCGACCAGTCCGTGAGCCACGGACCCTGCGGCTGCGAGACGGGGTTGGGGGTGCGCCGCGTAGGCGCCGCGGCCGGTTGCGGCGGCTTGAAATCGGTCGGCTGCTGCGGCACATTCAGCGGATAGGACGTCTTCGGGATCATGCGAAACAGCCCCGACTGGTCGATCTCATTCCAGAGCGTGGTATTAAACAGCGGCATCAATCGCTGGGCGTCGCCGGCGCCGCGAAAATCGGGCACGGCGATCGCTCCTTTGCCCCCACGGCCCGTCAGGTTGATCACTACGCGTTCCTGCGCCAGCAGCGCCAGCACCGCCACTGCCGCCGCAATACCACTAATCACAATTTTTTTTGTCATCGCTGTATCCGGAACCAGAACTCAATAATGGCGGAACTCTGCGGGAATTGCGGCGGCAGCGGGGGGAAGGGACTCGACTGCATAATCGCCCGTTGGGCCGATTGATCCATCGCAAAATTGCCGCTCGATTGCGTGACCTTTACGTTGCGAGCCGTGCCATCCCGCATCAGCTCAAAGGTCACGACCGCGGGAGTCTGCAGACGCGCGTCCAACTCTTCCGAGTGCCAGTTGCGCGCCACTTTATCCCGCAGCAACTGCTCGTACCAAGCGAATCCATGGCCAAAGGGACTCGCGGCGCCGGATCCAACTCCGCCACCTCCCGGTGCCTGGCTGTACAGCGGTGAAACAGTGGCTGCTCCAGTCCTGCTGTATACCTGATTGGGCGTCTTGACCGCAGGGGTGTACTTTTGCGTGGAAGCAACGACGTCTGACTGCTTTTTTGGTATTCGTTTGCTTTTGAGCGCAATCGCATTCGGGTCCACCACCGGCGCCTTCTTCACCTCCGGCTTCACAACCGGCTTGGAGGGCACAATCGATTCCGTGTCATTGGCAACAGGGTTGATTCTGCCTTCGCGCGACGGCAGCGGAATGCGCTTCACCGGGGTGATACCGACCGCTCCTCCACCCAGAGACTTTTCATCGCCCCATTGCACCGCCCGGCTCATCCCCGTGAGTCCATAGATCGCCAGCCCGGCAAAAACCAGGCCATGAAAGAGCAGCGAGCTTAACAGCGGAGCCCGCAGCGACTCTCGTTCGTCCAGGATGTCCGGGTGCGCTGCCATGATTAACGGGCCTTGCCGGTATCCTCCTCGGGCTGCGTCACCACCTTCACATCCAGCTTCGATTCGCCCAATTTGCTGATCACTTGGGCAATTGGATCCCAAACCGTCCCTTTGTCCGCCCGGAGAAATACGCCCTTGTTTTTCGGGAATCGCTGGCTTATTTGTGCTCCCAACAGGTTGATGTTTATCGGCTTTTCATTCAGATACGTCTCGCCCGACCGGCTGATGGTCACCACCGGCATCTCCTCGGCGGTGTCCTTCACCTGCTTCACCTTCGGGACCTCGACCTCGAGTCCGAATTCCATGACGTGCGCCGTGAGCATGAAGATGATCAACAGCACCAGGACGACGTCCACCAGGGGAACCACGTTAATCTCGGATAGAGCGCCGTGCGAGCCTCGAAACCGGCTGCGGCCGTTCGATTGGCCGAATGAGAAAGCCATCCGCTAGTCCTCGAACTTCTGTTCGGTTAGATTTAGAAACTCGAGCGAAAAGTCCTCCATGCG
>DATLBY010000289.1:0-9958 GCA_035526665.1 Bryobacteraceae bacterium
TTTATCGGTGGGTACCAGGCCGGCGGGCACTCCCGCATCTCCGGGAAACACCATGCCCTTCGGCGCTCCAGGAGCCACCACGCTTTGCTGGCCCGTACGATACGTATTGGTCCGGCCATAGACCGCGTGGTATGGCTGAAACCACTGGTAGCGGAGGCCGGCGTTCACCGTCAGCCGCGGCGTCAAACGGATATCGTCCTGCAGGAACCCGTACCAGTCCCAACCTTTCACCAGCCGCTCATAGGGGCTGGCTTGCGTCAGCCGCAAGGGCTTGCCGATCAGGAAGTCGGCAAAGGCCACGCCGGTTACCGAGCCGTCGAAGGCGAAAGTGCCCTGATTGCCAGAGGAGCCGCGGTTGAACATCTCAGTCCGCTCCCATTCCCCGCCCAAGCTCACTGAGTGCTTGCCCTTGAACCAGCGCAGGGTATTGCCGATTTGGTAGATATTTGGATGCTCCTGGAAGATATCGGTAGTCGCCAAACTGTAATAGCCGCTGACGGAAATGTTGGGCATTTGCGGTGTAATCACTCCCGGAAACACAGCGCCTAAATCTGACAACTGCGTGCTATCCAGGACTTTCACGAACGAATTCAGGCGATTCACGCCCAGCCGGAGTTCGTTCAGCAAACCCGGCCCGAAGGTATGGGTGTCCTGTGCGGCCCAGTTATCCACCGTAATGCCTTGTGAATTACGCGCATACGGCGTCACGTTCCCGCTCTGAAAAGACAGGCCGCTACTGTCCCGGAAAAATCGCAAATTGAAACTGTTCTTCTCCGTCGCCTGATAGTCGACGCGCCACAAATATTGATCGTCGTCGCTCGGCTGGGATGCCAGCTTCACCCAGCGCCCGTCAGCCGTGTTGGCTGCGGGCATGTATTTTTCCATGACCTTCATCGCCACCGCATCGAAGCGGGCTGCCGGGATTCTGCCACCGGGAAACGGCAGCTTTGAGTCGGGATCGACCGGCGTTTTCGGCGACGCGGAGAAATCCCCCTGCCGCTCGGCCGCAGTCGGCGGACGGGCCGTCGCCAGGAGCTGCGATTGCCTTATCCGCGCTCCCTGATAGGAGCCAAAGAAGAAGAGCTTGTTGTGAATGGCGGGGCCGCCGAATGTGAACCCGTATTGATTCTGTTTCAGATCGGGCTTGGCCACTGAGAAGAAGTTGCGGGCGTTCAATTCGGTGTTGCGAAGAAACTCCCAGACCGTGCCATGAAACTGGTTGGTGCCGGACCGCGTTAGGGAGTTGAAGACGCCACCCGTGTTCCGGCCGAACTCCGCGCTGTAGTTGCTGGTCAGAATTCTGAACTCCTGCAGCGCGTCCGGCGATGGATAGTTGAGCGCGGTATTCTGCGTCAGATTTTTGAATGATATGCCGTCGAACCGGAATTCATTTTGTGTGTTGCGTCCACCTGCCACGGTGATGCTGGGTCCGGAACGGCTTTGGGTTTGAATCGTCGGCGCACTCACGCTGATTACCCCGGGCACGACGCGCGCCAGCGACATGGCATTTCGGCCATTGAGCGGGAGTTCCTGAATTCGCGTACGGTCCACCAGTTCGCCCATCGCTGTTGCCCGCGTTTCGACGCCGGTGGATTCAGCCGTGACCGTGATGCTCTCGGCCAGGTTTCCAACCGACAACGAAACATCGACACGGGCATTCTGGTCCACTACGAGCGTGATGCCCTTCTGTACGAGCTTGGAGAATCCGGCTTTTTCCGCAATCAGCATGTATTCACCTACCGGCAGGTTAGGAATCAAATAGGCGCCGGTCTCGTCCGTGACCACCGTGCGGCTCAAAGCGGTATCTACATGCTGGGCAATAACCTGCACGTCTGGAACGCCGGCGCCGCTCTTATCCCGGACCATGCCGATCAATGTTCCGGTGGTGGTTTGCGCGCTGGCCATTGTACCCAGAGTTAGCACTGACAATGTGGCAAGAAAAATCCTAAGAAGCATGTTCATTCCTCCCGGAGGGTTTCCAGTATCATGCGGAACGGCGGGTGGATGTGTCAAGCAGCAACGGGCCAATGGCAGGGTGGCTTAGCGTCAAATCGCCAGAAATGGAGGAGAATGCCGAATCATTGGCTCGACGGCAGCTTTTTTTCGGGCCAATTGTGCGCTTTTGATACCCGGCCACCGGCACCGCCACCTTGACTCTGCTTCCGAAAAATACTCTACTAGTTGCTATTCCACATTGTCAGGTGGCATCGTCCACTAGAAGGTAATTTATGAACAGGAATCCCGATGTTTCCCGGCGGTCATTTTTCAGCAGAACTATCGGCAACTCAGCCATTGCCGCGGCGACGCTAACTGAAGTGAAGGCGGCATTCGCGCAATCGCTGCATGGCTTGGCGCCGTCGGCGAAAGCTCCGCGTCCGGGTGGTGAGACGGACGATGGCTACTGGACCAAGGTACGGAAGCAGTTCCTGATGGAGGATGGCTTTGCCTATCTGAACACCGGCACTCTGGGGCCCACTCCCCGCCCGGTTCTGACCGCCATGAATGAATACTGGCGGCTGATGGCGGTGAATCCCAACGAAAATAGCCAGATCTTCCAGGATCGCCAGGAGCAGATCCGGATGAAGGCTGCCGCCTTTGTCGGCGCTACGCCGGATGAAATCGCCATCACGCGGAACACTACCGAAGGCACTACGATCCTCACCCACGGCCTGGATCTCAAGTCAGGCGATGAGGTGCTAATCAGTTCCTATGAGCACCCAAGCCTGCGCGAGACCAGGATGCGGCATGCTAAGCGGTTCGGCTATGTGGTGAAAGAAGTTCAGTTCCCCATGCCGCCGACGAACTCGCAAATCATCAATGCCTTTGAAGCGGCCATTACTCCGCGGACGCGTGTGATGCATATCGCCAATCCACTGGGCGGCTACGGCTGCTTCACACCGGTGAAGGAACTGGCGCAGCTGGCGCATAGCAAGCAGATCCTCTTTTTCGTGGATGGCGCACACTGTCCCGGCATGCTTCAGTTCAAACTCTCCGACTGGGGCGTGGACGGCTTCGCCTGCAATTCGCACAAATGGCTCTGCGGAGCGGCCGGCGCGGGACTACTGTATGTTCGCAAGGATATTCAGGATCGCATCTGGCCCAACATGAGCATCGCCCGCGAGGATCCGAAAGGCGCCCGCAAGTACGATCAGTTGAGCCGCAGGCCCTGGCCCTGTGTTGCTGCCTTCGAAGACATCCTGGATTTTCATTTGGCTATCGGACGCGCCCGTCTGGAGCAGCGTACGCGTGCACTCGGCTCGTACCTGCGGCGACATGCATCGCAAATTGCCAAAGTGAAAGTGTACACACCGCTGGATGAATCCATGTCCTCCGGCAGTTCCACCATCGGCATTGAAGGGGTGTCCGGCATGCAGTTGCGAGAGTATCTCCGCCAGAAGTATGACACCTACGTACCGGCCGGCGGCGCCAGCGTCCGCATCTCCACGCACTTCTTCAACACCTTCGAACAGGCCGACCGGGTGCTGCAGGCGCTGAAGGAACTTTCCACGGGACGGGTGTGATTATGATTGACGATCCATTGGAACAATCCCGCCGCAAGTTTATCGCGCGTTCCGGCGCTGGCCTGGCTTCCTTAGCCGCTGTGAAAGCCGCTTATGCCGACACTGTCTCGCGAGTGGCGGCTTCGGCCACACCCGGCTGGCGCACCGACGAGGGCTACTGGGGCAGTATTCGCAAGAAGTTCCTGCTTGAGGATGGACTGGCTTACCTGAACAACGGCACGGTCGGCCCCACTCCCGCGCCCGTCTACCAGAATCTGATGAGCTACTGGCGGATGATGGCGGAAAACCCCAACGAAAACAGCGCCACCCTCCAGGGCCGCATGGACCTGATTCGCGCCAAGGCGGCTCTGTTCCTGGGCGCCGAACCGGACGAGATCGCCATTCTCCGGAATGCGACTGAAGGAAACAACCTGGTGGCTCAGGGGATAGATCTAAAGGCTGGCGACGAGGTGCTTATTGGATACCTGGAGCACGACAGCGTCCGGCAGCCATGGCTGCTGAAGGCGAAACGCCAGGGCGTTGTAATCAAAGAAGTTCCGATTCACACTCCTCCCCAGAGTCCCGAGGAGATCGTCAGCGCCTTTGAGGCGGCCATTACTCCCCGCACGAAGGCGATTGCCACCGCGCACTGCGATACCGTCACCGGAACGTTTTCGCCTATAAAGATGCTTGCCGCCCTTGCGCAGACCAAGGGCCTGTTCTGCTTTGCCGATGGAGCGCAGGTTCCCGGCATGGTTCCGGTTAACGTGCATGACCTGGGTGTCCATACGTACGCAACGACCTGCCATAAATGGCTGTGCGCTCCCGCGGGGACGGGATTGCTATATGTCCGGCGCGACATGCAGGACAGGATCTGGCCGAACATTGTCAGCGAATATTGGTGGACACTCAAAGACGCCCGCAAATATGAACACGTCAGCCGGCGCCCTTGGCCCGTGGTCGCCGCCTTGGAGGATGCCATCGATTTCCAAAATGCCATCGGGCGTCCGCGAATCGAAGCCCGGATCCGCGCGCTCTCCGGATATTTGCGGGCGCAGGCTGCGGAGATTCCCCATGTCAAGCTATACACTTCGCAGGATCCCCGGCTCTCGGGCGCCATGACAAGCCTGGGTATGGATAATGTGCCTTCCGCCAAGCTGCGTGAGTATCTCCGGCAGCGCTTCGATGTTTATACTGCTGACCGCACCGTCGGCAATACATATCCCGCGGATCCTCACGGAGTATCTGGTATCCGCGTGTCCACACATTACTACAATACTTTCGAGCAAGTGGAGCGCGTGCTACAGGGACTCCGGGAACTTGCCAAAGGCTAAGGGAGCATATAAGACATGTCTCAATCACGACGCAATTTCCTTGGCGCGCTGCCAGGTCTGGCTGCTGCGCCAATTAGCTGGGCCGCGTTCGCCCAGGCGGCACGCTCCGCTCCGGTGGCGAAGGAAGGGCAGGAACAGTTCTGGCAGCTTGTGCGGCAGCAGTTCCAGTTGGAGCCGGGCCTGGTATATCTAAATGCCGCCAACATTTGCCCTGCCTCGCGGCTGGTGATGGACCGCTACCTGCACCTGCTTCGGGATTTTCATTCCAATCCATCTTTCCAGAATCGGGACAAGTACAAGCCACTACAAGAGCAGATCCGTTCGAAACTGGCTGCTATGCTGGCTGCGAAATCCGACGAGATTGCCATCACGCGCAACACCAGCGAAGGCACCAATATGATCGTCGCCGGCCTCGACCTGCAGCGCGGCGATGAAATTATCATCACCGACCACAACCATCCTTCGAATAACGATGCGTGGAAAGTGCGCGCCCGGCGCCACGGCCTGGAGGTAAAGGTGGTCCCCGTGACTATCCCAGCCCGCAGTAAACAGGATCTGATCGACGGGTTCGAGAAGGCGATTACTCCCAGGACCAAAGTGGTGGCGTTCACGCATCTCACCAGCACAACGGGAATCCTTTACCCGGCGCGGGAGATTACGGAGATCGCTCACCGCCGCGGCGCGTGGGTCCATCTGGATGGGGCCCAGACCTTCGGACTGCTCCGTGTAAACCTGCGCGACATCGGATGTGATTCTTATTCGGGCAGCGCCCATAAGTGGATGATGGGGCCGCTCGAGGCCGGCGTGCTGTTCGTGCGCGGCGAACGGATCGGCAACGTCTGGCCATCCGTGGTTACCGCTGGCTGGTCCGAAGATCTCAAGGGCGCCCGGAAATTGGAAAATCTCGGCCAGCGGGATGACCCGCGGGTCGCTGCCCTGGAGCCCGCCATCGATTTTTATAACCTGGTTGGAGCCGAGCGAATCGAGAACCGGACCCAGCAGCTCGCCGCCAGCTTGAAACAGGGGCTGGCGAAGCTGCCGAACCTCCGATTGAAGACCAACATGGAAAGCAGCCTGTCCTCGGGCGTAGTCAAATTCCAGTTGAAGAATAAAGACACAAAGGCCTGCTACGATCGCATCTGGGAGCGCCACCGTATTGCCATGGCGATCACACCCTCGGGAGATTCGGAAGGTCTCAGGTTCTCTCCCCACATTTACAATAATGAAGAGGATGTGGAGCGGGCGATCGCCGCAGTGCGGGAAATTGCGGCGGGGTAGCTCCCGGTTACTCTTTCATGAATTTAACATCCGGAGAACACCCACCGGTAGCAGCTGAACCGGGCGACGAGCCCATGCTCTACTGCCCGGTGTGCAGCTTGAAATTAGTCCCGCTCAAATGCAAGCTGTTATGCGAGCGGTGCGGGTATTTCATGAGCTGCGCCGATTTTTACTGACTCCCCTCATTTTCTTGAGACGAGTGTAAGAGCCCGCACATCTCACCTACATATATGCGTGTTTTCATAGGATGCTGCCTGCTCGCGGGGGCTGTGCTCGCGGCCTCGGTCGATTATCAACCCGCCGGCAGGCGCTGGTGGTCCCATATACAGTTTCTAGCCGATGACAAGCTCGAAGGCCGGAATACAGGGTCGCCCGGGCATAAGAAGGCAGTCCAGTACGTCGCCGGGCAGTTCGAGCAGGCCGGTCTGAAACCTGGAGGTAGCGATGGATACCTGCAGCCGGTAAAGTTTCAATGGCGTCAGATTGATGAGTCCAAATCCAGTTTGTCGCTGCTGCACGCCGGCAAGGCCGAGGCTCTAAAGCTTGGCGAGGATGCAAATTTCAGCGTTCGCATCGTGCCTGAGAAACATGTCGAGGCGCAGGCGGTGTTTGTAGGATACGGTCTGCAGATTCCGGAGCTGCACCTGGACGAGTTGGCCGGACTGGATTTGCGGGGGAAAATAGCCGTCTACATCGCGGGAGCACCGCAGGAGGTTCCGGGCGAACTGGCGGCGCATTATAAACAAATGGCCCAATTTTGGACGGCTCTCAAAAAAGCCGGCGCCATCGGGACGATTGGCATCCAGAATCCCAAGCACAGCGATATTCCGTGGTCGCGATCCACGCTGGCGCGCCTGCAGCCCTCCATGACGCTGGCTGATCCGGCGTTGGTGGATACCACGGGTATGAAAGTCTCGATCGTGTTTAACGCGGAGCACGCCGACAAACTGCTGGCGGGTTCAGGCCATACGATTGCGGAGTTGCTGGCGCTGGATGACGCCCACAAGCCGCTTCCTAAATTTCCCCTGCAGGCCAGGGTCCGCGCAATAACGGAATATAGCGCGGGCGAGCTGGAATCAGACAACGTGGCCGGGATCCTGCCGGGAAACGACCCGAAATTGAAAGACGAATATGTTGTGCTGAGCGCGCATGTGGACCACTTGGGCATCGGTGGGGCCATTCAAGGCGACAAGATTTACAACGGCGCAATGGATAACGCATCGGGCGTGGCCTCGCTGATTGAAGTGGCGCGAGCCATAGCGGCGCAACAAAAGAATCGCCGGTCCATTTTATTTGTGGCGGTCACGGGCGAAGAGAAAGGGCTGCTCGGGTCGAAGTATTTCGCCAATCACCCGACGGTGAAACAGCAGAACATCGTCGCCGATTTAAACCTGGATATGTTCCTGCCGCTGGTTCCGCTCAGGGGGATCACTGTCTATGGCATTCACGAGTCGACGCTGGGAGATGAGTTTCAGCAGATCGCGCAGAGCCTGGGCGTTAAGGCTGTCCCCGACGACGAGCCGCAGCGCAACCTGTTCACGCGAAGCGACCAGTACAACTTCATCCGCCTCGGCATTCCCGCACTCTCCTTCAAGGTAGCGACCGAGCCGGGTAGTCCGGAGCGCAAGATCATGAAGGATTGGCTGCACGACCGCTATCACGCTCCCTCGGACGATACCAGTCAGCCGGTGAATCTGGAGACGGCCGCAAGGTTCAACGAGATTCTGACGAGAATGGCGGAGAAGGTGGCGAACACGCCGCAGCGTCCCGCCTGGAAGCAGACCAGCTTTTTCCGGCGGTTCGAAAATACGCATCCACTTTAGAAACAGTCATTCGCAGGATAGAATGTAGGTCGCCTCTTAACGACTTATGTTCGTTCCACTCACTCCCCTTCGATTCCTGCACCGCGCGGTAGATCTGTTTGGCAAAAAGATTGGCGTCGTATCCGGGACGCGGCAGTTCCCCTACCGGGAATTTGGAGAGCGCTGCGAACGGCTGGCGGGCGCGCTGGCCGATTCAGGCATCGGTGGCGGCGACCGCGTCGCGTATCTCAGCTACAACAACCACCAGCTGCTCGAAGGATACTTCGGGGTGATCCAGTGCGGCGCTGTGGTGATGCCCCTGAATGTGCGGCTGGCGGAGCCGGAGCTGCTGGCGATCCTCAACCACGCGGGGGCACGCGCACTGCTCTACGAGCCGGAGTTCACGCCCCTGGTGGAGCGGCTCCGGGCTTCGTGTCAGTCGATCCGGCTGTATGTCCGCCTGGATGGCGAATACGAGGATCTGCTGGCTCAGGCTCGGCCGGAGCGTGCCGACATTCTGCGCGTCGACGAGAACTCCCTGGCGGAGCTCTTCTATACCAGCGGCAGCACCGGAACGCCCAAGGGCGTGATGCTGACGCACCGTACCCTGTACCTGCATGCGATGGCAGTAGCCACGGTCTATCGGAATGTGGAAAGCATGGTGGATTTGCACACCATTCCGCTGTTCCACGCGAATGGCTGGGGACATCCGCAGGCATCGACCATGCTCGGAATCAAACAGGTGATGGTCCGCCGCTTTGAGCCGGCGGCCGTGTTTCAACTGATCCAGGAGCACCGGGCAACCGACATGAGCCTGGTCCCGACCATGGCCAACGCGCTGTTGAACGCGCCTGACTTGAAGAGCTACGATCTATCCAGCCTGCGCGAGACGATGATCGGCGGAGCGGCCGCCTCACCGGAACTGATCGCGCGCTTCGAGGCGGCATTCCACTGCCAGTGCGTGGCCGGATACGGCTTAACCGAGACGGCTCCCGTGCTCACGATGGCCCGGCATAAAAGCACCGTGAAGTATGCGTCGGAGACGGACCGGCAGCAGCGTCAGGCGATGGCGGGCTGGCCGCTGCCCGGTGTGGAGGTACGGGTGGTGGACGAGAACCTGCATGACGTGGCTCGCGACATGACGGCGATCGGGGAAGTGGTGGCCCGGGGAGACCACGTGATGGCCGGATATTTTGAGGACAAAGCGGGGACGGCGGCGGTAATGGCGGGCGGCTGGTTCCATACCGGCGACATGGCTGTTTGGGATGACGAGGGGTATATTCACATCGTCGACCGCAAAAAGGAGATTATCATCAGCGGCGGCGAGAACATCTCCTCAATCGAAGTGGAGAAGGCGATTTATGCGCACGTGGAGGTATTCGAGTGCGCGGTGGTGGCAGCGCCAGACGAGAAATGGGGCGAGATTCCGGTGGCTATAGTGGTCAGGAAACCGGGTTCAGCGCTGGCGGCGGATGCACTCTGCGAATTTCTAGGCGGCCGGCTCGCCAAATATAAGATGCCGCGGCGTATTGAATTTTCCGAAGAGCCTCTTCCGAAGACGGGCACCGGCAAAATCCGCAAGAACATTTTGAAAGAGCGCTTCTGGGCGGGCAAAGAGAGGCGCGTGCAGGGTTGATATCACTGCGGCTGGCGGTTTCAGAAAAGGACAAAGACCGCGTAATCGCCGAACTGTGGGAGCTCGGCACGCTGGGGATCACGGAAGAAACTGGAGGTCTTCGAGCTTTCTTCGAGCAGCAGGATGATTCGCTGCTGGAAGCCTTTGCCCCGTTTCATCCGGAGATCGTTCCCGAGATCGAGAGGGACTGGGAGGCCGAGGCGCAAGCGGCCTGGCAGCCCTTCGCCGTAGGAGAACGCTTTTATCTGGTTCCGGAATGGCGCGACGATCCCGCGCCCTGCGGCCGTGTGCGGCTACGAACCTATCCGGGCATGGCCTGCGGCACCGGCGCCCATCCGGCGACCCAACTCTGCCTGCAGGCAATGGAGCGCTATCCGCTGGAAGGGAAGCGAGTGCTGGACGTCGGCA
>DATLBY010000290.1:0-11109 GCA_035526665.1 Bryobacteraceae bacterium
CAAGCGGCCTTCCGCTAGCCGGTCCAGGTAAATTCGGTACGATCGATAGACCAGATAAATGATGGGCAGCGTCAGAATCGAGATTTGCCAGCCGACCCTGCTTGAGAGGAATGTGTAGAGCCCGGCGACGCAGGCGCCCCCAATATAATACGGAAAAGACCAGAAATAACAGGTTCGCCAGGTTTGAATAATGGATTTACGTTCGGTTAACGCAATGATCACCGCGACCGTTAAAGTGTTCCCGACAAAAAAAGTCGCGGCCCCGCAAGCCAGCCGGATCGGGAGGGGGATGTGCGGCAGCACCCAGGTTGGAGCTGCATAAGCAAGATGTGTCGCTAAGGTCGCGACAACCAGGCTGGCAATATTGAACAGCAACTGAATCAGCTTCGGCCTTTCACGCGCATTCCAGAATGATTGAACGAATACTGCTGCGACCGCCATCAGGAGAGTTTCCGGCAGGCTGAGCTCAATTACGCCGATCAGAAGGAAGATAAAAAGGACCGACATGGTCCCGCGGATACCGGGAAGGTTTACTTTCAGACCTGACGCGAGCAACGCCAGAATCAGGTAAGCCGTGAAGCGAAATAGATCGTAGGGATGGAATTCAGGCAGATAGCGCGTCAGCGATAGCAGCCCGGCGGTCAACATCAGAGTCAGGTAGGCCTTACTCTTCCAGGACATATCTCCGCCGTCGTGAAATTGAACCTACGCCGGTGGATATGAAATCCACGCGAATTCGATATTTTGTTGAACTCGATTTATTCAGGCGATCAATCAATTCCAGAGAATAGCAAACATCATATCACCTCCTAACGATCCCCATTTTCATCTACGGCTAGGCCTTGTGGCGTCGAGGTCCCCCACATAGCCGCCGTCCCCCACATAGCCGCCGTCCCCCACATCGCCGCCGTGCCCCACATGGCCGAGGTCCCCCACATTGCCGAGGTCCCCCACATGGCCGCCGTGCCCCACATGGCCGCCGTGCCCCACATGGCTGACGTGCCCCACATCGCCGCTGAGCTATACACCAGCGAGACCTCGCCTGATGCCGGACTATAAATGGCACTTGGCGAAGTCGAAAGGCCGCTTGGAACAGTCTTATCCGCGGCAGCGGCCAGGATGTCGAGGTATCCGGCGCCGACCGTGAAAGGGTCGGCTTTGCTCAAATACGTGATGCCGGTCACCGGATCCGTCGCCTGCATTTCCATCGGCAGGCCCCGAAAGGCATTTTTCATCAGCCGGTACTTCACCAAATCGGGCGTGATTTCCGGATTGTTCTGCACCAGCAACGCGGCAGCGCCGCTAACCATCGCGGCTGCCATGCTCGTCCCGCTGAGTTGCAGATAGCCGGAATTGGCTCCGCTATTTCCGCGGAACATCCACACCGGGGCGATGTTGTCCGCATAAAGCCCAGCCAGTGTTGAACGTTTGCTCAGCAGCGACACAACGGCATTGCCGGGGGCAACCAGGTCCGGTTTCACAATGTGATCCACCGCCGTCGGACCCTTGGAACTGTAGCTCGCGATTTTATCGTCTGCCCTCCCGGAGGTGCCAACCGTGTTCATCGCCCCCACGGTAATCACCCGAGGACTGTTGCCGGGAGCCGTGATCGTTCCATATCCCTTCGTGCCGAACCGGTCATCCCGCCCGTCGTTACCCGCGGCGGCCACCACGACAATGCCGGCCTCCCAGGCTCGTTCCACGGCCCGGCAGAGCGGATCAGTCACGTAGGATTCGTAAACAGGCCGGCCTAGCGAAAGATTCAGAACTCGGATGTTGTAGATGTCTTTCAGCTCGATCGCTTTTTCGATCGCACGGATGACCGCGCTGTCGCTGCCTTCGCCATTCCGGTCAAGAACCCGCAAGGAAACGAGGTGCGCGCCCGGAGCAATTCCCCGCACCTGCACTAGGCCGCCGCTTGTTTGCGACGATAGACCGGACCCCGCGATAATGCCGGCGACGTGCGTCCCATGACCGTACCCGTCAGCCGCATTCGTCTCATTCAGGCTGAAATTTGCTGCGAATCGCACGCGGCTGCCGGAGCCGTTCAGATCGGGGTGCGCGTCCACGCCGCTGTCCAACACCGCAATTCCGATCCCCCTGCCATCCAGACCTGAATTGGCGGCTGCTTCCGCGCCCGTGACCACCCACCCGTAATCGAAGGATCCTGTAAAGGAAGTGGATCGTAACAACCGGTCAGGACGGATTGCAATCACATCCGCATCCGCCGCGATCGATTCCAGGTCCCTGGCCCACACCGAGACTACGTGAGAACGGACCGAAGGCAGCGCTGCCTTGACATCCACCGCCAGCCCGCGAAACTTTGCCGCATCTACGGCAATTCGGGAGTAGGCCGCGCCACTGAATTCCACAATGACGGAAACGCGGTCGCTGGCAGGAACTGTTTGCAGGTCTGGTGAGATTTTCGAGCTACCCGCGAAGGAAAGCTGCGAAAACACTAGTACGAGAAGAGTAAAAAGTGAATTCCGTAGCCGGGGGAATGAATGCATCGACAGCATAGTCATTCATCGGAGTTTCTCGGAAAACACAATCTTAGGACATCGTCCTAGGTACCTATAAAAACAGCTGTAGTGGGACTAAGGTAAATGCAAGCAAGAGCTAGGACCAGAACCTACGGAAGTCGCGGTGGGCTTTGAATCTCAGGCGAGCCGGCACGCATACCCCCCGAGGGGCTGAGCTGAAGTTTTTCCGCGGCTGCAACCAGGCGTTTCGTATAGGGATGTTGCGGCGCCGCCAACACCCCGGTGACGGGCCCGCACTCCACAATTTTGCCTTCGTGTAGGATCGCCACGCCGCCGCACAAGGCCGCCACCGATCGCAGGTCGTGCGAGATAAACAGCACGCTCATCCCGTGCTGCCGGTTTATCTTCGCGATTAGATCCAGAACTTCCTGTTGTGTAATCACGTCCAGGGCACTCGTGGGCTCGTCGGCGACCAGCAGCGCCGGACGGTGCAGCAACGCCATCACAATTAGGATGCGCTGTGCCTGACCTACGCTCACCTGTCCGGGGAAACGGCGCAGGAATGCCTCGTCGTCCGGCAGTCCGCAAGACGCCAGAAGCTCCTTCACGCGCCTGCTCTCCGTCTTCCAGCTTTCCTGGGAGTGTGCTTTCCAGGCTTCCCGGATCTGTGTACCGATCCGCAGCGCCGGATTAAGCGCGCCCGAAGCGCCTTGCGGGATCAAACTGATCAGCCGTCCCCGGACGTCCCGCATCTGCCGCTCCGAGTAGGGAAGCACGTCAATTCCGTTCAGCAGGATTCGGCCGCTGATTTTTGCGCCCGTGTGCCCCAGAAGTCCCAAAAGTGCCAGCGCAAACGTACTTTTTCCCGATCCGCTTTCGCCCACCAGGCCCAGGATCTCCCCGTCCGGCACTTCAAGCTTCACCCCCGCGAGTACTTGCGGATTTCGCGGGTAATCCACCCAAAGTTCCGTGGACAACGCCGGCGGTTTCAGTGCTCCCGTCCCGTCCGGCGATCGTCTGTCAGCCGCAGATGTTCAATGTTCCAGTAAAGGTGCGGCGCCAGCGCGGACGGCGCCGCGTTGCGAACCGAGCCCGATACCGCCACCAGAACGTTGGGATGCACCAGGTACAGGATCGGAGCCTGTTCGGAAACAATCGCCTGCACCCGGTCGAACGCAAGTTTCCGCGCCCGTGGATTTGCCGCGGTCGCCTGCGTCTTCATTAAACCGTCGATCTCGGCCTCCCAGGCGGTCGCCGGAGTGTTTTGCCCCGGATTCCAGGCATGGTGCGTGCTTGAGCTCATCCATACATTCATCTGCCCGTTCGGGTCCAGGTCCATGTTCGTAAACCCGAGCAGGCATGCCTCGTACTTCTGTGACTTGGTGATCCGCTCAATCAGCGACTGAAACTCCAGTGGCGTAAAGTTGACCCGGATCCCTAGTTTCTTTAAGTCTTGCTGCAGCAGTGCTCCCAACTGGCTTCGCGTTTTCGATCCCGCGTTGGTAATCAGAGAAAACTCAACCGCGTTTCCCTGTTTGTCCCGCAAAGTTTCACCCTCCCAGCGAAAGCCATCCTGTTGCAGCAGGCGGCGGGCCTCCTGCAGGTCGTAGCCATGCGGCTGCACCCGCGCATTGGCCCACACGTGATTGCTCGGTGAAACCGGTCCGCCCGCCGGCCGTCCGTAGCCGCGATAAACCAGCCGGACCATATCGCTGCGCTGGATGGCCGCCGAAATCGCGCGCCGGAAGCGCTGCGATTGAAACCAGGCTCGCTTATATTCCTCGATCGGTGCGCTGGCTGCCTGATTGAACCACAAAAATTCCGAATCCAGCGACGGGCCTGCATCTACCACCGAGGTTGGCATGTCCTTCCGGAGGCGCTCGAACAGCTCGGGGTCCAGCTTGTCGATAAAGTCCAGTTCGCCTCGGCGATAACGTAGCAATTCGTTCTCACGGTTCGACTGTATCTCCAGCCGGATGGAATCCAGGTAGGGCAATCGCGCGCTCTGCCGGTCCTTCTTCCAGTAATACGTATTGCGCCGCAGCAAAACGTGCTGCCCCGCCTTATATTCCGTCACATAAAACGGTCCAAGAACCGCCTTCTCCTTCTGCGCGGAACGGGAAGAGGAGAAGGACAGCCGGTCGAATAAAAACTCCACTCCTGCCAGCGGCTGGGGGAAAGTAATAGATACGCCGTACCGGCCGCTGGAGCTGAATTTTATTCCTTCTCCGGCAGAGCGAAACTCGTCGGCGATAGCGGAGGCGAAGGCTGGATCGCTGATTCTGCGGAAGGTAGCCAGCACGTCCTCCGCGTCGAACGGTGTCCCATCGGAAAAGTGAATTCCACTGCGCAATAGAAAATCGATGCGCCTGCCGCCGTCCTGAAGTTTCCAGGAATCGGCTAGCTCCGGTTCGAGCCCCTGGGTTTTTCTATTGAATCGGATCAGCACGCCGCCGGTTAGGTAGCGAACCGTTTCCGATGCCTCCTCCGCGGCTAAAAGTGGATCGAAGGTCTTCGGATCCGTCCTGAGACAAAAGCGAAGCTCACCCTGCGCGGCCGCATTTGCCGTAAGCAATCCGGCGGCGAGCATGAGCCCCAACGCTATTCCCATGTCTTAGCCTCCGCCATGGCAAGGTGAAGACTGGTGACAATACCCAACAACAGAAATGCGGGTGTCAGCATCCACGGGGCGCTGGGGATGCGGTCGTAATTTTGCAGCTCCGCCAGCATGCTGCCCAGGGAGGGCATCGGTTCGAGAATGCCCAGTCCCAGCAGGCCCAGGTTCGCTTCGGTCAGAAGAAACACCGGCACGAAGATCCAGAACTGGGCGCGCAGCACAGGTTTTAAATTCGGCAGCAGGTGCACGGCGAGCAGCCGGTAATCCCGCAGCCCGCAGGCTCTGGCGTAAAGCAGGGGTGCTGAATTGCGGACGCTGAGTACGTTGGCCCTTATTACGCGAGCCGCCGGCGCCCAACCCGCCAGGCCGATCAGAGCTGCCGTAGCGGAGATCGAAGCGCTGGGCGAAGTGTTCAGCGGCAGTAAAGCTCGCACCGTCAGCAGAAGGAATAACCACGGCAGAGACAACATCAAATCCATCAGGGAGGAGAGAGCGGAATCCACCCAGCCGCCGCGGAAACCGGCTACTCCGCCGATGATCGCCGCCAGCGAGATCGCCAGTGAGGCCGTTCCGAGCGCCAGCAATAACGATGTGCGGCAGGCGTGCAGCAGACGCGAGGCGCGGTCGCGGCCAAGTTCATCCGTGCCGGCCGGAAACCTGGGCGACGGGGGCTCGCCGGCGTGATCCCGGAATTGTTCCGCATAATCGTGCGGAGCCAGCCAGTCGGCAGCCAGGGAGATCGCCGCGGTGGCCAGTAGAAACACAATGGCGAGAAGGCGTATCGCCCTCATACCGCCGTGTCTCCCAGGCAAAGCAGGAGCAGGTCGGACCAGAAATTCACCAAGGTCGTGATCGCCGTTAGCAGCAGTGTAATCGTGACCAGCACCGGCAAATCCCGCCCCAGCGCGGCCTTCCACGCCAATTGCCCCAGGCCGGCCGAATCCGCGAGTGCCTCCACCGGAATCGACGCGCTGAAGGCGAGTGTAACCGACACTCCCGCCAGAGCGATCAACGGCCCTGCCGCTAGAGGCAGCACATACCAAAGGAACATACGAAGTGGCGGAATGCCGCGCCCTCGCCCGAACAAAACATAGGGTCTCGCCCGGCCCGCGCGCACCTGCTCGTAGACATGCGGAAAAATTCGCGGGAACACGATGGCTGCAATTGCGGCCAGTGGAGGAAGCCGGGCCAGCAGACAAAAAACGGCAAGCAGCCCGGCGGGAATGCTCAAAGCAGAAGCTGTGAGCGCCGTCGCGCCTACGAGTACCGCCGGCCGGTCGCTCAGCGCCACGGCCGTCCCCAGCAGCAAAGCTGCGCACCAGGCGATCAGCAGTCCTGCGCCAACGGTGCGGGCGGTGACCGAGAAGCGTTCCCCAATCAGCTGGGCCACGGCCTGTCCGTATACTTCCGACCGTCCCATCTCTCCGCGTGTTAACGAGGACAGGTACTTCATATAAAAGGACAACGGATTGCGGCTCAGTGCGCGCTCCGCGCCGATTCGTTCCACGCTCTGCCGGCTGAGGCGAAGATCCACCTGCGCCTCGTCGACATCCCACCCGGGAGCCAGGCGGACCAGTGCGGCTCCCGCCAGCCCTGCCAGCGCCAGAACAAGCAGCGAGCGCAGGGCGCGCCCCGCCACCTGCATGAAGAAGCGTCCCCTGGCCCCGAAAATGATCTTAATCATCGGCAGATCCTGTGAGTTTATTACAGACCGCCCGTCCCGGTCCCTCTTTAAAAAGGGGACAGTTCCAACTGTCCCCTTTTTAAAGGAGTCGTCCCGGGGATCGGAAGAAGTACTTTCGTCATCGGCGGGCCGGCCTCTACAGACCGCCGCCTCCGTCCTCCTCCCGAAAAGGGGACAGTTGGAACTGTCCCCTTTCAGCTTCTATAAACCTATAAACCTTCGGAAACATCGGGGCTTCCTGCACCGCTCGTTTCACCTGGTCCTCCGGCCTTGTTCGGAGAGCCGCCAGCATGAGTTCGCCCAATCCCCGTAATCGCGCTTCGTATCGCATCTCCAGACCCGGCGATGCACCATCGTCCAGCAGCCTTTGCAATCCAGTCAAATAGCCATGCAGACGATCTCCACTGGAAACATTCACGGCGGCGATGAAGTCCGTTTCCGCCCGAAGCTCGGCCGAGCGCAAACGAAAGCGGCCGGCCAAATCCGCCCCGCAAAACGTCCATCCTCGAACACCACCCAATCGGGCGCGATGTGTACCACTCGCGGCCTCGTGAATGCCGGCAGCGTCGTCTCGATCTGCGTGGCGAGGTCTGCGGACGCAAATGGCGGCAGCTTATCGTATGTGATCAAGTGATTAGCATCCTCACGGGACAGACAAAAATGGTCTCCTGGGAAGCGAGCGTACTGATATTCCAGGATGTGCACCCCTCCCACGTCATTCCCGATTTGGTAGCGTACTACAAACGAAATTACCCGTTCGCTAGATTCGTTTTTAAGGATCACCGCAGGTGCATATTCGATTCTTTGCGCCGGAGTTGGCATTCATGGTCCAGCCCGGAATCCCACCGCTAAAAGAATAGCTGCTGTCTTCCTCGCCGCTATTCTCGGTCCAAACTATCTCACATCTCAATTGATGCCCTGCCAGTCGGGACGTGTTGTAAACAATTGAGTAACTACTGGCGTATCAGAGGAAGCACCCGCGCCCTGAGCTCCTTCAGAAACTCGTCCTGCTTTGTGAACACGGCAAAATGGCCTGCCCCTTCAATAGTGGCGAAAGCTTTGCGGGGAGCATGTATTGAACTCAGGTAGATTTTGGCCAGACTCGTCGGCGTGGTGAAATCCTCGGCGCCCTGGATGACGAACACGGGCATGGCGAATTCACCTCCGAGGAGCTTTGGATCGAGCACCGAGGTCTGAGGAACGAGGCGCTCGCCGCTCACGTTCTGTCCCTCAAACCAGTCGTTAATGTCGCTCAGCGAGTACCCGGGCGCGGTAAGCGCGAACCCCATCATGGAAGCAATAAATACATCCCCTCCTTCAAACAGATTCGCCCATCTCCGTTGGACCGCGAAGCCCTTTCCGTCTTTATATGGCGGTGGGCCAACTTCCTTCAGTTCTTGAAGCGCCCGAGCATTGCGTTCGCGGGAGGCCTTTTCCACAAGGGCTGCGTACGCGACTGCGTAATTTCGACGAGGATCGGCAACCTGACCAGTCCCCACGAACGCATAGAAAAGTTCCGGCCGCTTCTTCGCCATGAATACTCCCAAGGTGGAGCCCCAGGAATGCCCGACGAGAACGATTCTTTCCTTCTGCAACTTCTTCGACAACAGTTCCGCAAGCTCGACCCCATCTTGAACCATCCGCTCAACGGTGATGGTGGAGGCGACCGCCGCGCCGTTTCGTCCCAACGTTTTTCCGGCACCCCGCTGGTCCCATTGAACAACGGTGAAATACTTCAGCCAATTGCGAAAACCGGCGTACCCCCACGGATTGGTCGCATCGCCGGGACCTCCATGTAAGAGCAGCAGCACGGGGTTGTTGCGGTTTTCGCCGCGAATCGTGATCCATTGCTCGATGCCGCCGATCCTCACATAAGTCGCTTGGTCAATTGCGTTGGGAGTGGTGACCGCATAATCCCGCGCGTTGCGGGTGCGTAAGAACGTCAGCGCAGAGTCCAGCTTCTGGAATTCGACCGCTTTTGATCGGCCGAAGGGTGCCTCCTGCGCCTGCAACAAGGCGACTGCGCCGGAAATGAATACGAGAGCGGTGGTGCAGCGCAACGTCATGGAAGGATTGACAATCATAATAATGGTATAGGAGTTCCATCAAGTGCTACAACACTGGTTCGCGTGACCGTCCACGCACTGCTTAAGACCGCCGGATGCAACGAAGTACGAGATTACGCCTTACTCCATCTTCCGTAAGCCCGGTCCGCAAAGCGGAACATTCGGCCGGCCGCGCGCCGCGTCTACGACTGCGCGGATCGCGTCGACCACCACATGTGGCTGAGAGATTTCGCTACGGCGTGACCCGATTCTTCGGCAGTGATGAGGCACCCGCGCTCCGACAGGCTGGCCTGGTCACGTTGCAGAGCTCGCCACCCCGCGTTTACCCCCCCGCCCGCCCATCACGACGATCAACGGAAGCGTGAGCTTACGGCGAGTGGCCTTGACCTCGGCCACACTGTCCCGAATATGAATGATCTCGTCCGCTGCCGCTTGCGCGCCTGCGGCACGGAAGGCTGTCGCTTGTGCAAACTTACGTAGGGATGGTTCCAACATGTCTGGCATGTGGCCGAAAGACACGCCGAGCAGTCGAAGTGCGCCGATCGAAGAGAGAAGAGGCACAAAGGGAGCCATTTGCGGAACCTGGTGGTCCTATTCTTCGTGGGTCGCATCGACCAGCACGAGACCTGCCGCGCGCTCGCCCTGTTCCGATGCAAACACGCGTACCACCAAGCCACCTAGAGAGGCGCCAACCAGAACCACGGGTCCGCGCTGCGGTCCAGCAGTTGCGCAAGCTCGCGCGCCATGCGGCCTGCCGTGCGCGGCGACGGCCCTGGATCGCTGTAGGCCATCCCAGCCCCGTCATACGAACAAACGCGTGTGAATTGAGGTACTGCAGGCTGAACCAAGCCCCAGCCAACGCTTGAGCCACCAAGCCCGGTTTCAAGAATGACCGAAGGTGCTCCCGTACCGCTGCACCAGATATGAAGTCTGTGCCCCCCAACGTCCACGAGTCGTCCCGGTGCTGGAGTCGCGCTCAATTCGTTGCGAGTCGCCATCCATTGATAGGTTGCCCCGGTTAATACAGCAACGATGAGCAAACCGAAGAGCCCGATGAGAATGCGCTTGCCCCAACGCAACATGTCGAACCTCCTGTGCGAGGCAACCGGGTATCGGTCAATAGTCGGACTGATGCCCGCGTCGCGTCGTACACATCACGCTCTGCTGCGTTCTGAGCTGCGTCAGTTCGGGCAGAAGCCGTGATCGCCTTGCTGAGATAGACACCAAATGCCGCACGGCGGTTCCCGATTGGTCCGGCCTGCAATCGCGTTTCGTCATCGGAAGACAGTGGCTCTTCGCCCTTGATCCTGTGTGTGCATTACAGATCCACCGGGTCAGGTCCTTCTAATTTTTTATGAACCTTCGGAAACATCAGGGATTGGCTCATCGAGAGTTTTACTTCGTCCTCTGGCGAGGTACGGAGAGCCGCCAGCATGCGTTCTCCCAACTCTCGTAAGCGAGCTTCGTAATGCGGCGGGTCCTCCCCCTCAGCCGGCCTTTGCAATCCCATTAAATATGCTTGCAGGCGATCTCCACTAGAAGCATTGACGGCCGCGATGAAGTCCCTCTCAGCGCGAAACTCGGCCGAGCGCAAACGAAAGCGGCCGGCCAAATCCCGCCCCGCGAAACGTCCATCCTCGAACACCACCGAATCGAGCGCGATGTGTACCACTCGCGGCCTCGTGAATGTCGGCAGCGTCCTCTCGATCTGACGTAGCGAGGTCTGCCGACGAAAATGGCGGCAGCTTACCGTAGGTGATCAAGCGATTCAGCATCCTCACGGGACAGATAAAAAAAGTCCTTTCCGGACCAAGCATGTGCTGGTATTCCTGGATGTGCGCGATCACCCGGCCCCGGTCATTCTCGATCTGGTACCGGACGACGAATGAAATAACGCGTTCACTAGATTCGTTTTTCAGGATCACCGCTTACGGCAGCACGCGTGCAATCTGGTCCGCGAATCCCGCGCTCGAGAGTTTGCGCAATTCCGCGGCGAAGTCCGGAGCCCTTGGCACGATCATCCGGACGGAAGCATCGCCCTCCAAAGGTGCGTATTCGATTCTTTGCGCGCCAAAGCAAGATTCATGGTCTAGCCCTCATGCCCAACATATGATCACACCGAATTCACGCCTCAATCTCCAGCACCCTCAGCCACTTAGACTCTCCTCCCCCGATTTCCTCATAAACCGCGTGCTACCCCTTTGGATAGGCTCCCCTAGAGCCTACAGGAGAATCACCATGGCCTCAGCCGCACAGATC
>DATLBY010000291.1:0-6308 GCA_035526665.1 Bryobacteraceae bacterium
ACAGCGCAGCATCTGCAGCTATCTTCCCTGGGCATTGGAAGCTATCTGGGTGCTATGGACGCTGAAAAAGATACCGGTTATACCGATGCGGTGATGGAAGCGGTTCGCAGCGGCGTCAACGTGATCGACACCTCGCTCAACTATCGCAATCAAAGATCGGAAAAATCGATTGGGCTTGCCATCCATAAACTCGCGGATTCCCGCGCCATTGACCGGGATCAGATAGTTGTCTGTACCAAAGCAGGTTTTCTGGTCCCGAATGGGACCCCAGTGTCCCTGGACGGCGGAGAGGTTGCCGGAGGCATGCACTGCATGGCGCCCGCGTTCCTGTCCGATCAGCTGGAGCGGAGCCGGGTGAACCTGGGGCTTGAGACGATTGACGTTTTCTATCTGCACAATCCAGAAACGCAGTTGGCGTTCGTCTCCCGGGACATGTTTGAACTCCGTGTGCGTCGGGCCTTTGAGGCCCTCGAATCCTTTGTTCACGACGGCAAAATCATGTTCTACGGCGCAGCGACGTGGGAAGGGTTCCGGAAACCCGCGAGCGCTCCCGGCGGGCTTTCTCTTACCCGTCTGGTGGAGCTGGCACAGGACGTGGCCGGCGGGAATCACCATTTTCGCTTTATCCAACTGCCCTTGAATCTCGCTATGACGGAAGGCTACACGGTCCGGAACGAGTCCGATGGGTCTCTCAGCACTCTTGCCGCCGCCGCGCAACTCAGCGTCACGGCAGTGGCAAGCGCTTCGCTGCTGCAGGCCCGTCTATCCAGAAACCTGCCCGCCGAGATCGCGGAAAAGTTTCCTGGAACTGTCACGGATGCGCAGCGTGCTCTTCAGTTCGCGCGCTCGACGCCGGGAATCACCACCGCGCTGGTAGGGATGAGCAACCCGGCGCATGTGGCGGAAAACCTGGCGCTCAGCCGGTTCCCTGCACTCTCCGCCGAAGAGTACCGCGATCTGTTTAACGGCGCGTAATGTTTTGCGGTCCTCCAGTCTCTATCTCAGCGGACACCGGACTCGAAACTCTGGTGGCCCGGATTGAAGAGCTAGCCAACACGCCCGCAGTTTTTTTGGTCTGGCCGGCCGAGGGCGAGCCTTACCTGGCGAAAACATCGATGCTCCGCCGCCGGCTGAAGCGTCTGCTTATGCCCCGCGAAACGCAGTCGCGGGTTCTCAACCTGGGAGCCCTGGTAAGGCGCATCGAATTCTGGCCTGTCGGATCGCGTCTCGAGTCCAGCCTCGTTCAATACGAACTGGCGCGCAACTTTGCTCCCGCTAGCTACCTCGAGTTGTTGAAGCTGCGGATGCCTTACTACGTCAAACTTGTGCTCACAAACCAGTTTCCGCGCACTCGCGTGACGGCGCGCATTGGGGCCGCGAAGGCGCAGTATTTTGGGCCGTTTTTCACGCGTCAGGCAGCGGAAGATTTCAATCATCAGTTCCTCGAACTGTTTCAGATCCGCCGGTGCCAGGATGATCTCACTCCGGACCCCGGCCATCCCGGCTGCATCTACGGCGAGATGAACAGGTGCCTGAGGCCGTGCCAGCAAGTGGTCGGCGCCGAGGAGTACGCGAGCGAGGTCGCGCGCGTGGCTGGGTTCTTAGCGACGGGGGGCAAACAATTGCTGATTGCCACTGAATCGGCTCGGGACCGGTGCAGCGCCGAGATGAACTTCGAAGAGGCTGCACGCCAGCACACGCGTCTGGAACGCATTGCGCAAGTCTTGAAGCTGCGCGATGATCTGGCTGCGGATATTGACCAGCTGCATGGCGCCGCCATCACGCCTTCGCTTCCCGGCGAGTCGGTAAAGCTCTGGTTTATTCTTAAGGGCTCTTGGACAGCGCCCGTTGAGTTCTCCATCGCGCCGCCGGGCGAGAGTGCCAGACCCATAGACCATCGTCTGCGGGAGGCGGTGGCATCGATCGTCCCTGAGCGGCATTCGCTTCGCCGCCGACAGGAACATCTCGCCCTGCTGGCCCGCTGGTACTATTCGAGCTGGCGCGACGGCGAGTGGATCCCCATCGAGAGTCTGGATAAGGTGCCTTACCGGAAACTGGTTGGCGCTATTTCCCGTACCGGGCGCGCAAATGTGCAGGGATCTTAATAAAGATCCTGTATACAAATGGAAAACCGGCGCGTCCTACGAAACGAGTTGGAGGAACAATGAAGAAACTGCTTCTGGCGGCCGTAGTGTTGACTTCGCTGATCCTTGCCGGGTGTGGCACAACCAAGATTGGACGCATTCTGAACGATCCCATGCGCTATGCCAACCGCAATGTGAGAGTGGAAGGTACGGTAACCAACGTGGTGGGCGCCTTCGTGGCGGGCGTATATCAAGTGCAGGACGATACCGGAAAGATCTACGTTCTCTCGACTGGCCGCGGAACGCCGGGCAAGGGCGTGCGCATCCGGGTGGATGGAAACGTCACGCAAGGCGTTAATGTGATGGGCCGCTCGTTTGGCACCACCATCCGCGAAACCAATCATAAAGTACGGTATTGATCGCGGGCATGATAAATTGGGCGGCATAGAAATGCGCACGCTTATTCTTGCCGCCTCGCTCCTGCTGCCGGTGTATTTGCCCGCTGCGGATAAAGATTTCAACGGACGTTGGGATATCACTGTCACTCAGAACGCGCGAAAGCGTGCCTGGTGGCTGGAAGTTAAGGACGCCGGTACTTCCGGAATTTCCGGTATGTTCGTCGGAGCGCCGGGTGGTCAACTGGATAAAATACCCGAGATCGCGCTCAAAGGCGGCGAGCTGCAATTCAAATTTCCGCAGCGGCGCTTTTACAAAGACCCCTCCGACCCCAAGCGTGTCCAGAATGGCCTCTACACCGCGCGGTTGGTCAACGGCAAGCTCGAAGGCAAATTTCAGGTGGATGGGAAAGATCCGATCAGCTGGTCCGGCGTTCGCGCGCCCCGTTTTAAAGCTGAGAACGAGGCGGCGCTCAAACCGCAAAAACCCATCGAACTGTTCAACGGCAAGGATCTCTCCGGCTGGCGTCCGCTGCTGGATGACAAGGAGATCGGCTGGACTGTGGAGAACGGAGTGCTGAAGAATGCCGCCGGCACAACCGACATCGTCACGCAGCAGAAATTCTGGAATTTTAAGCTTCACGCCGAATACCGCGTGGGGCCAAAAAGTAACAGCGGGATTGGACTACGCGGGCGCTACGAAGTCCAGATTTTCGAGGATATCGGCCAGCCAGCTTCCCTGCATGGCAATGGCGCCCTCTACAGCCGGATCCAGCCCACGGAAAATGCCAGTAAGCCCGCGAATGAATGGCAGGCCTTCGATATCACGCTAGTGGGCAACGTGGTGACGGTGGTGCTGAATGGCAAGACCATCATCGACCACAAGGAGATTGAAGGGCTCACCGCCATTGCCGTCGATCCCAACGAATCGGAACCGGGGCCATTCATTATCCAGGGCGACCACGGAGCCGTGGAATTTCGCAAGCTCACGCTTACACCGCTGAAATAATCCGACGCCCTTAGATGGCGCCGCGCTTGATCTCGTCCGCCATGTAGTCGGTGGCCCGCCAGGCAAGCGCCAGGATGGTCAGAGTCGGATTCTTCTCGCTGGCGGTTGTGAAAGCCGCGCCATCCACCACGAACAGGTTCGGGACGTCATGTGACTGGCAAAAGCCATTCAGCGCGGCACGCTTCGGATCTGTACCCATCCGGCAGGTTCCATGTTCGTGGATCGCACTGCCGTTCACATCCAGGTTGTTCCGCTGGAAGCCAAGAATCTCCGCTTTGGCGGACTTCAGGATCGCCTCGGCAGTGTCGTACATCTCTTTCGCCATGGTGCGCTCGTTCTCGCCTATCTTGTACTCAATACGGGCGATAGGAACCCCATAGCGGTCCTTCGGAGTGCCCTCGACGGTGACACGATTGTCTCTCCGGGGCAGCGTCTCTCCGTACGGATGCAGCGCCACCAGGGCTGGGAAGCGCTTTTTGACGGCTTGTTTCAGGTCCAGGCCAAAGCCCGGCAGGTGCTTGGCCCACGCTGGTCCGGCCTGGGCGCCGATATTCCAGAATTGCATGCCGTAGCCACGCAGATAATCGTGCTTCCGGCCATCCCGGTGATTGAACCGCGGCATGTAGATATGCTCGCCACCGATCCCATCATCGTTGCGCACCGGACCGCCCATCAGCTCGGGCACGAATCCGTACATATGGAAGCGGATCTGCTCACTCAAATAGCGGCCGATGACATCGGAGGAATTCCCAATGCCGTTGGGATGCGCGCTCGATTTTGAATTGAGCAGAATGCGTGTCGAATCGATGCACGACGCCGCCACGATCACCCGCTTTGCGTAAACTTTGTGCTCTTCGCCGGTATTCCGGTCGAAGTACTGAGCGCCATTGGCGCGCCCTTTGTCATCCACAAGAATGCGCGCCACCACGGCGTTGTCCATTACTTCCAGCCGGTTGGTCCGGAAGGCGGGTTCCAGCAGGTAGTCCGATGAGTTGAAGAAGGCGCCTACATCGCAGCCCCGTCCGCAAGCGCCGCAGTAATGGCACTTCGTATGGCCGTTGTGATCCCGGGTGAGTACGGCCCGCCGGCCGGAGACGATCGAAATGCCCATGCCTTTGGCCGCCTTTTGCAGCAGCCTTTCCCCGCATCGCGGGGCGGGTGGAGGCAAATGATATTTGCTTCCCGGCAGCGAATCCTGGTCGTCATTCCCACCGCAGACGCCAATTAATTGATCCACCTTGTCGTAATACGGCGCGACATCCTTATAACGGATTGGCCAGGGAATCTCCCAGCCATCCTTCTCAGGACCGGCAAAATCCACATCCGAATAGCGCAGCGACACTCGTCCCCACACGTTGGTTTTGCCGCCCCGCCCCCACACTCGCATCAGATCGAAGGGGTCGTCCTTGGGTGTGAGGTAGGGCTGCTCCTTCGTATCCAGAAAAAACTGCGGCGGCCGTTCGCCGCGATCGATTCTCAGATGCCATTCCCAGGGCTTCACATGCGACCAGAAGGTCGATCTTTTGAACTTCGTCCCCGCGTCCAGAACCAGGACGTTTACACCTTGCCGCGTCAGGTTCCATGCAGCCATTCCACCGGCCGCCCCGCTGCCCACAATCAGGACGTCGTGTACCTTGGGAGATTTTTTAATCTGCATGAGGTTATCCCTGATGCTCGGGATGCGTGCAGCCTTCGAATTCCTGCAGGAAGGTGTTGCCGTGCCACCCGAGTTCAGTTTCCAGACCCTCGCGAGTCGAATAATATTGATCGACGGTGCCGCCCTTCAACAGGTGGAAAAAGCGTGATCGAGGAGTGTCCTGTTCCTGGCTGAAAACGGTGAGCAGTTCGACCTGCTTGTCGTGACCGAGCGTGGCGAAGTCCGGCCCTAGAAGCGCGAGCCCTTCCCGCCATTCCCTTTGCAGTCGCTCACTGTTCTTCATGAGGCCATCCAGCAACATGGGAACGCCGGCGTCGGACGCGCCTGGCGTATCGGAACGCGGAATAATCAAATCGGTCAATATTCGCAGCAGATCCATTTCAGCCGCGGTGAAGAACTTCGGTCCCGGGGGCTTGGCGGCCGGTACCGATTTCGGCGTTGCGTGCTGATGCTGTTGCGCATCTACAACCGGAGCCGCGGCAACCACTGCCAGCACCTTTAAAGCGTTTCGGCGGCTATTCATGATGCGACAATTGTATCTTGAATCCAGACGCTGACCTCTCGTCCCCTCTGCTTCGTTATTGGGGCTACGATAGTTTTCGCCCCCTCCAGGAGCGCATCGTCCGCAGTCTGATCTCCGGCAATGATGTGGCCGTCGTGATGCCGACCGGGGGAGGGAAGTCGCTTTGCTACCAGCTCCCGGCCGTGGTCAGCGGCGGCACAGCTATTGTTGTTTCGCCACTGATTGCGCTTATGCACGATCAGGCGGCAACTTTGGCGCAGATGGGAATTCCTGCCGCTATTCTCAACAGCTCCATGACGCAGGCCGAGCAGCGCAGCGTCATGGTCAATGCAGCTCAGGGACGGTATCGCCTGCTTTATCTTTCGCCTGAGCGGCTTGCCCGGCCCGACACCGTGGGCTGGCTGCAGCGCGTAAATCTGTCTTTTTTTGCCATCGATGAGGCGCACTGCATCTCGGAGTGGGGGCATGAATTCCGTCCAGAGTATCGCCAGCTGAGCCGGCTGCGCGAGGCGTTTCCAAGCACTCCGATTGCCGCCTTCACCGCCAGCGCTACCCAGCGTGTCCGGCACGACATTTTGACGCAGCTTAAATTACGCGATCCCCGGAAATTCATCCTCAGCTTCCAGCGTCCCAATCTTCG